>JAZQTO010000018.1:0-33840 GCA_045630805.1 Paludibacteraceae bacterium
AGCACTTATTGTGGCTACTGGAGGCTTTACTTACTTTAGCAATGCTAAGCAGATTTCCCGCTATTTGGGGCTCTGCCCTACCTACCAACAATCAGGTACATCAGTAAATGTCAAAGGTCACATTAATCGCAATGGAGATACTTATCTACGTAGTCAATTATATCTTGTAGCATGTAATTGCACAAAGTATAATGCGGCATGTAAAGAAACTTATGAACGTTTGCGAGCTAATGGTAAATCAGGTAAAGCAGCAGTTGTTGCAGTTGCTAACAAACTGATCCGTCAAGCATTCGCTGTGGTTACTAAAAATCAACCATATGTAGATGGTTTTGTATCATCTATTGCATAAAAATATACTTTTTTTATTAATTTTTTAATATAGTTCGTCGATAATTGATGCCTCAATTGACAATAATTGTCTTTAAATTTAATCCTTGATTTTTATTTATTTTTGAAGCCATCACAGATGGCGTATTTTTGTTAAAAAATAAATATTGTTTAATATGCGAGCCACTTAAGGAATTTCTCAATATCCTCATCGTAAGCGTAACTTGTCTCTACAATCTTGTTGCCATCTGCGTCTAGTTGTACGTAGTATGGTTGCGCATTAGATTGATATTGTACGCGTTGCATATGACTCCACTTGTCGCCAATGGTCTTGAGGGTAGTGGTTTTACCATTCTCCTCGAGGACGATAGGCTCCTCTAGTTTCGTTTTGTCATCCACGATGAGTGAGATAAGTACATACTTGTGCATATGCTCTGCCACTTCTGGTTTGCTAAGCACAGCAGCATCCATCTTGCGGCAGTTGACACAACCAAAGCCGTTGAAATCCAAGAATACAGGCATATTGTTCTCTTTGGCGTATGCCATACCCTCATCGTAGTCGGTAAAGGTGATTTGTCCGTCGTGTACACTCATAGTCTTGTATCCATCGCCTTTAACCTCTAACCTTTCGCCTTTAACCTGATTGCCAGAACTCATCACCCAATCTTGTGTACTCATCGGTGGAGCGAACGCAGAGATGGCGCGCAAAGGTGCGCCCCACAAACCTGGAACCATGTACATAGCAAAAGCCAATGAGATGATCGCCAAGAACAATCGTGGTACGCTTGTCTTGCGGTGGTCGTCGTCATCGTGTGGGAAACTAATCAAACCGAGCAAGTAGCAACCCAAGAGGGAGAAGATCACGATCCAGAGAGATACAAACACTTCGCGGTCAAGGATATGCCATCCATATGCCAAGTCTGCTACACTGAGGAACTTCAACGCTAATGCCAACTCCAAGAAAGCCAAGGTCACCTTGAAGGTGTTCATCCAACCACCTGACTTAGGCAATTTCTTGAGTACCGATGGGAACATGGCGAAGAGTGAGAATGGCAGTGCCAATGCAATAGCGAAGCCCAACATACCCATGGTAGGAGCCAAGAGGGACTTGCCTGCTGCTTCTACGAGCAAGGTACCAATGATAGGACCTGTGCAAGAGAAGGACACGATAACTAAGGTAAATGCCATCAACAGAATGCTCAAGAAACCAGTCGTGTTGCCAGACTTGCTATTGAGAGCTGTGGACCATGAACTTGGTAAGGTGATCTCGAAAGCACCAAAGAACGATGCGGCAAAGAGTACCAAAATAAGGAAGAAGATGATATTAACCACGGCGTTGGTACTCAAGGCGTTGAGTGCAGATGCACCAAAGATAAGGGTCACCAGCAAGCCCAATCCTACATAGATGATCACGATGCTGATTCCGTAGAGGATCGCATCGCGAATGACGCTAGCGTTGGTAGTACCTTTGGCAGCGCCACCTCGTTTGATAAAGAAGCTCACGGTCATAGGGATGATAGGCCATACGCATGGGGTAAAGATAGCCAATAGACCACCCAATAGTCCCATAACGAACACCCACCAAATGGATTGTTCTCCTTCGCCTTTCGCCTCTTCGCCTAGAGTTACAAACTCAAAATACTCTGGTGCGGTACACATCTTATCGTCGCATGCGTTGAAGCGTACGCGAACGGTGTCGGCTTTAGCCACTGTTTCGGTGAATGTACCTGCGTACTCGTCCATGTACAGTCCATCGCCGAGTTCGATGATATTGAGGTGCCACCCTTGTTCGATGGTTGCAGTTAGGCGAACGCTATCGCCAATGACTTCGCCCTTCCACTTGATGGGCTCTACTAACTGTGCTTGTGCAGCAAAAGCAATAAAAATTGCTACGATTGTATTGATAAACTTTTTCATATTCTATGTCTTTAAACTCTAAACTGTAGCCCATAGGGCGTTCTCTAAACAATGACGCTTGCGTCACTCGGCATTCTCCAGTCACCGCGTGGGGAGAGGCTGACACCTACTACTTTAGGTCCATCAGGCAAGCAGCTACGCTTGAACTGTTGGGTAAAGAAGCGGTGCATAAATACGCCCAACCAGTGGTCTACTTCCTCTTGGGTATATACACCCTCAAAGGCTATGCCTGCCATATAAGCGATCTTCTCGCGGGTGAAACCATAGCGTAGGAAGTAGTACATATAGAAGTCGTGCAACTCGTATGGTCCCACTTTGTCTTCGGTCTTTTGTGCGATATTGCCATCCTCGTCAGTAGGTAGCAATTCTGGTGAAACAGGGGTATCTACGATATCCAGGAGTATCTCGCGTGTCTCATCACTGAAGATGTTCTCTGCCGCGTATTGTACGAGGTAGCGAACGAGCGTCTTGGGTACGCCTGCGTTGAGACCGTACATCGACATCTGGTCGCCGCAGTAGGTCGCCCAACCGAGAGCGAGTTCGCTCATATCGCCTGTGCCCACTACCAGACCGTTGTACTTGTTGGCCATATCCATCAACACGAGCGTGCGTATGCGCGCTTGCGCATTTTCATAGGTGATGTCGTGCAGGTGGATGTCGTGACCGATGTCTTGTAGGTGTTGAGTAGCCATCTCACGGATAGGTATCTCGTGTATGCTGATGCCTAGTTGCTCCATGAGAGCGATAGCATTATTGTAGGTGCGGTCGCTCGTACCAAAACCTGGCATAGTCACACCAATGATCTGACTGCGGCTATAACCCAAACGGTCAGCGGTCAATACGCACACCAGCAGGGCTAGGGTAGAGTCCAATCCGCCAGAGATGCCAATCACCAGTGACTCGGCATGGGTGTGCTGCCATCTGCGCAGAAGACTATGTGTTTGTAGATTAAGCACATCTTCGCAATACTCCATGCTATTATTACGCTTAGGTAGGAACGGCGTCTTAGGGAAATGACGGTGGAGTGGCTCTGTATAAATAGGCGATGAGGCGATAGGGCTATAAGGCGATGAGGCATCGTCTCCCTTCCCTTTAGGGAGGGGGTGGGGGTAGGCTACCTGCTCCAACGGAGCCACTTGTATATGCCTATAATGCCCATGTTTGTCGTGGGTAAAATTGGTATTGCGTTGGCGGTCAATGCGCAGACGCTCTACGTCAATCTCCGAGATGATCATGCTGCTCTCCATTTGGAAACGGTCGCCCATATCGAGCATATCGCCGTTCTCGGCGATATAGGTACTACCCGAGAAGACAATATCGGTAGTCGATTCGCCAATACCCGATGAGGTATAGACATACCCGCAGTGTACGCGGGCAGACTGCTGCATGATCATGCGTTGGCGGAAGGTGTGCTTACCGGTTACGCAGTTGCTGCTAGATGGGTTGAAGATGATCTCTGCACCTTGAATAGCCAGCTGTGTACTAGCGGGTAGGGGAGACCAGAGGTCCTCACAAATCTCGATACCAAAACTATAATCGTTGGTAGTGAACACGAGGTCGATGCCAAATGGCACATCTTTGCCCCAGAGTTCGATGGTTGGGATGCGTGGACGAATACTATTGGTGTTGCGCTCTAGTACATCGCGACCCGATGAGAACCAACGCTTTTCGTAGAACTCGCCTGTGTTAGGGAGATTGATCTTAGGCACGATACCCATCACTTCGCCGTCGGTCATCACGAAGGCGCAGTTGTAGAGATTGTTGTCCACTTTGAGGGGGGCACCCACGAGCACGATGATAGGTAGGTCGCGTGTGTAGGCGCATACTTGCTCGAGGGCAGTAAGTGCATTTTGTTGAAGCTGTTGGGTAAAGAATAGGTCGGCGCATGTGTAGCCTGTGATACTCAGTTCAGGGAAGCATATCACTTGTACGCCTTCTTGTACAGCTTCGGATATTTGTTTTTTGATTTCGCTAGCATTGTAGGTGCAATCCGCTACTCGCATTTGCGGAACGGCTGCTGCCACGCGTACATAACCAAAATTTGTGTTCATACTCAAATGTGCATAAAATACGGTGCAAAGGTACAACAAAAAATGCACATACGCAAGTAAAGCGAGTAATTATTTTACAAAAGATAGATTACATCTATCTAATCCGCTATTCGCACTCGCTTAAGCTCGCTACGAGGTATGGAACATACCGAAAAATTTGCTCCCCATTACCTACTCTAGTAGGATGATCCTTGAATAGGTTCGAAGAGCATTAAAACTATTTGGTAGTTAATAGATGCGATAGCAGATATGATAGATTTAAGAATCAACTATAACATCTAAGCTTGCTTAAGAGAATATAGATGAGTCTTAAAGATATAGATGGCTCTGCCATTACTACCAAATATATCATTAGATTTATAAATATTTTTGTAGCGAAGCGTATTTTTGTTATAAAACATGATCTTCGAAATTTTGAATAATTTTCTATAATTTTCTATAATTTTTGGATAGAATAATTTTTGTGTGATTTGGTGTTATTCGAGGTCATATGTACCTGCTTTTACCTTCAAAAAATGCTAAAAAACACAAAAAATGCATTTTTTTTGCACTTTTTTTCAAAAAAATTTGCGTATGTGCATTTTTTGTTGTACCTTTGCACTCGCTTTCGAAAAGGAAGTATGACATACGGTCACGGTGCTATCGTCTAGTGGCCTAGGACAACGGCCTCTCACGCCGTAAACCGGGGTTCGATTCCCCGTAGCACTACAAAGAAAACTGCTTGAGATCTCAAGCAGTTTTTGTTTGTATATCCACTACCTGTTTTTAACGTGTGACAGATGTGACAGATCTTTCCTCAAATATATGCACGCACACGCGCGCGAATGTATTTACAAAACATCTGTCACATCTGGTTATCTGTCACACATGTTGTCTTCTTTTTTTTCCTGTCATTTACGGAGGGATAACGGAGGGATAACGGAGGAGTAGGTTGTTTCTGTGGAACAGATGGGTATAGTGGAACAGATGTTTCTAGAACTTATACGCACGCGTGTATGCGTATATATTTTGATAAAGAACTGTTCCTCTGTGCCCATCTTCACATTCTACACTTTTATGAACGACTTAATACTCCTTGTCTTCTACAAAAAACAAGAGCCGTGATTGCTCACGACTCTTGGATTCTTGCCTATAACCTATAGCCTCTCGCCTCTCGCCTATTTTAACCTCAGATATGTTTCTACAAGATGTATAAGTTCTTTTTCTTCTACATGAATCCAACCTTTCTCCTTAATGTCCTTGAATGTGCTAGATTTTTTATTGATAAGCCATCTTTTTTCTTCCTGTTCAGAGAAAGCAGATAATATAAGGTCGCCATTTCGTGTTTCTCTTAATACAATATCGCGTATACATACTCCGTTGTTAGTTATATATTCGCTTACTTTGGTTGGGAGAGAATGGAGCATAGTTTTTTGATATCTATCTGGTAAGAGTTCGGCTATATATGCTTCTATTTTATCTGCCCAATATCTGCTGACTCCGGCTTCAATTAGATAGGTCCAGCAATTTGATAATACGTTGGCTACTTGATCAATAATGCGAGCAGCATTTTTAATGGAATTATCTTTAGCAAATGCTAATAAATCTTCTTCTAAAATGTTTGTAACTTTTCCACGCACAGACAGATTATGGTAGTTGACATATTGCATAGCTCCTAGGTCCACAGTAAAAGTCATGTCGTATGCAGGTGTGATGTGCCATTGCCCTCCTTTAGGTAGCATAAAAGAGAAGTTTTTGGTATGATCGTCCACGTTTCCTCCAAGAATATTCATTACCATTCGTTTATATAACTGTTCTTGTTCGTTTTGTGGTATATCTAATTTTCTAGCAACAGTCATCAAGTCTTCGTATGAACAAGCTGTTTCGCTCATGGCTGCAAGTGTCTGTGTATGTATGCGTTCGCCATTTTGGCGGTCGTAACGTTCAGTGAGAAAATGATATTGTCCATCTATTTCTTTTAATTGCGATGGCATCATATTGATACCCATATTGGTAGCCATTTGATAGTATGCCATCTCTACTTGGGTGTGTGGGAAGGTACTGCTTTCGGCAAACTTTAAGATATAATATTTGTATTCTTGTGACCAATCCAATTGTCCAGAACGAATTTCTCCAGTTTCGGAATTGATGGCTAGAATAGCTTTGGGATGTTGACCACCAGCCGAAGTTCCTACAGCATACAATCGTTGCATTGTAATAGATTCTTCTGGCAATACAGAAACTTCAGAACGCTCATCAAAAATACGCTGTGCCAAAGCATATAAGTCTTGTATTTGTATATCTTGGGTGTCGTCTTGAACGCTTATGGCGGGTTCAAATTCAAGAGCTCCCATTCCTCTACTTCCGATGAATGATAGTTTATCTACAGGAGTGATATCACTACTCTTGATTCCACGCATTTTAGCCCAATGTTCAAATACGCGATTTCCCCATTTATCTGGCAGAGAGTCTGCTATAAATGGAGGTAACCCTTGATATATTTTGTCTGTATTGCCTGGGATGGGCTGCCGTCCTGCAATAGAGTGAATAGAGGAGGTTAGAGGAGCAATATCTATACCTTTACGTACAAAAGCGGGATTATATTCGAAAATAGCTTTGTGAGATTTCTTATCCCAATATAGCAGTCCTACTTCCTGTCCCCATAGCTTAACTTTGACGATATTATTTTCCATGTTTAACGCGTTTTCTTTGTTTGGTTTGTAATTTTAATAATTGATATGGAGAAATAGGTATCTCGGGTAATATTTCCGTGATACATTCTAGATTATTGATCGCTCGTAGGAGTGCTAATAGGTTTCCCATGGTGATATTGCTAGCTTTGCCTGTCTCAAACGCACGCAGTGTGATTAGACTAACGCCAGCTTTTTCTGCTACTTCTTTTTGTGTTAAATTAGCGTTAAGTCGATAGGATTTGTATTGTACTCCTAGTGATTGAATAATCTCCGTATTGGATAAACTATAGATATTTTCTTTGGTTAGCATATTTGTGATTTTTGAAAAACGCTGCAAAGATAAATAAATTATCTCTTATATGCAAATATTTTGTATAAAAGATAATATATTTTGCTTATTTTGATTAAATTTTATTGAATAGTTACACTTTTATGAAGGACTTTTGTTGGGAATGTTACACTTTTATGAACGACTTTTGTTGGTAATGTTACATTTTTATGAACGACTTTTTGAGTTATAACCAAATACGAGGAGAAATTTTGAAGACAATTATTGACAATTATTTAGAACAAAAATACGGCACGAAGTGCCTACAAAAATAATCAAAAATCAAGGTTGAATTTTTACGACAATTTGCGACAATTAAAATCGACAATTATGGACAATTCGTGAATATATTTTGTGTGGGTTGGAAGAATGCGCTGGGCGCATTGGCAACCCATAACAAAATGATTTATTCTAAACGGCGAATGAAACGAATGGAACGAATGGTAAAAGAATTAGTATAATTAGCACAATTAGCCGTTACAAGTAATAACACGAACGGCGAATGAGACGAATTATGAAAAACAACAAGAGTCGTGATTACTCACGACTCTTGTGTTTGGGTTATTTACTACAGGCACTTTGTGCCGATCTTCAGCGCAGCGATCTTCAGTGTAACGATCTACAGGGCTATGCCCGATCTAATGGCGTGCTTATTGCACGCAACGTCCTTGCGCATCGTAGAGCACGCCGTCTTTCTGCATATAGAGTACGCCGTCGATGAGGTACTTCTTCACCTTGTCGTCTGTCGCCTCATTGCCGATATTATCCACGCTAGTGGTAGTCTTATCTGGCTTCACATGGAGAGCAAAACGATTATCAAAGGTGCCCTTGCCGAGGTTGACGGTGTAGTTGTCAAGCAACATGTTGGTGCGAGTATTGGTCTCGTAGTCAATGAGTTCTACGATAATACCATCTGTACCGTTAGGCATTGCGAAGGTGTACTCGCCAGCAGTTGTAGTCACTACACCTAGAGGAATAATAGTCTCCTCGATAGGGAGCACGTTTGCTGCTAGTCTATGGTTGTTCAGTAATGAATATAGATTTGATTTAGAAGAGTTGAGCATTTTTGTCAAATCTAGATTCATATCAAAATCGGTAGTAGCATTTTCGTCAATCAACTGAATATATGTTTTATCCTCGCGTGCTCCTGCTCGGTGTAAGTCAAGGCGTAAGACATGTTTTTGGATTTCCTCGTCTGTTCTTTCTCTTGGAGCAAGACCTTGTGCCTTGGTAAAATTGAATGTCTTCCAATTAATGGTACCTGCAAATTGTACCATGTATGCAAATGTAGATTTGAATGATTTCTCACCACTCCATACTACCTCATAAGAGTTGTTTTTGTGGCTGTAATCATAGAAATAGTACAAGTGGTTTTGTGTAATAGTTTCTTGTTTATTTGCATATGATGGCATACCAATCATGTTCCAGTTCCAGTCTTTTATAGTGGTATTTTGGTTTTTATGTTGTGGAACTTCGACTGGGGTTTCGAAATAATCACTATTTATACTAGTAACTAAGTCGGTAGCTGGGAAATAGAGACTTAATGTATCTCGGTTAGTATATACATCTCTATTAGGTTGTTTGAGATATGTACTTAACACAAGGATATAACCTTTGTTTGCCTCTAATATTGCGTTAGGGTCACGCTCATATTCCCAGAAGGTATTAGTCTCGTTTAGTCCTTCTGCTGCACGTTTGTCTCCATTGTATTTACGAATCATCCAATAGTCTCCCACTGGACTGAATCCAAACACGTCAGATAGTTTTACATCGAATGGGAATGAGAACCAATGAGTAAAACGTTCTTGGTTTTCGAGTGTGTTGTCTGTTAAGAATTTCTTAGTAAATGTAAATACACCATATACCGTTGAACCAGTAAGTGTAGATTCATCTTCTTGTTTTACGCTTTTTTGAGAATTTACAGATGCTTGTACTTGTGTGGCATCTTCGTTATTATTAGTACGTTCAATAACGACGTCAATACCAATATTAGCGTTCTTGTCATTAGGTAACAATGCTATTAAAGTGTGGTCAATTTTGAAGTCATATTGTACGCGTACTGTATATGTATTTTTATTATCATTTTCTCCTGTAATCATGTCAATATTCTCTGCGAAAACTTGAGAAGAGGTATGAGTAGAAGGGTATTTAGCCGTTAATGAGTTGAGGCGTGAGCCTACTTTTGTATCGGTTAAGTTAATTGCATAAATCCAATCGCCACTATCATGGAGTAGGACTGTTTTGTCGTCGTCTTTTTCAGCAGTCGGTTTATAATCTAGAACGAGGTTATGGATGCGTGCTGGTGGCTCATTAGTGGTCCATGTACCTTGTATATACGCGCGTGATACCTTATTGGTAACGATGTCCCATCCCCAACGAACGTTGGCATTCTCTGGTAACCATTGGTCGTCAATATATTGATCGTCAAATAGATATGAAGGATCTGTTAGACTATGAGCGTAATCATTAGCCACAATAAAGGAAACACTACTAAAATGTATATCTAAATCCAACCATTTGCAAAAGTAGTGAGAGAAACCACTATGTTTCTTGGCATAGGATGAGTAGGTCATATGGTTACCAGGCATAGTGTAGTCTGACCAGCGTCCTTCTGCATTATCGGTACGGATGTAGTATTTACCAGTATATCGCTTAAGACCATCATCGCTGATAAGATTAAGTTTGGCACTTTCGCCGTTTTTGTAAACGGTGAAGTTCCATACTCCGCAACCGTCATCAGTTGGATCGTTTTTGATCTTCTCAATACCATCATCATATACGAAATCGTCGATATCAGAGCCAGGAGTAGCATTTTTACGACCTGGAAGAAGACCCATTCCTGGGTCGTCCGTTTCAAGCGGACCATTTACCATATGTGCTTCAATATCTTCCCATTTCTTCTGTGTGTCACTATACTTTTGCAAGATAACTTCAGGGTTTTTACCTTTAGTGAAGATGTGTAGACTGACAATCTTTTCCCCTTTTGTATTTAGTTCTGATTGTTTGATAAGATCCGATGAGTGTTCGTATGTACGTTTTACTTCGGTAATCCATTGGTCTCCATCTTCTTCTTTTTTTGTGACTATTTGCTCTACATAGAGTAGACGGAAGTCGCCGTCAGAAGGCATAGATATCCAATAACCAGAGTATCTGTTGTTACCATTTTGACCTCCATCTAAAACAAAACAGTTAACATTCGGAAATAGTACGCTATAGTGGTTAATTGTTTGAGCGTGTGGTGTGTCTCCGTTTTTGCCCGTTTTGCGTTGAAAATCAAAATATGCGACTCCTGCCGGAAGTTTGTATTTGAAGTATGTGTAGTTATCTATAGGTATTGGATCAACACAATCCAGTAACTTTGCTTCACCATAAGGTTTGGTATAATACAGATATGTTATATAACCCTGATCATACCATGGTTGTGGGTGTCCCTCATTTGCTATTCTAAAATATACATCGTGTTGTTCTTTTGTGGCAAATAGGTCATCAAAAAATACGTCACCTGTAACAGTATGGGTGTAACTCTTGTTTTGTTCAGAAAATTCGTATCGTTGTTTTATAACTCCACTCTCAATTAAAGCTACGGTTTTAGTGTATGCAGGGTTATTGTGTTCACCCTCTAAAATTTCGATTTGTGATTTAAATGGCACATAAAATTCGACCGTATGAAGAGGACTAGAGGTGGCATAATGGATTTCATTGTTGTATTTGATACCATATCTACCCATGTCAGGATAACCTGCTCTTACTTTACACTTAGGCGCTTCTACCCATGATCCAGTGAATTTTCCATCAGAATAATTATCGATTGAATAGCAATTGTTTCCATCTCCAGGGAAATGGCCAGCTCGTACTTCATTCCATCCACCTTGTCCAGGATCCGAATCGGCATGTTTGCGTTCGAATTTAATATGGAACCAACCGTAGTCGGTAATGGTACAGTAATAATAGTTGTACTTGTCATCATCAATCTTGAGATCGTGCATCAAGAAATGTCCATTTGGTTGTTCTTTGGTGTCTGATGGATCTAATTTAGGACAACCACGCTCTTCTGGAGTGCTTCCTTGAACTGTATGTCCCGGAGTGCTATGATCACAAAGGTATATGAAATTTGCAAATTCATCACCTTTATATCCCGGTCTTATAGCATCTCCTGTTTCCTTTTTATTTCCATCCTGGGAAATCCACTCGTCCATCAAATCTTTTTTTATTCTCAGAAAGACATGCAAGTTTTTACTTTCAGCAGCCTCTTTACTAACAACAAAATTGTCAGTTATTTCTATATCGTCATTAACTGTGATAGGATAGTTAACAGGATTATTTATGTTCTTCCAATCTTTAAATTCGCCTCCGATTACTCTCCAAGCGATGTCACAATTGTATACGTCTGGGTATCGATGTTGTGATTCTACGATAGTGATGGTGGAACCTGATGCAACGTCAAATCGAATGGTTTCAGACGGACTTGACGTGTATGTCATTTCGCCGTATGCAACTGTAAAATATCCATAATCACTATATCCCCAATCGTTAGATACAGGGTGTAGGGTAACGGTGTGTTTCTCTGGGTAAGTGATAGTAATCTTAGGTTTGGTTTCGTCTGAATAATCTACCTTAATCACATATTCTCCTGGAACGTCAGCACGAAGTTCTATATTTTTTCCACCGTCCCCTTCTACTAGATTCTTTTCGCCCATGTCACGTGTATACCAAAAACGCCCATCGTCTGCAGCGAGTCCATACCATTTTTTTGTAAACTCATCGTATATCTTGAATTGATATGCCGTGTTTGATTCTTCTAAATTTCTACCTGTGATAGAAACGGTGTAATATACAATCTGTTCAAATTCATTTTTTTTGGTCATTACATTAACATTACTTCCCCATGTGTCACCAAATTGTTCTCCACCACGAACAACAAAAATATTATCTTCGCTGAAGCGTGCGTAAACAGTCTTTGCTTCGGTAGGATAATAGGTATATGTGGGATCGGATGATAATCTATTACCTCCTGTCGCAGCATCATACCAACCATCAAATTTATAACCAGTTTCTATGTTGCTGACTGTTAAAGTTGTTGTTGCTGTGTGTGCAGCAGAAATAGTCGTAGTGCTAGATGTTGCTGTTAGGGAATTGTTTTGTTCTGTAGCAACACCATTTCCTGTTATCTTATATGATTTAATAGAGATGGTTGCTTTTGAATTTTCTGTTGTGTAATCGTTTGCACCGTGTTTTACGACAGTTTTAATAGTTTGAGTATAATTCAGTTGATCAAAATTGTCATAGTAATTTATATCAGGTCTCTGTCCAGCATTACCCTTGTTAATCATAAGATAGGCTGTATTACCTGCAGACTTAAGAATGTAATTTCTGAAACCCGTAAATTCAGTAGCGTTTTGAGAAATAGTTAAAAGTGTGAGGTTACCGCCCTCTCCTTCTGTTGTATTTCCAACGACGCACATTCCTGCTGCTCCTCCCCATCCTGACGAGCGTGTACCATAGTATAAATTTGTATTAGGGATGTTTGTTAATGCATCATAATTGTGCCAGTTTGTATGTCCTATACACATTTTTAGTGATGAGGTTTGACTCCATCCTGTCGCATCAAAGTAAAAATTAAAATTAGCAACGAAATTACCATTCTCGTACCAAGTTTCTTCATCATAATTATAGATGTAACTATAAGGATGTGCGTAGTTATCAGAAGTTTGCCATTGTCCAATAGCTTCGACCTCCTCTTTCCAAGTATTTCCATCATAATACTGGAATTGCATCTGTTCTACACCATCCATATTCGTGTTCCCGTATCCTATAATATACAATTTCTTACCTTCAAACGTCATACCCTTAGGGGCTTGAGTCATATTTTGTTGGAACCAATCTTTACCATAGTTAGGGTAAGTGCGTTGGACATTTATTTTGACCGTGTAGTTGTGAGGGTTGGATCCTGCTACGCCGACAACTGATCCCCACGCGTTACTAACTCCTATAAATAGGATAACTGACAAGATAACTGATTTAAGTAGATTGTGTTTCATATGCTTTTTATTTTGGCTATAGGCTATTGGGTATAGGCTATAGACAAGGGTTAATATTCTGGTTTTGCTTTATTGTTTTTTGATTTTAATTCGAGTTTTTTATTTTTATTGTTTTTCTTTGTGAGCAGAGGTCAAACCAATGACCAGTGCCCTAATGAGATTACAAGTTTTCATAATATGAAACGACCCATTCGCACAATGATATAGCGTAGGGATATTCATTCGCATGTTCATATAATCTTCTCTTGAGTAATTCGGCTTTTGATTTCAAAGTCGGTAAACTTGCAATTTCTTCTCTGATAGAGTGACAATAATACAATGGTTGAAAGTTTCCAATATGTTTTTTCATCACTTGGTAATCCATCTCTTTTACCAATTTTAGAACAAGTTCTTGATATTTTTTAAATCGCCCAGAACTTAGTTTATCCATTTGGGGTAATCTGTATAGATCAAAAGAGTGCGTAATATCTATATCTCGTCCAAAAGCATGACCTAAATTATTCCGCAATTTTCGGATTTCTTCCAATTCTTTTTCATGCTGCAAAAAGAGGTCTGGAATAGTCATAAATATTTTTTTTAAGTTAGTATTTCTATGCCCCCATTCACCAGATGTGCAATCTCTAACTATAGTATCTACATCAATGTTGTCTAACCGAATATCGTATTTTAAGTTCCTAATTCCATCAATAGCTTGTGGTGCTTCTATTAGAATTCCAGGATCTGATTCTATTGCCAATTTTATAATTGCAGACAGATAACTTTCAAAACAACTATTCAAAGCCATTAATTGATTTAAGCGAATCCAATTTTGACAGCTGTTAAACGCATTTGACCACTCTTTGATTGTAAGCGATTTGTTGTCGTTTGTATAGAGATATTCACAAGCTTTTTTATCCCAATTAGCACCACATTTTTTTAATTGCTTATAAGTGAAACAACTAGCTGATGTATATGCCATTCTCATCGACATTAATTCATCGTTACTTTTACGAAAAATACGATATGCCCAACTATGGTCGCGTGTAGTCGTCCAGCGGCTATATTCGTGATTTATTTTAACGGTCGGAGGCGCTAGTGGAGAATGCTTCTTAAACGCAGCAACGATGCGTCCAATAGAAGTCATTATTGTATCTGATGTGATATTGCTATTTGTGGTATGCAAACACAGTGCTTTGTATATTTCGCCTACTGCGTATTCGTTGCGAGGTATATTATTGATGATTGGTTGTACTTGGCGATAAAAGCCGAGATCAATGTGTTGATTGTTGTAAACTAACTCGTTGTTTTCTGTTTTATGTACATTATATTGGTTTAGAATATCGTTCGATATTAACTCATTAGAGAAAACATTGTTATCTACTATTTTATATATGCTGAAATATGCAGATGTAGGAACAATCACTAAATCCCCACGTTTCATCTTTTTTACAAAGTTCAGTAAGCAATAGCGATTTTTTTGTAACTCTATATTATTCTCTTGAAAATGTTGATTTATCGCTACAATGCCTTGTTCTTTAATATCTAAAATTATCTTTTCAGATGAGATACAACTCCAACCGACTGAGAGAATATTGTGGTTGTTCAATAATGGTAATGAAAGCATCCAGCCATTTTCTCCACCGTTAATCCGATGAAGCCAATATTGTTTTTTTCGTTCTAGCATTTTTTTCCTTTCTCCCTTTCAGGTGTTTTTGCCGTTATGTTGGTTGGTTTATTGCTTTAATTTGCTCTACAGTTTTTCAGTTAGTTCCGCACTAATAATCCATCTACCATTATCTCCACCCTCTCGAGTTAGTATTCCTTTCTCTATGGCAACTTCTGCTTCAAGTCTGGATCTGTCTGGATCTGTCTGGATCGCCTTTGGAATTTCTTTTTGCATGTCCTTTTGCATGTCTTTTTTGTGAGCACCGATTTTGTTAATTCCTTTTCCCCCAGCGAAGGGATACCGAACCTTTGCCGAAGAGGTGGCTATTTCTTTGGTAGCGTTTGTCCTGTGCCTAATTGTTTCTCTTCTTTGGCAACTCGTCGTTCTACTTTCTTAATATCCTCGGCTGGTGGCAGCAGTTCTGGTTTGATACCGCGCTCTCCAAGCATTGCTCGAACGGTGCGATTATTCTGTACGTGTTCCGTGGTAATGGATGGCTCACCTTGCAAATCTTTTGCCTCAACATTGAAGTTTGTCATCTCGGTAGCAAGATTCTTTGCTGCAATGGTTATTTGTGGTAAATGGTCTGCAAGAGCACCGCTCTTTACTCCAAGTCGTTGTTTCATTTGCTCGGTATTATATCCTCCAAACAATGCCGCATCACCTTTCGAACGAATACGAGCAAAACCTCTATCATCCACACCGCGCTCATAAATGTTTTGCGAAAGTCGTTTTTCTGATGTACGTAACTCTTCTCGCTTCTCTAAGCGTTGTTGTAACTGCAAGCGCTCTGCTATTAATTCAGCACGTCTGGTCTGAACCGCAAAATAACTTTGAGCGAAAGCAATCTCCTCTTTCTTTGGATCACCATTCTGCGCGATTAAGTAGCAAGCGTAGCGAGTGAGTAAAACGTCCTTAATCTCTTTTTGCGCTCCCTTTGGCATAGGTATCGTTTTCGTGACGTCACGAAAATGATCATCTATACTGATATTCTGTGAGTTACATGATTCCTTGGCGCGGTTGATTGCTACTTGGAAGTTCTCCCAACGAGCATAACCACACACCTGTTGCAGTTCACGTGCGTACCACACCTCCATCTGTGAGCCATCATCTGCCATAATCTCGTGCATGATAGCATCAAAAGCCGATTTATATGTTACGATACTTTGTGTATCCATAGTGTGAGTATTGTTTTTTATTGTTTTGGTCGCTTGTATTATTTTTTATATCTCTCATCTTCCTCCTCCGAAGGGATGCCGAACCTTTGCCGAAGAGGGGGTTATTTTGCTGTTATGTTGATTTATTTCTTGTTTTTTCTTTTGCCATCGTTAACCTTGAGCTGGCCTTTGTTTAAGGTGGCATTCTTTTTTGTTTGAAGATTGTGGACTCGCTGCGTCTACAATCTTTTACGAGAGAATACTCGGGGCTAAACTTCTATCATTTTTGTCTGTGTAAACGCTTCGCTCTTCCTTCGCTCTTCCTTCGCTCTTCCTTCGGTCTTCCTTCGGAGATCCTTCGGGGGAGGTTGCTTACTTGTTCGGTATGAACCCGTCATGAACCCGTAACCATCCCGTAGGTGTTGGCTTATCCTCTGCTTATCCTCTGCTTAACATCTGCTGTGACCTCTCGCCTTTAACCTTTCCTTTAACCTTTAACCTTTAACTTTTAACCTCTAACTTCTCGCCCCTTTCTCTGTTTGATGAAGATCAATCCTGCTGCTACTAGAGCGAAGAATAATAATGACCAAGCATCGCCGATAGGTTCGTACATAGTTGGATCTTCTGTGTCGTTACCCTCATCATTAAAGTTATTGCCTGTGGTAATATCCCCTTCGTTCTTACGACCTGTAATTCGTGAACGCCCATTACTTGGATTCTCATTAGAGAATGGTTCGTACAAGGTTTGAGCTGGGTTGTAGGTTGTACCAATTTGGTACGTAGCTGTGTGGGTCATCTCGTAGGATACAGGCTCCGCACGATAAGACTGCTCGCTCCTAATGGAACCAGGGTACTTGTTGTCGTTGGATGATGTCTGAAAAACAGGATTGGCAAACGCAATCGCAGGTAGGAAAATAAGTAACAATACAACTACCATCTTACTGATTATCAGCAGTGGGTGTGTAGATTGGGTTGTTCTTACAAATGAGCTCATGTTATTTAAGATTAATCTTGTGTTTTCAATGTGTTTTCATAGGGGCGCAATGACCCTATTCTAAAATTCCTCCAAAGGTACTGCTTTTTTTTGAAATACACAAATATTTTGTGAAAAATGTGTGATTTTTTATGAAAAAGGTTGTTTGAGAGGAAAATTATGCGAAAATTTAGAGCGAAAATAAACGAAAATTATTCAAAACCAAAATTAAGATTATTCACTACCAAAATTGTAGATTATTAGAGTATATTAACCAAAATTATTTATACTAACGGCGAATGAGGTTTGTTTAGCTCCTGCTCGCTGCGCTCACGGCGTAATCGTTCAAGGCTCTGCCGAGATAAGACATCTAAATAAATCTTATTGCGCGTTATCGGCGGTCGTGTCTACCCTGTACGACACTACCCTATAGCCATACGGCTGCTCAACCGCAAGGGTTGCGCCATTCTATGTGTCGCGCTTACTCCTCAGAATGGGGACTCCTCGGGCGCAACACTCGGAGTGCGTTCCGTCGCACTCCTTCATGCTCAATCTTAACAAATGAAATCAAGTATCGACTCTGATTGATCTCTGAAATGCTTACCGCTACATTCATAAGATTAAGCGAATGCTAGCGGTGGTAATAGATTTCGGAGAACCTCGTAAAAGCGTGGCTCTTGAGTGGCAAAAAGATTTATTTAGATTTCTGCCCGCTAGGGCAAGGAGATATTAAGTGTCAACATGTATGTAGTTGCCAAGATTATTCACTACCAAAATTGTAGTAAATTGTAATAAATTAACCAAAATTTATTTTTAGGGACAAAAATTGTTCAAAATTAGACCGAAAATTATTGAAAATTATTGGGAAACAAGACTGTAAAAACAACAAGAGTCGTGACATCACGACTCTTGTGTTGGGGTATTTACTACAGGCATTTTATGCCGATCTACAGCGCAGCGATCTTCAGGGCTATGCCCGATCTAATGGCGTGCTTATCGCACGAGCTTGCCTTGCGCGTCGTACATCACACCATCCTTCACGAGGTAAAGCGCACCATCAATGAGGTATTTCTTCGCCTTATCGCCTGTCACTTCATCGCCCAAGTTATCCACGCCTGTGGTCACTTTGTCAGGCTTGATGCTCAACGCAAAACGATTATCAAAACTACCCGCAGGCATGTTGACAGTATAATTCAATGCCGTCAATGGTGTGCTGATACCTGTCTCGTAATCAATGAGTTCTACGTTTACTCCATTTGTGCCTTCTGGCATCGCAAATGTGTAATCGCCTGCTTCGGCAATCACTACACCCAATGGGATAATAGACTCCTCTTTAGGTATCGCATTGCCCGCCATTTGGTCTCCATTAACCACCGAATAGATGTTAGCTCCCTTATTGAGCATTTTGGTCAAGTCAAGGTTGAGATCAAAACCCTCTGTGCCCTTGTCGCTGCGGAGTTGAACGAAAGTCTTGTCTTGGGTTCGGTCGCCGTGGATGAGCTCCAATCGCAATGTGATAGGGTTATCCTCTGCGTGTTGGGCAGCAATGCTTCTAGGGGTGATATTGACAATTCCTGTCCATTTAATATCGCCCGCGTATTGGAATATGTACGCGTGCATCGCGCGGAAGGTCATGTCGCTAGATGAAGCAGGAGCATATCCGTCACATGAGTGATCGTATAGGTAGAAGAATGGAGCCTCGGTTTGTGATACTTGCTCAAAACCTGGATTAGCAAAAGATGGAATACCTATGAGGTGCCAGTTCCAGTGGTTCCAAGGTATCTTCTCGCCCTTCTCGTGTGCTTCTAGTGTAACGGTTCTATCATCTTGGTTGTGAACATCCGCTACGTTCACTCGGTCAGCAGATGGGAAATAGAGGCTGACTTTGCGACCTCCGTTTGCTTTATAACCATAGTCGTTGCATAGACGACGGTAGTTGAGGCAAACGACATAGCCTTGGTTGGCATTGAGGGTTGCACCTTTCTCTACGTATTCCCAGCCTGTGCTCTCTTCGGTTGGTAAGCCTTCTAGGGCACGTTTGGCGCCATTGTAATATTGCACCGCCCAATAATTCTCGTATGCACCTAAACCAAAGACATCGTCGATCTTTACATCAAATGGGAAAGATACCCAGTAGAACATCTTCTCGTAGTGGCTGGTAGTGGTGACATCGGTAGCAAACTTATCTTCGAGGAAAGTCAGTACTGCATAAGCAGGGTTGGTGTATTTATCCTCTGTTTTATCGCCCGTACCTACGGCTTTGTGTGTGTCTGCGTTAGAAGGGAAGAGGAATTGTGTGGCTTGGTCATTGTGTACACGGTGAATCATCACAGGTGTATTGAGGTTGACTTCGCCGCTAGTTTCCGCTTCAGGTCTATAGATAGTTACAAGGCGGTGATCCTTGAGGTCGTAGATGACACGTACAGGGTAGATCCTGTCGTCGCCGCTGCCGTCATTAGCGATGAGTGGACTGCCCTCTGAAACACTATGTCCCCAAAAGAGTTGGTTTTGACCATTGAATTTGGCTCTAACTATGACATCAGTACCTTTTCTAGAGCCTAAATCCACGCTATACATCCAGTTGGTGTTGTCCTGGAAGTGGTGGCGAGCTTCTGGTGTTTGACCTTCTCCGTGTGCCACGAGGTATTCGCCTTCTGGAGTTTTGGTGTCACCAATATACGCGCGAGTGAGGCGGTTGGTCATGATGTCCCATGAAAAACGCACACTAGCAGCAGCGGGGAGGTAGGGCTGACCACCACTTTGATTGAGCACATATATGTCGGTGGTTTGAGGATCGTCGTTATAGCGTTTGCTATTGACCATCAACTCTTTAGCAATGCGAGGGGAGTGCTCGGTAGCGATGGTGAACATCACATTCGTGTTCGCAGCTAGGTTCTTACATGCATAGTGTGTGTAATCGTGTCGCTTGAGTGCGCCAATAGGATCTTCGTGAATATGCTCATATGCGTACTCGGAGAGGGTAACGAGGTCGGCATCGTTCTTGTAGTCAGTATCTCCGTTGACACGCACGTAATACTTGCCTTCGTAGCGCTTCACTTGGTCCATGTCAAAGGTGGCTTTTTGACCAGGTTGTTGAACGATGACAAAATTCCATACGCCACTAGCACGGTAGCCTTTGTCTGCGTAGGTTTGGTCGTTTTTGATTTTCTCAATACCATCGTCGTACAAGAAATCGTCCACATCAGAACCTGGACTTGCGTTCTTGCGACCAGGGAGCAGACCCATATCCGCTTTGTCTTTAAGAGGACCAAAGACCATATGTGCCTCTATGTCCACCCATTGACTGCCGTTGCGTTCTTGGAGAATGAGCTCAGGATGGTTGACGTGGTCTTTGCCGTCTTTAATCATATTGAAGATATGCACGCTGATGGTTGTCTCAGAGGCAGTTGCGCTCTTTGAGATGGTCTCAGATGCGAATTCGTATAGGCGGTCAATGCGAGTTTTTTGTTGATGTGTGACGTCGTCTTCGTATTTCACTAACTTTTGCTCAACGTAAAGCACGCGGAGGTCGCCATTGTTTTGGGCGAGAGTAGGACTTGCGATAAAGATGGCTACTATGAGAGTGAGTAGTCCACGGGTGTTAGCAGACTGATGTTGGTTACGTCTGCGTTGTTGTAGATAAATGACCATGGCTGTAATAGCGGCTAAGACAAATAATATAGTATGATCGCCTACTGGCAACGGATCGCTAGGGTGGAGGTTCTCATCCTCGCCATAACCATCGCCACCCCAATCAGGAGCGTTGTGTCTGCCATTGATTTGGCTAGGGGAAGAAGCGGTAGGGTTTTGCGCAGCAAACGCATCTTGTACGTTGGACTCGTAGGAGTAATACTCTGTGTATTCGTAATCGTCGGCGTAATAGTACTCTGAGTAGTAATATTGAGCTCTCGCTAGGGTAGGCATGCCTGCCAAAAATAAGAGAACGCAAACCGCAGTTAGTCTATCGAAAATAAGTGACAATGTGTTGATAGTTTTTGTCATGGTGTGTGTGATAAAAATAGGGTAGTTGTGTATTTAACAAATGCGCTTGCAAAGTTACACAATTTTTTTGAATTGTGCAAATAATTTAAGAAAAAAAGATGATTTTTTATGAAAACGTTTGAAAAAGTGGTGAGTTATCAACAGGGTGGGGTAACAAAATGATTTATTCTAAACGGCGAATGAGACGAATGGAGCGAAAGATAAAATAATAGCATAATTAGCCGTTGCAAATAAATATGTGTATTCGTTTGAGGTATTTCCGCTATGACCGCCTAACTACACTTAGTCTATTCCCTCTTTAGAGGGATAGACGTAGTTAGTAGGTCGGAAATACTATCAAAAAATGGGAACTAAATAACGCAACCGCTGAATCTTAAGTAAATGTGGCGGGAATTATAGTCGACAATTATTCTTATCTCGCCATACGGCTCGAACGATCTGCTCATTCGCTTTACTCATTCAGCCGTACGACAATTAGAGAGCAAAATATTGTTTAATTTATGTTAATGTTTAATTCTAGCGTATCCCTTCGGTAAGGGTAGCGTAAAGGTATACAAATTACAAGGTTAAAAATAGGTGGTTTTAGGACAAAATCTGCGTTTGTTTTTAACATAAATTTGTATAATTAATTGCTAACGCAATGCAATGATTTTTGAAAAATATAGTAATAAATTTGCGTATGTGCATTTTTTTGTTGTACCGTCGGACATCGGCTCTCTGGTTTATCTAGCTCCTACGCCTGCGGCGAGAAATCTTATTAAATCTTATTATTCATTGACTCGGATTTTATTACCACCGCTCAGCTCGTTGGTGCTTCAATCACCACCAACTATGCTATCGCTGAATCTTAAGTAAATAGCAGAGAGACTGCTTCGCCTTATTGTACAAATAGATTGGAATCTATTATTTTCTTATAAAAAGTGTTCGTTTACTTGCGTATGTGAGAAATTTTTACTAATTTTGCACCCAAATTAAAATGGAGAACTATGTTTAGTAATTTATCAGAAAGATTAGAACGCTCGTTTAAGATTCTTAAAGGTGAAGGTCGTATCACCGAAATCAATATTGCGGAGACCGTCAAAGACATCCGCAAAGCATTGCTAGAAGCCGATGTTAACTACAAGACTGCCAAGCAGTTTACCGACCAAGTCAAAGCCAAAGCACTCGGTCAAAACGTGATGACCGCAGTCCGCCCAGGACAACTCATGGTCAAGATTACACACGACGAACTGGCTGCTCTCATGGGTGGCGAAGCTGCAGAAATCAACCTCAAAGGACAACCTGCAGTTATCCTCATGAGTGGTTTGCAAGGTTCTGGTAAAACAACCTTCTCTGCTAAACTGGCTAACTACCTCCAAACCAAAAAGAACAAGAAAGTGATGATGGTAGCCTGCGACGTGTATCGTCCTGCTGCTATTGAGCAACTCCGCGTTCTCGGTGAGCAAATCAACGCCAAAGTTTACACCGGCGAAGGCGAAGCCAACCCTGTTATCAAAGCACAAAAAGCCGTACAAGAGGCTAAAGTATATGGTTATGACGTAGTAATAGTCGATACCGCCGGTCGTCTAGCTGTAGATGAGCAGATGATGCAAGAGATTGCTGCTATCAAAGAGGCTATCAACCCACAAGAGACCCTCTTTGTGGTAGATGCCATGACCGGTCAAGACGCTGTGAACACCGCTAAAGAGTTTAACGATCGTCTTGATTTTGACGGAGTTATCCTCACCAAACTCGATGGTGACGCACGTGGTGGTGCGGCATTGAGTATCCGCTCTGTCGTACAAAAACCAATCAAGTTCATCGGTACTGGTGAGAAGATGGAGGCACTGGATGTGTTCCACCCATCTCGTATGGCGGATCGTATATTGGGCATGGGTGACGTGGTGTCACTCGTAGAACGTGCACAAGAGCAATACGACGAAGAAGAGGCACGTCGCATCAGCAAGAAGATTGCGAAGAACCAATTTGATTTCAACGACTTCCTCTCGCAACTAGCTCAAATCAAGAAGATGGGTTCGATGAAAGACCTCATCGGTATGATTCCAGGCATGGGCAAGGCCTTGAAGGATGTGGAGATCAGCGACGACGCGTTCAAACCAATCGAGGCCATCATCTCATCTATGACTCCTGCAGAGCGTGCTAACCCAGCGTTGCTGAACGGTAGCCGCAAGAATCGTATTGCGAAAGGATCTGGAACTAGCATTGTGGAGGTCAACCGCTTCCTCAAGCAGTTTGAGCAGACTAGCAAGATGATGAAGAAGATGCAGAGCATGCAGGGACTCCGCCGCCGATAGGCGGAACGCTGCGCTCGCGTTCGACAAGCGGGTCACATTGACCAACGACCCCGTCGTTGTTAGGGTGACCGCTGTCTCCGCTCTCCCCAAAAATCAGTAGATTTTCGGGGACCCCGATGGGTAGAACAACGGTCCAACAGTGAGCATAGCGAACGGTCTAAAAATAAAACATTATGACTGTCAAGGAGATTTTTGAACTGCGCAAAGAGGGCAGGGTAGAAGAGGCATATAATGCCATCCTACCTATGTACCGAGTGCATCACGGCAAATATACCAGTCTGGCGATGTTCTGGTGCGCCGTGGATATGATGAATCTGCTACTGGGAAAGGCGGTTGATCAATCAGAGGAGTCGCTTTCAGCCCTGGCGGAAGCCGAAAAGATATACAAGAGCCTGCAACGACTAGCGCCGAAGATCTACGACGAGAGCGGCGCATGCGCCAAAGCCGTGGAGAATCTGGGAGTGGCGCTGAGCGCCGCTAAAGGCTAAAGGCGAGAGGCTAGAGGCGAGATATACAATAGGAGTCGCAGAGGCGACTCCTATTGTATATGCTAGGGGAGCTAGTAGATCTAGTAGAACTAGTATGGCTAGATAGGCTAGTGGTACTAGAGGATAGCGTTGAGCTCGTCCAAGGTGGAGAAGGTCTTCCAACCGAGTTGCTCGGCAGTAGTGCGGTTGATAAGGATATCGTCCACGAAATAAAATGGCTCTTCGCAGCCTTTTTGTTTGAGTTGAGCATCTACCGCCTCATAAATACGTGGGTCGGGTTTGCTCATGTGCAAGTGGTGAGATGCAAAGCAATACTCAAACATCGACATATCGTATTGCGAGAGGATATGCTCCCAATGCAGTTCGTTGTTGTTGCTCAAGAGGAATAGGCGATGTCCTGCGTCCTTCCAGCTTTGAATCAATTGCAAACGCTCCTGAGGAATACCGCCGTGCATGGCGTTCCATGCCGCGATAATCTCCTCGCGGGTGGTAGGACGTTGCGCATATTGCATAATGCCGTCGATAAACGCATCGGTGGAGATGTCTCCACGTTCGTATTGCTCCATCAGACTGTCAGCAGTGCCCTCGCCGTTGGAGGCAAGGCCGAGGATGGTTTTCATATGTTCTTCGCCGAGAATGTCGGTGAAACGAGCGATACATTCGGGCATGTTGTGATTCATAATCACGCCGCCCATGTCTAGGATGATAGTCATGTTATACTTTTTTTGAGTCGGGATTCGGGATTCGGGAATCCGATTATTTTCGGGTGTCTACCCTCTTGAACCAAAGATGGTGGAGCCGATGCGGACCATTGTGCTGCCTTCTTCAATGGCGACGAGGTAGTCGTCGGACATGCCCATACTGATCTGTGGACGCTCGCTGGGCGAGCTATAGGCTATAGGCGATGAGGCGAGAGGTGAAAGGTGAGAGGCGAGGGATGCTATCGCACGGAAGCAACGGCGCCATTCGGCTTCGTCATCCGTGTTGGTCGCCATGCCCATTACACCGCAGATCTCTACCCATGGGTAGGACGCCTCGTTGAGGCTATTAGGCGATGAGGCGATAAGGCTATTAGGCGATGAGGCGAGGGATAAGAACTCTTCGGGGCTGAAGCCAGATTTGGTTTCCTCTTTAGCCACATGTACCTCTAGAAGTACCTTGACGCGGCGACCTATCTTTTCTGCTTCTTTGTTGATTGTTTCCAACAAGCGTACACTATCCACCGAATGAATCATATGCACAAACGGCACAATCTGCTTGACCTTGTTGGTCTGCAAATGACCAATAAAATGCCAGCGGATATCCTTAGGCAGCGCCTCGTACTTAGGCAACAACTCCTGCACACGACTCTCGCCAAAATCCCTTTCACCACACTCGTATGCCTCCATGATGGCTTCCATCGGATGGAACTTACTCACACAAATAAGTGTCACACCTTCTGGGATGTGAGTTCTAACGGATGTTATGTTGGAGGTGATTTGCATGGGTTGTCACTTATTGACCGTTCGCTTTGCTCACTGAGGGATCGAAGAGTCTCTCAGCACTTTTGGTGCGGTCTCTCAGGGCTTTAGCCCGGTCTCTCAGCCGTAGGCGGTCTCTCAGGCACAGCCGGTCTATCTTTTACACCGCGCGAATGATATCCATGAGTTTGGTGCGAGTGATGCTCGCTACTTCAAAGTCTTCATTGCCCATGGCTTGGTGAATAACTTTGTTGGCCTCTGTGATATTATCCGCTTCTGCGTAGAAATTATGGGCTTTGCGTGTTTCTTTCTCTCCATCAATAGTGATGAGCTCTACTCGTGCTTTATACCAGTAGTTGGCAGCAGGATTGGCTACATAATCAAGCATTTGTACTTGTTTGCAACTTTTGATTTCCCATTCGCCAGAGATGTATTTCTGAATCTCGCCTAGCAAGCGTTCTTCTACATCAGCTACGGTTAATCCTTCGACAAAATATGTCTCTGTTACTCCTTTTGGGTTGTCTTCGCCTGTTTGGCGGGTGTAATTGATTTTAAGTTCGTAGAAAATCATATGTTATAAGAGTTTTAAAAGTTTTAAGAGTTTTAAAAGTTTCAAGGCGATAGGCTATAGGCATTGAAACAAGCGACTTTATCGCCTCAATATGTTAATAGTTGTTGATAATCAGTGATTTGACGTCAGTGGCTTGCAATGGTCCTTCAGGGAAAGTGGTCATCGTACCTGACCAATAGAGCAATGGCGCTGTAGGGTGGGATTGTACCACTTGGTCAAAACTCGTTTGGTCATTGGTGCGAAGTAACCAGTTATCTTGCATACGGAAATACACATCGCCCGCATGCTTGCGATAGATGGATGTCTTCTCGTCCGACGTGATCGCCTCGTGGATAGGGTATGCCTCTTGTACGCCCTCAAAATCCATAAGGAAATTAGCTACTTGTCGTTGAATGGTCTCCAGCGACATGCGTTTCTTCTCGATGAGTAGGCGGTTGAGGTAAATGAATGGTCCATATCCGCCATCCACCCAGCGTTCGTGTCCATAGATAGCCATGAGGTAAGTTCCCGTGAGGGCTGCTGCACGATCCACATTGAAGTGATTGACTTTGAGATTAGCCATCTCAAGGGTCGCTGCGGAATGTCCACGGACAGGGCGACCAATAACAAGAATCTGGTATTGGGTTTTGCCTATGCGTCGATTGAGTTGGTCCATGAGGAAGCCCAAGTCTTGGTTGATACCCATATACATATCCTCTTGTTCCGCCGTAGTGATCATGTCTGAAGTGGCTTTAGGCGAGAGGGTGTTGAGCTGGAGCAGAAGCAGGTCTGGAGTGATGTCCGTGCCGAGTTTCTGTTTCTCTTGGAGTGCGAGTGCAAGCTCAATGACGAGCGTATTGGCAGCAGGTGATTGGGAGAGTACATCGTAGTTATTGTAGGTAAATCCTCGTTTGCGTTCCTGCTCAGTAGGATGGGTGTACATAGCAATATCCATGCGGGGTGTCCACTCGCGAGCAGCAAGTGTCTCGATGCGTCCGTTGACATTCATCTCGTCGGCTGCGGCAGGTAATCCCTCTGGGTAGAAGGAGGTGGTAGCCCATTTGCGGGTGTCTGCATTGAGCCAGCAGCAAGCGTTGGCGGCATGTCCAGCCATGAGGATGGTGGCTTGTGGTTGGAGTCCCACCGCATAGATTTGCGCGGAGCTGCCGTGGCGCATACGCCATTCATCCGTGATGGTGGTGGATAGAAGCGTGCGTGGAGAGAGTGGGGTATCATGACCTATGCCTGTAGCCTGGTTATCTAGGAGAATAGATAGAGGTTTTCTATCCGCTCGTTCGAAGTAGGTATCCGCCATGATACTGTGGTGATTAGGCGTAGTACCTGTCATGAGGGTAGCCATTGTCTCTTGTCCGCCATAGACTTGGTGTGGGAAAGTGGCAACGGTCTGGTGTGCCTCTTCGCTCATAATGCGTAATCCTCCTGCTTGCCAGAATGGTCGCAGGGTGGCGAGATTCTCTTGGGTCATACCATCCACGACCACGACTACAGTGAGGCGTGGTTGGGCATATGTGAGAAGGGCTAGAAGTGTGAGTGTTAGCGTAGTAAATAAACGAGTCGTGCGCATAAATGAATAAGGGGGATAAGGATAAGTCTCCAGTTGAAGCCCACAAGTGGGTGACAAGAGAAGAAGGTGAGGAATACTACTAATGCAGTAAGCAAAAAGTATATGATAATCAGTATAATATCAACCGCTATGGTGAGTCGTTGACGGCGCCTGTTACGTAATGTGAGCAGTAGCATAAAGATGCCGAAAAGGGCAAACCCAAACCAGCAAGTAGCATACCATGGGGTATGCATGGTATCAAAGGCACCAATATGCTGGCGACGGACCAGTGGTGTGCCATCAGAGAGATGGGCTTGGGCGAAGTAACGCATGAGTTCTTCGGGTAGGAAGAGTCGTTCTTCGTTGCTCATAGGGCGATTGGCATCGTTTCCAAAGACAAGGTTGATGCCAAAGTCCACCCATGAGTGTTTGCCTGTATAGTGAGAAATAGTGGATCGAAAATCGTGGTTGGCATAGCCTTGATAATCCGAAATGATGGTGTCCTGTAGCGCCTGCTTGATGAGGTAGTAAGGGCGTGTGGCGCAGTTGTCGAAGACGAAATTGTAGAGGTAGTATCGGTTCTCAGGACGGTAGTTGGTGATGAGTGCATCATAGATGCGTTGTTTCTGTTGGTGGGTGAGGTTGAGTTCCTGCCAATAGGTTTTGCGACCGATGCTACTATAGAACGCCATGAAGTAGCTATAAGGTTCGATACCAAGTTGGTAGTAGGTTTCTCCTTTGACGAACTTGATGTAGAAATCCTCATCCATCAGGCTGAACACACCATAGTTGAAGACTATATCAATCTGATTGGGATAGTCTATCACACGGATAGCCGTATGACCGTACTTGGACCATACTTGCTCGCCTTGGGTGCACGTGAGCAGGTGTATCTGTGCACTATCGCTGAGTGGTTTAGCAGCAAACGTGCAAGTGGCTAATAGGCAGAATATGAAGAATAAGAATTTACGCATGGTAGAGAATAAGATTAGGAATGAACGTGCACAACAAACCCAGTAGCAATCCACATACCACTTGCAATGCCGTATGTGCCTGTAGGTATAGTCGTGCGTACATAAGTATGAGTGCCCACATCAAGGTGATGATAATCAGTATTATAGGCGTATAGCCATAGTATAGCGCAAAACTGCATATACCTCCTAGCAATCCGCCAATACCCGTGAGATGAGCGGATATTTTCCACCAATGGTTGATGACCGTAACCGCTACCAAGGCAAGCATAGCGCCTATGCTGATGAACAGTATCACAGGCGGGAGATGAAGTACCTGGTGTACAAAATACGCCCAAAAACCATATGCCATAATGGTGTAAATATAAGGAGATGTTCGCTGTTTAGGGTCGTCAATAGATAGACTATCAATGCGTTTGGTTTTCCATAAGAAGATAATACACCCAGCAGGAATGAGTAGGGTCAGCAAGATGGTACCTATTATACCTATAGTACAATACGCAGCAGGTAATTCGGGACGCATCCGTTGGAGGGCTCCAAAATAGAGTGCCATACCATAGGTAGGCATCAGTAGCGGATGTAGCAGTACGCTACATACTTGTGCGAGTATGTGGAGCAGGCGGTGCATTGGGTTAAAATTTCTTGCGTAGTCGTGCCACAGGGATATTGAGTTGGTCACGGTATTTAGCGACGGTTCGTCTAGCAATAGGGTAACCCGACTGGTGCATGGCGGTGACTAGTTCGTCATCCGTGAGGGGATTGGTCTTATCCTCTTGTTTGATAATCTCTTGTAGTCGTTGTTTGATCTCGCGTGTAGAAACGGTTTCGCCTTCCTCATTGGTCATACCTTCAGAGAAGAAGTATTTGAGTGGGAAGATGCCAAATTCTGTTTCTACATACTTGTTGTTGAATGTACGAGATATAGTAGATACATCATAGCTAGTAGGATCGGCAATATCCTTGAGTACCATGGGTTTGAGGTACATACTATCTCCCTGGAGGAAAAACTCGCGTTGGAACTTAACGAGTGCTTGCATGGAGCGTAGCATGGTCTCGTTGCGTTGGCGAATAGCATCGATAAAGGTGCGTGCGTTGTCCACGTACTTTTTGATCTCCTTGCCATCCTCTTGTTGTTTTTTGGAGGTGGTATGGGTATATGCCTCCAGCATATAGGTATAGTCCGTAGATACATGCAAAGGAGGCAAATCGCTATTATTGAGAGATACGACCAGTTTCTCGTCTTGTCGCTCTACGATAAAATCGGGTATGACTATCTCCTGATTCTGTTCAAGGAGTGTGCCTTTCCACGCACTACCTGGTTTGGGATTGAGTCGTTGGATCTCCGCCTTGGCCGCATTGAACTGCTCATCGGAGATGTTGAGGCGCTGTTTGATCTTGTCATGATGCATTTTGGAGAACGCATCAAAATAGTCGCGCAAAATCTTGGATGCGAGTTGGATAGCAGGAGTAGGGGCTTTCTGATCGAGTTGAATGAGCAAGCATTCTTGCAGGTTACTAGCGCCTACACCAGCAGGGTCAAAGGTTTTGATTTGGTCGATAATCTCTTGCATCTTACTATCCGAAACCACTAATCCTTCACGAAAACTGAGGTCATCAACGAGTTCTTCTGCGCTGCGTTGTAGGTAGCCATTCTCATCTATATTGCCGACTACAAACTTAGCAATATGTCGGTCAGGTTTATCCATCTTCGTGAGATAAATCTGCGACTTGAGGTATTCTGCAAAGCTTGTTCCCATGGAGAACGGAATCTCTTCTCGTGTTCGAGAGGAAGATCCTGATGAGGCTGTCATGCGCTCGGATACGTCATCATCATTGGTGTAGTCGTCGTAGTCAAAATCGTCGTTTTTGAGCGGGTTATCGTACTCATCCTCCTGTTGAGGAGTATCTTCCTCACGTTCTGCATTGCGATCCACACCTTCCTCTAGGGCAGGATTGGTTTGCAACTCCTCATTTATGTGTGCGAGGAGTTCACATGTAGGCAATTCCAACAAACGCATCACCTGTATTTGTGCAGGTGATAACTTCAGCATTTGTTTTTGTTGTTGTGATAGAGATAGTGAAGTTGCCATTTTTAGTTTAGTGTTTAGAGTTTAGAGTTTAGTGTTGGGCATGGATAGCCTGGAGCACATGGGTGGTGATATACTCCAGTTGCTCGTTATCCAGCTCTGTGTGCATAGGCAGCGACAAAACGCATGCAGCGAGTTTCTCTGCTACCGGGAAATCGCCCGTTTGGTAGCGAGGATCTTGGTAAGCCTTTTGCATGTGTAGTGGAATAGGGTAATACACCATAGCTGGGATACCCGCTTGTGCCAATGTCTCACGCAGTGCATCACGATCTACATCCACGAGACGAAGGGTGTACTGGTGGAACACGTGTGTGGAGCGTGTATCACGTACAGGGGTCAGGATATTAGGATGGTTGGCAAACGCTTGGTCGTAGTATGCGGCTGCGCGTTGGCGTTCTGCGATATAGCGGTTGAGGTGTGGCAGTTTGGCATCCAAAACAGCGGCTTGGATACTATCCAGACGAGAGTTGACACCTATGGTATCATGATGGTAGCGGATTACCATACCGTGGTTAGCGATAGCACGCATCTGAGCCGCTAGTTCATCGTCGTTGGTGAAGATAGCACCGCCATCGCCATAGCAACCGAGATTCTTAGATGGGAAGAAACTGGTGCAACCGATATGACCTATGGTAGCGGCTTGTTGGGTAGTACCATCGGAGAAGGTATATTGGGCGCCAATAGCTTGGCAAGCATCCTCTACGACATAGAGGTTGTGCTCTTGGGCAATTTGCATCAGTGCTTCCATATCCGCACATTGACCGAAGAGGTGAACTGGTACAATCGCTTTGGTACGAGGGGTGATAGCCTTGCGTACTGCCTCAATGGAGATGTTCATCGTATCCCAATCTACATCCACCACGACAGGAGTGAGTCCGAGCAATGCCACCACTTCAGCGGTCGCGATAAACGTAAAAGTAGGGGTGATAACCTCATCGCCAGGTTGGAGACCCAACGCCATAAGGGCAATCTGCAGCGCATCGGTACCATTGCCCACAGGAATGACATGCTTGGCACCAGTGTATGCCTCTAGGTTCTGTTGGAAAGATGTGACCGCAGGACCTTTGATGAAACTAGCAGAATCAATCACTGCTTGGATACCACGATCAATGTTTTCTTTGATATGTTGATACTGCGTTTGCAGATCGACCATTTGAATCTTTTTCATGTTAGCGCTCAATTATATATTCTACTGCCGATGGGTAGCAACGAATATTGGAAATATATGGATTGTTAGTTTGTATTTCTATAGGAAGTGCATCGCAGGGTTTGCTAGGGTAGTAGCAAATAGCGGTGAGGTCCTCTATGGTGACTTGTGCATAGTGCGAGATGCCTACTCGTACCACTACGGTTGTCTGTTGTGGAAAGAGACGCATATGTTCACCTTCAGGGACTTGAAGAGTGTGTATAGGGAGTGTAAAGGATTTGTCGGTAAATTGTTCGGCTTGGAATGTAACCTGTATTTGCGCTATATTACAGCGTATGGATGCGGGTACTTGTAGAGTTACAATCTGCGTGATGGAGTCGCGTAGGTCGTTGATTAGAATGGAGTCGGTATATAGGCAGTTAATGTCATTCAGCACATTCTCTGCACCGTAAATACGGACACTATCTTCCGATAGTAGTGGAAGAGTTTTGGCCTGGTGTTGCGTGGCATATTTCACTTGTGCTTGTAGTGAAATAGGTACCATTTTGGCACTTTGAATATGATATGAGGTCTGAATTTGTTCTGGGGTGATTTGCAGAATAATCGTTGAACCTGGCAGGATGTCTTGTAATCGTGGACGAAGCATATCTGCGGTCAACTGAAGCACTCCTTCGCGCTCTGTAATCACCGATGACAAATTAAGGTTGATGCTTAGTGTTTGTTTGGACAATTGGCGTAGCTGCTTGCCATTGTCTCGTACACTAATAGTGAGTTGAGTGGGGAGCGGTGTGGCAAACACTACACGGTCGTCCACACCGCTATAATTGATTTCCACTCGAATGTTTCCTTCCCTAGATGAGGTCATACTTCGTCCCCACCAGAAGGCAAACACCAAACCAACAAACAGCAGAAAGATAAGTATATCTTTGCTCAATAGCCACAACCATAGGCGTGAGGCTTGGTGTTTGTATGGTTTGAAATCAAATTGCATTCCAAATTACTTACTTTGGTTTTGTGCTTGCGCTTGTTGTGCATCTTCTGCTGCTACGTACACGCTAGCTTTGTCCATTTTGATGACTACATCTTTCGCAATCTCAATGAGGAAAGTAGTTTCTTGCACCTCTTTGATGATACCATAGATACCACCCGCGCTAACTACTTTATCGCCTTTCTTGAGTGCATCACGTTGTGCTTGCAACTCTTTTTGTTTCTTTTGTTGTGGGCGAATCATGAAGAAATAGAAGATAACGAAAATCGCAATCATCATTACCCAAAATGACCAACTGCTTTGTTGTGCGCCTTGAGCAGCAGGAGCTGCTTCTAAAAAAATTAAATTAAGCATAGTAAAAATTGTGTATTAGTGAATTATTTTTTGATTACTTTGAAGAGGATATTGTTTTTTTGCAATTCCTTTACCACATTGTTGAGCACGCCATTGATAAACTGATAACTCTTGTCGCTAGAATATTCTTTGGCCAATTCGATATACTCGTTCATGGATACTTCTAGCGCGATATTGTTGAAGTTAACAATCTCAGAAATCGCTACGAGCAAGATGATCTGATCCATATACGCTACACGCTCTGCGTCCCAATTGTGCAATGATTTAGCAATGAGTGCTCGGTATTCATCGGCGTTTTCGATGGTCAAACGCAAGAGGTCTTTGGCAAACGCTAATTCTTCCTCAGAGTCAAACATCTCTAGGAGTGGTTGCTCATCGCCATTGGCCTCCTTGAAGAGTTTGATGGTTTTGACAATATAGGTCAAGATTTGGTCTATATCTATGGTCCAAGCATGTTGGTCTAGTGCCACCTCCATCTCATCCAATGCGGAATATAGGTCCTCGTTGCCAATAAGAAGGGTACCATAGATCTTGCGCCACAACATCTTGTCGTCCTCATATGTAGGAGACGCTAGTTGCATATATTCTTGGTAAAAAGGAGCTTGAAGTAGTTGTTTATAGATCGCAATCACACCATTCATACCTGTGTCCCAACGCAGGTGATTCTCCTCGATATAAGTGCGCAAACGACGATTGTTGAATAAATCGCGCGACACTTTGTTTTGTACAAAACGATAGTTAGGTACATACTTTTGGTGAGTGATAGTAGCTCGTTGCTTGTTCTCGGCTATTTGTTCTTCCGCATAGGTGACCAACTCGTCAGCGAA
>JAZQTO010000019.1:0-15948 GCA_045630805.1 Paludibacteraceae bacterium
ACAAGCGAAGACTTGCCGCTACCGCTCACACCCGTGACCACGGTCATCACGTTAAGAGGAAAGCGCACATTCAAGTTCTTGAGGTTATTCTCCGTAGCACCTTGAATCTCGATGTAGTTGTTCCATACACGACGATAGGCAGGGATGTTGTAGGTAAATTTGTCCGTTTTTGGCGTACCAGCATAAACTACTTCGCCACCATGGCGACCTGCTTTAGGACCAATCTCTATGGTGTAATCGGCTGCTTTCTGTATCTCGTCGTCGTGCTCAACCACCACAATCGTATTGCCTAAATCACGCAGTTGTTTGAGCACATGAATCAGGCGTTGGGTATCCCTTGGGTGCAGACCGATACTAGGCTCGTCCAATACATATAGCGAACCTACAAGGCTGCTACCCAATGATTTAGCCAAGTTAATACGTTGTCCCTCTCCTCCTGAGAGTGTGGCGGACATACGTGCCAAAGTCAAATAACCCAATCCCACATCTTGCATAAACTGCAATCGGGTGCGTATCTCCACGAGCAGAGGTTGAACAGCCATCTGTTCGTGCTCCGCTAATGGCAACTCTTCAAACCATTTCGCCAATTCTGTGATAGGCATTTGGTTCAATTGGGTGATGTTCTTACCCCCTACCCACACATATTGCGCCTCTTTGCGAAGTCGTCCACCGTTGCAATCAGGGCAAGTGGCTTTGCCTTTGTAGCGACTTAACATAACGCGATATTGAATCTTAGCGTATTGTTTGCTCTCTAATTCGTGAAAAAAGTCGTTCAATCCGCGGAAATATTCGTTACCCGTCCATATCAACTGCTTCTGTTCGGCAGTTAGTGCGTAGAATGGCGTATGAATAGGAAAATCAAACTGGCTTGCTGTATAAATCAATTTCTCATTCCAAAGGCTCATCTTCTCGCCTCGCCAGCAGGCTATTGCTCCCTCGTATATGGATTTGGACTTGTCGGGCACCACCAAATCAGGGTCAATACCGCTTACCATGCCTGAGCCACCACAAGTGGGACATGCGCCGAGAGGATTGTTGAAATCGAATAAATGTTCGGTTGGCTCAACAAAAGTAATACCATCTGCCTCAAATCGTTCGGAGAAGGTATATGTCTGATTATCTGTGGAGTCGGGTGCGGTAACGAGCAACTGACATTGTCCTTTACCTTCGTAGAACGCTGTCTGAACAGAGTCCGCAAAGCGGTTGAATGTACTCTGCTCGCCATCTGCCACGATACGATCGACCAGCAGATAAGTGGTTGAATTGGTATCACCTTGTGTGTAGGCACCAATGCGCAACATTTCTCCGATTCCATCTGCATTGACACGGTATAATCGTGAGAATCCTTGTTCTTGCCAAATACGAATCTGTTCCTCTACTTTTTCAGCCACAATAGGAGAGAGTAGCAATACCTTGCTGCCTATTTCTTGCTGCCTGAGACATTCCACCACATCGTGCACACTATGACGTTTGACTTCCATTCCACTCACGGGCGAGAGGGTATGGCCTGCACGTGCGAAAAGTAATTTCAAATATTCTTGAATCTCCGTTACTGTGCCTACGGTACTACGTGGATTGCGATTGGTCACTTTTTGTTCTATGGCAATAGCGGGAGGAATACCATCAATAAAATCCACATCGGGCTTTTGCATACGCCCTAAGAACTGGCGGGCATAGGCACTCAAACTCTCTACATAACGACGTTGACCTTCGGCAAACAATGTGTCGAAAGCCAACGAAGACTTGCCGCTACCACTCACACCTGAGATGATAACTAGTTGATTCCTAGGTATATCTACCGTGATGTTCTTCAGGTTGTGCGTGCGAGCCCGATGAATATGTATTACATCTTCGTTCAATGTCTTTTACTGTCTCCCTTCCCTTTAGGGAGGGGCGGGGGTAGGCTTTTATTTCTTCAAGTACTCAGCCGCCAAACTATCTACCAGTTGGCGCAATTCTGGGTTATACAAATTGCGATATTTCTCGTCTAATTCAGGGATTCTGATGTGTTGACCTGGGCGTACATGGGTAGGATGTTTGATGATATCGCGATTGGCCTCATAAATGAATACCCACAAGTCTTTTTGTGCATAGTATTTGTAGGCAATCCATGCCAAGCGACTATCTTTTCCCACGCGCTCAATGCCGATAAAATTCACATATTCGCGAGGTTGGTCTGCCAACGCAACCTCCTGAACCTCCTGAACTTCCTGAACTTCTGAACTTCCTGAACCCTCCTGAACTTCCTCCACTTCCATGACTGGTTGACAATCTTGCATACATTGCCACCATTGTTGCAGTGTTGCACGGAAATAGACGCCTGTTCCTATTATACCTAAGAGTATGATTGCACCTATTAGCCACCATACCCTCTTATGGCATTTGCCTGTTGGTTTGCATGTCGGTTCTTCTGTTGTCTCCTCAGCGATAGGCTTTTCTTCCTCTACAACTTTCTCTACTGACTCCTCTATCGTTTCCTCTACAATTTCCTCTGTAGGCTCCTCTATAGTTTCCTCTACTGGCTTCTCTATAACTTCCTCCGCTGGCTCCACCTCTCCGTTTTCAGTTTTCAGCTTTCCGTTTTCAGTTGTATTCACCGCTTGTCCTAAATCTGCGAGAATATCCACGATTTCTTCGGCTTGCTCGCCTAATTTCTTCAAAGGATCATCGGTTAACTCTTTGACCACTTCAATCGTTGGAGGAATTTCTAGACGTTTTTCTACGTTCTCTTTGAGCAAGGATTCTGCGCTGAATGTCAGTTTGTTATACCCTTCTATTGTAAACTCTTCTCCAGTGGCAATATTTACACTCTTGCGTGCAGCCATAGCTTTGAGAGCGAATGTGCCTATGCCTTTGACTTTTACTTGTTGGTCTTCTTTTAATCCCACCAAGATAGCATCCACTAGTGCATTCAAGAAATTGGTTGCTTCTTGCTCAGAAGTACCTGCCATTTCAGCCACTGCTTTACGCAACTCGGACCATGTTATTTTCTCGTTAGCCATAGTTAATTCTCCTTGTTTTTAGAGTTAAACATATCTTTTACGGCTTGGTTGGGTTTGAATACCAATTGCATTTTTTCGGGAACCTCTGTACGTTCTTTAGTTTTTGGGTGTACCACAATACGGGCATTACGTTTTTTCATTTCCAAGGAACCTAAGTTTTGCAATTGCACACTTGTGCCGCTCAATAATTCCTTTTGTAGAACGGCTACAGTAGCCTCCAATAGCTCTTCTGTACGAGTCTTCGTCATGGAAGTGGATGTAGCAATGTGTTGAATCAAGTCTTTTGTTTTCATAGGCTTGCATAGAGGTCAAAATCCTCTGATTTTATGATGTTTACAGTATAGAATTCTCCAATCTTCAATTTTCCCTTCGCCTCATTGCCTTTTCGCCTCATTGCCTCATCGCCTTCCTTCTTAATCAGCACCTCGCAATCCACTTCGGGCGAATCATATTGCGTGCGACCGATGTAGTAATCCGTTTCTTCGCGGTCAATCACTACGCGCTGTTGGGTACCCACCATTTGGCTCAATATCTCCGATGAAATCGTCTGTTGTATCGCCATGATGGTATCTACACGACGGTCTTTCTCCTCTTGTGGGATGTCGTCTGTGTAATGTCTTGCCGCATACGTTCCTTCTTCTTCGCTATAAGCGAATGCACCTAATCGGTCAAACTTCATCTTCTTGACCCATTCGCACAACTCATTGAAATCCTCTTCCGTCTCTCCAGGGTGTCCCACCAATAAAGTTGTACGCAAACATATGCCAGGCACTTCCTCGCGAATACGAGCTATCAATGTATCTTGTTCCTCGCGAGTGATGCGACGGCGCATGAGCTTGAGCATGTTGTCTGAGCAATGTTGCAATGCAATATCCATATATTTGCAAATATTGCTATGCTTTGCCATTACGGGCAAAATGTCGTAAGGAAAATCCGTAGGGTAGGTATAGTGTATTCGTATCCATTCCACGCCCTCCACTTGTGCCATTTGATCCAATAACTCAGCCAAGCGATGTTCGCCGTAAAGGTCTAATCCATAACTAGATAAGTCTTGCGCAATTACATTAAATTCTTTAACGCCCTTGCTCACTAACCACTTTACTTCTTCCAATATGTCCTCGATGGTCCTTGAGGTAAACTTACCTGTAATCAACGGTATAGCACAATACGAACAATATCGATTACATCCTTCCGCAATCTTCAAATATGCGTAATGACTTGGTGTGGTGAGCATCCGCTCGTATCCCTTGCCTTTAAACTCTAAACCGTAGCCCTCTGGGCGTTCTCTAAACTGTGCGCTTGCGCACTCCTCCACGATTCCAAGGAAATCAAACTTCCCAAACCATCCATCCACTTCGGGTATTTCCGAAGGTAACTCTTTGGCATAACGTTGGGACAGACATCCCATGACATATAGTTTGCTCAGTTTGCCTTTATTCTTGCGATCGGCAAACTGTAGAATCATCTCGATGCTTTCTTCTTTGGCATCGCCGATAAATCCGCAGGTATTGATGATAGCGATCTCTCCTTTGGGTTGTGGCGAGTCGTGGACACAACGATAGCCTGTCAATTCCAATTGGCGCATCAGTCGTTCTGCATCTACTAGATTCTTTGAACAACCCAATGTGATAATGTCTATCTCTCCTTTTCTCATATCTAACAGCGCAGCGGTCTAACAGCCGAAGGCGGTCTGATATCTAACAGCGCAGCGGTCTAATTTCCCAAATCACTATGGAACTTAATTCTCACCAATCGCACATTGATCTCGTCATAGTCGTCTTCGCCCAACTCTTCCATTGCCAAACGAATGCTGTCATTCTCTGCATGACGGAAATAGTCATAGATGTCCGCCTCTTCGTCTGGATCAACTACTTCACTAATAAAGTATTTGATATTCAATTTGGTACCAGAGTACATGATAGCCTCAATCTCCTCTAGCATTTCGTCCATGGACATTCCCAAACGCTCTGCCAAGTCGTCTAATGCCACACGGCGGTCAATAGCTTGGATGATTGCAATCTTACGAGCGGAGTTCTTAGCTACAGTACGAACACGCAAGTCTTCTGGACGAATAATATCGTTCTCCTCTACATAACCCTTAATCAGCTTGATAAACTCATCGCCGTAGCGTTTGGCTTTACCCACACCTACACCAGGGATATTTTGCAATTCCTCTATTGTGATAGGATAGGATGTCGCCATTGCCTCCAAACTACCGTCTTGGAATATCACAAATGGTGGCACGTTCATACGCTTGCTGAGTTTCTTGCGCAGATCTTTTAGAATGGAGAACAATACGTCATCTGCAGCTGCACAAGTTACTGCGCCTGCTGCTATATCGCCATCTTCATCATCTCCTTGAACCTCAATGGGTACTTCAAATCGAGTTGGGCGTTTGATAAATTTCTTGCCGCTAGAGGTCAACTTCAAATCTCCGTAAGATTCTATGTCCTTGCGCACATAACCATCAATCATGGCTTGACGGATAATCGCATACAAAGTGGTTTCTTCTTGATCCTCGCCCGAACCAAAATTCTCCAGGTCATTATGCTTATATGACAAAACAGCTGCGCTCTCTTTACCTTTGATAATATCCACAATATGTTCTATGCGGAATTTCTCGTTCAATTGTAGGATGGTTTCAAGGATGATTCCGAGCAGTTCGGTTGCCTCTACCATCTTGTATTTCTTGCGGCAGTTATCGCAGTTACCGCAGTTGTCTTGCTTGTATTCTTCGCCAAAATAATGCAACAATAATTTTCGACGGCAAATCGATGCTTCCGCATACGATTGCGTTTCGAACAATAACTGGTTGCTGATCTCTTGCTCAGATACGGGTTTACCTTGTTGGAACTTGCGCAAACGCTCGATATCTTTTTGGGAGTAGAAACTAATACATTGACCCTCGCCGCCGTCACGTCCCGCACGACCAGTCTCTTGGTAATAGCCCTCTAATGATTTAGGAATATCGTAATGCACCACAAAACGCACATCTGGTTTATCAATACCCATTCCAAAAGCGATGGTAGCTACAATCACTTGGGCTTTCTCCATCAAGAATGCATCTTGGTTCTCACTACGTGTAGCAGCGTCCATGCCTGCGTGATAAGGAAGAGCTTGAATATTATTTACGCACAATGTCGCTGCTAGGTCCTCTACCGTTTTACGGCTCAAGCAATATACAATACCTGATTTACCCTCCATAGTACGGATGTAGCGCACCAAATCCTTATCTACATCGTCCGTCTTTTGACGTATTTCATAATATAGGTTGGCGCGATTAAATGAGGACTTGAACACAGTCGCATTCATCATATCCAAGTTCTTTTGTATATCGTTTTGCACCTTTGGTGTAGCGGTGGCGGTTAGCGCTATGATTGGCGCCTTGCCAATTCGCTCCACAATAGGGTGAATACGGCGGTATTCTGGGCGGAAATCATGTCCCCATTCCGATATACAGTGTGCTTCATCTACAGCGTAGAATGAGATTTTTACTTCCTTCAAGAAGTCCACATTCTCATCCTTGTTTAATGACTCAGGCGCTACGTATAGCAACTTAGTCTTGCCTGCCAAGATGTCCGCTTTGACGGCGTGAATCTCAGGACGAGACAAAGATGAATTGATAAAGTGTGCTACGCCATCTTCCTCGGAGAAGTTGCGCATAGCATCCACTTGATTCTTCATCAACGCAATCAAAGGGGAGATGACAATAGCTACACCATCCATCAATAAAGATGGCAATTGGTAGCACAAACTCTTACCTCCTCCGGTTGGCATCAGTACAAAAGTGTCTTTGCCGTCCATGAGGTTGTTGATGATGGCTTCTTGGTTGCCTTTGAATGAGTCAAATCCAAAGTTACGTTGTAAGGCTTCGATTAATTGTTCGTGACGTGTCATATAGTTGTTTATGTTCAAATTCAAATTTCTTAATTCAAAATTCTTAATTAAATTTGCGAGTGCAAAATTACAAACTTTTTTTGATATGTGCAAGTGTTTTTGAAAAATATTTTATATTTTCTTTTTCTTTTCTTGCAACATGCTGATAAATAGAGGGTGTGGTAGTCATGTTTTTTTTCTTACCTCATTTATCCCGAAGATACCCCGAAGATACCCCGAAGATAGCTGTTCCTTGCTACTCGTTCTCTATGCTCGAAATCCCTTCTTTCCGAAATCGTTTGCGTAGCTTTTTTTTACTTAAAATTTCGTGCGCTCTTGCGTGTGTGAAAAATATGTTGTATCTTTGTGCCCGATTTAGAAAAAACATGTCATGACAGAAAAACGCAACTTGTCCTTTGGGCAACTTTTTAACCTCAGTTTTGGATTCTTTGGAGTCCAAATCGCCTATGCACTTCAGAGTGCGAATATCTCTCGTATTTTTGCCACACTCGGCGCAGATCCTCATCAACTTTCATTCTTCTGGGTACTCCCTCCGTTGATGGGTATGATCGTGCAACCTCTCGTGGGTAAGTATTCTGATAAGACTTGGAACCGTCTTGGTCGTCGCAAACCTTACCTTATCGTTGGTGCGCTCATTGCGGTGGCTGTGATGTTGCTTCTCCCTAATGCAGGTAACTTCACCTTTACACAATCCCTCTTCTTGGGTCTCAATGCCGCTATGTGGTTTGGATTGTTCTCACTCATGTTCTTGGATACTTCTATCAATATTGCTATGCAACCATTCAAGATGATGGTGGGCGATATGGTGAACGAGGAGCAAAAAGGTCTTGCGTATTCTATCCAATCATTCCTCTGCAATGCAGGTTCACTTGCGGGTTACATCTTCCCAATCCTCTTTACATGGATAGGTATTGCTAATACGGCTCCAGAGGGCGTTATTCCAGACTCTGTTAAGTGGAGTTTCTATATCGGCGCTGCTATTCTCATGCTTTGTGTTCTCTATACTTTCGTGACTGTCAAGGAGTTAAATCCAGAGGAATATGCTAAGTTTCACGGACTTGACACCAAGAAAGATGAGAAGAAAGAGGACCCAAGCTTCATCAAGCTGCTCATCAATGCACCTTCTACCTTCTGGACAGTTGGTCTTGTACAGTTCTTCTGCTGGGCAGCTTTCCTCTTTATGTGGACATATTCTAACGGTGCTATCGCTACCCAATGTTTCGATTGGGATGGCGTGAATACAGCGGCTGAGGCTTTCCAAACAGCAGGTAACTGGGTAGGCGTGTGCTTCGCAATCCAAGCGGTGGGTTCTATGCTTTGGGCATTGATTATGCCAACCCTCGAGAAATACTTCCACAACAAGGGCGCATATGCTATCTCATTGATTGTAGGTGCGTTAGGATTTATCTCAACTTTGTTTGTGACCAACCAATATGTGTTGCTCGTTTCTTACGCATTTATTGGCGCGGCATGGGCAGCTATGTTGGCAGTGCCATTCACTATCTTGACCAACTCGCTCAAGGGTGACAATATGGGTTATTACCTTGGTTTGTTCAACTGTACGATCTGCTTACCTCAGATTGTGGCAGCTTTGATAGGTGGTTCTATCCTTAAATATATATGCGTAGGCTCACAAGTGGGTATGTTGGTGGCAGCAGGTGTTCTGCTTATCCTTGGTGCTATCAGTGTAGTGCTCATCAAAGAAGGCAAGAAATAACACTACCTTAAAACTGTTAAAACTTTTAAAACTCTTAAAACATAATTTATTAAATTTTTAACATGATGAAAAACAAGACATTTTTACTTGTACTTTTCGCAGCGTTCTCAATGGCTATGTCTGCGCAAATTACAGGTACCGTTTTGGAAGATGCTACCGATTTTCCTGTAATTGGTGCTAGTGTCGTTGAAGTCGGCACTACCAATGGTGTGATTACGGATTTCGATGGTAACTTCGAACTCAACGTAGCAGAGGGAACCCAAATCCAAATTAGTTACATGGGTTTTGCCGCACAAACTCTTGCTGCTAAGAATGGTATGATTGTTCGCCTTGCTGAGGATACACATGTTCTCCAAGAGGTGGTAGCGATCGGTTATGGTTCACAAAAGAAGAAAGAGGTTACAGGTTCTGTAGCTTCTATCAAGGCAGAGGATTTCAATGCTGGTGTTAAGTCTAACCCTGTTGGTCTTCTCCAAGGTAAGGTAGCAGGTTTGAACATCAGCCGTACAACCTCTGATCCAACTTCAACTGGATACAATATCCAAATCCGTGGTTTCTCTACTTTGGGACAAGGTACAGGTTCTGCTCCTTTGTATATCGTTGATGGTGTACCTACTAGTAATATTGATAATATTGCTCCAGATGAAATTGCTTCTATGGATGTCCTCAAGGACGGTTCTGCTGCTGCTATCTATGGTACTCGTGGTACTAATGGTGTGATTCTTATTACTACTAAGCGTGGTGAGGGACATAATGATAATGCCCAAACACAATTAGAGTATTCTGGATATATGAATGTCTCCTGGATTAATAGTCGTGTAGGTATGGCAAATGCTGATGAATTCCGCAACTTGAGCGAATATACAGGTGGTTTGTTAACTGGAATTGATCACGGTGCTTCTACCGATTGGACCAAAGCGTTGAGCCGTAATGCTGCTATTACTCACAATCATAATGTGGCAATTACTGGTTCACACAAAAACTTTAGTTACCGTGCTTCTGTTAACTATAAGAATGCTCAAGGTATTGCTATTAACAATGGTCGTAATGAAATTACTGCAAAATTAGCGGCTGATCAAAAATGTTTGAATGGTTGGTTGAAGTTGCAATATGATGTGTCCTACATGCACTATCGTAATGACTATTCTGCTGCTGATTATACTCAAGCGTCATTGCTCAATCCTACAATGCCTATCTATGATGAGACATCACCTAATGGATATTATTTGGTGTCAAATAGTGGTCAGAATAACCCAGTTGAGAGATTGTATAATACTGAAGATTACCAAGATGGTAACTTCTTCCGTGGTTCTATTAAAGCCACTGTTGATATTAAAGCTCTTCCTGGTTTGAAAGTCAATGCGTTTGCTGCTATTGAGGAAGGTGATAATCGTAAATATAAATATGTAGGTAATTTGTTGTCTCCAAACTCTGTGGGTAGTAGCGATTGGGCTAATCGTCAATACGATATGGGTCTTAACCAACTCTATGAGGCCACTGTAGATTACGCTGGTCAATGGGGCGCACATAGTATTGTAGCTGTTGCAGGTTTTTCTTATCAACATTTTATGGATGATGGTATGAACGCTGCTAACAAAGGATTTGTAATGCCATCACTCAAATATTATTCTATTGGCGAAGGTGATGCTTCTAAGGATAATCTTTCTGTTGGATCTTGGCGTAACTCACATGCTCTTGCTGCTGCTTTTGCGCGTGTGAACTATAATTACAATGATAAGTACCTCCTCTCTGTTTCTCTCCGTGCAGAGGGTTCTAGCCGTTTTGGTGCAAACAATAAGTGGGGTTACTTCCCTGCTGCAAGTGCTGGATGGCGTATCAAAGCCGAAGACTTTATGAGCGATGTAACATGGGTTGATGAATTGAAACTTCGTGCTGGTTTCGGTGTTACTGGTAATAACGTAGGTTCAAGCCTTATGTCTGTAGCACTGCTTTCTAAATCTGATGTGATTACAATTGGTGGTAAAGACGTGAATACATACAAGGTTACTCAAAATGTTAACCCTGATCTCAAATGGGAGAAGAAATATGAGTATAACCTTGGTGTTGATTACGGATTCTTGAATAACCGATTGACTGGTAGTTTAGAAGGCTATGTTCGTAATACAAAGGATCTTCTTTGGTGGTACGATGTTCCAACTCCTCCATATCAATATGACAAGTTGCTTGCTAACGCTGGTGAAATGCTTTCATATGGTGTTGAACTTGCAGTAACAGGCGTTGCGGTACAAAAGAAAAATGTCACATGGACTTCTTCTCTAACACTTGCTTGGAATGAGAATATCATTACCAAACTTTCTGACCCAAGTAAAGGTTTTAACTATACTTCATCTCCACAGGGTAACCTCTATGGTAACAAATTTAATGGTTCTGACTCTTATACACAAATATTGATGGAAGGTGGTAAAGTAGGTCAGTTCTATGGCTATAAGTTCTTGGGCTTTAATAGTAAAGGTGAATGGGTGTACGAAGATCAATATGGTGGTCCAACAGCGAAACCTACTGCTGCTGACAAAAAGTATTTGGGCTCTGCACAACCTGCTGTAACCTATGGATGGAATAACACCGTTCGTTACAAGAATTTAGATGTTACTGTATTCTTACGTGGTGTGATTGGTAATAAAATCTTGAATGCAACACGATTTATGTACACTCCAGATGGTACCGATAAGACCACAGATTACAACTTCTTTGTTAAGGATGTAGCTTCTGGAAATGGACCAACTAAGAACAACGGTGCTATCTTTGCTGATTATAATCACTTCTCTGATTATTGGTTGGAAGATGGTTCGTATTTGAAATGTGATAACATCACTGTTGGTTATACCTTTAAGTTTAAAGAGAATAAATATGCTCAATCTTTGCGCCTATATGCAACAGGACAAAATCTCTTTACTATCACTTCTTATTCAGGACTTGATCCAGAGATTAATACTTCTTGTATTGACTATCCTGGTATAGAAATCAACAACTTCTATCCTAAGACAGCATCATTCTTATTTGGTATAAATCTTAACCTCTTTTAATTTGTAGAAATAATGAAAAAGATTTTTAAATATGCGCTTATATGCGCAATAGCATTGCCAGTACTTTCTTCTTGTGAAGGTTTCTTGGAGGAGGAGAACTTCGGTAAACCTACCACTGACCAAATGCTGCAAAATGAGGAGAACGTAACCAACCTCGTTGGTCAAGCATACGCTGATCTTCGTTTTATGCATGACCACTGGGGATATTGGGGAGTAAACACATTGACATCTGATGAAGGTTTGTGCCCAATCCGTAAGGGTGGTGATTGGAACGATGGTGGTTATTGGAAATTCCTTAACACACACGAGTGGAATGCATATGGAGAGGCATTTAACAATATTTGGAACTGTACTGTATCAGGTTCTGTCTTGTGCAACAACTTGCTACAAACACTCTATTCCAACGAAGAGAATATGTCTCCAGAAATCTATGCAATGTATGTAGGTGAAATGGAAGTTCTTCGTTCATACTACTACTATTTGCTTTTCGACTCTTTTGGTCGTATTCCATACATGGAGGATTATTCTGACCGTAAAGAGACATTGCTCGACCCATGGGTCACCTGGGCTCACCTTGTCGCTTGTCTCGAGAAAAACGCACCTAATATGGCTGTTGTAAACGATGCAAACCGCCAATTGTATCTCGGACGTTGTACACAAGGTATGGCATATACACTTTTGGCTAAATTGTATCTCAATGCTGAGTCATATGGTTGTACACCAGAAAATGTAATGGCAGCTCAACGTACATGCACCGTGCACAATGGTGACTCTGCTTCCGTTCTTATGAAAGAAGCTGGTATCACTATTAGTAGCCCTGCTGATTTCTATACTAATGCTATTCGTTGCCTCAATAAGGTAATCAATTCTGGTTCATATGCTATTGAGAACAATTATTTCAATAATTTCTTGCTCGAAAATGGTGGCAGCAAAGAGAATATCTTTACTATTGTAGAGGATGGAACTACCAACAACGAGCGTGATCAATATTCTTGCAAAAATAAATTGCGTATTTGCTATCTTTCATTGCACTACAAGTTCCAAACACGTTTTGGTATGAAACTAGACTGTTGGAATGGTTTCGTCGCTCGTCCACAATTTATGGAGATTTATAATACAAGCGATGTTCGTGGTGCAGGAAAGAGTGAAGGAACTTTGGCAGAGCATCAATATGCATGGTTCTTGGGCCCTCTTTGTGAAGAGAATGGTGATACGATTGCAGATAATGATGGCACACCTATTGTTATTGTTCCTCAAGTCAATGCATTGGATTCTGCTAACCGTGTGGATGGTGCGCGCATGTACAAGTATGAAATTGATAAAACGGGTACTTATACTTATATGGAGAACGACTTTGTGCTCTTGCGTTATGCCGATGTTATCTTGATGAAGAAAGAGGCTATCTTGCGCGGTGGACAAGATGATGCTCCTGGTATTGAAAATTCATCTGTAGATGCTATCAAAAAACGTAGTTTTACACACGAACAGGATCCTATTGCTACTTTTGATGCCGCATACCCTGACGCATTTACTGCTTTAGGAACAGGACTTAAAGATGGTATCCTTGCTGAGCGTGGACGTGAATTGACATGGGAGAATCAACGTCGTCGTGACTTGATTCGTTTCGGTCAATTTGAAAACATTCAATACGTTAAGAATACAGCGGAGACACGTCGTTGGTTCCCTATTCCTTACAAAGTATTACAGAAGTCCTATGTTGATCCAAAAACTGGTAAGAAGATTTGGACACAAAATAAAGGTTATTAAACTAACGAATATTCACTTTTGAATATATATCCAATTAACAAAATTTATTAACTAATCAAAATTCAAAATTATTATGAAGAAATTTGGTATTTTTGTAGCGGCTTTAGTTGCTGCTGTAACATTCACTTCATGTGATGGAAACAAAACAAATGGTCCTGATTTGGACGCATTGCCAAACGGTTTCTATGTATCTGAGGTAGGTGTTGATCTCATTGAGGCAAATGCAATGGATCAAGGTATCAACGAGGTAGATCAAACTGCTCGTACAGGTATGTATGAGAAGTACATCGTTCTCGAGGCTGGTAAGAAGTATGAGTTCGTAAACAAGAAAGGTGCTGCTGCTGACAAGTATGGTGCTACTCTTGAGTATGGTGAGGAACTTATTGTAACTGACAACGTTAACGTTCCTGGTTACAAGGGTTCTCTTGCTGAGAATGCTTCTGTAGAAGTAACTGAGACTGGTCTTTATCACATTGTTCTCGACTTCAACGAGGATGAGGCTTTGAATGACGTAGGTGGCGCTCAATGCATCATCGTTCCTGTAGTATGGGGCGTTCGTGGTGCTATGAACGGCTGGGGCTTCACCGCTGGTGAGAAAGCAGCTGATAGCTACAAATGGGAGTGGGCTTGCACTATCGAAACTGCTGGTGAGTTCAAATTCGCGCACAGCAACGCTTGGAAAATCAACTTGGATATTGCAAACCTCGTTAAGGCTAACACTAACCTTGGTGCTGATTGTGTTCCTGGTGGTGGTAATATCGCTTTGGAGCGCGCTGAGTACAAGATTACTCTTGAGTTCGTTGGCCCTGCTGCTACTACCCAAGATTCTTACAAATATAATGTAGAGAAAACTGGTGAACTTGAGGTTCTCGATCCTTCTACATTCGTTTACTCATTCATCGGTACCGTTAATGGTAACTGGGATGCTGATACAGATCTTGCTTTTGTAAGCAATGAGGGTAGCCACTATGTATTCGAGGCTAAAGGTGTTGATTTCGCTGCTGGTGCATTCAAGATCCGTTTCAACCACGATTGGGCTAAGAGCTTCGGTGGTAGCGATTTGACAATTGAAGGTATTGAGGCTACTGGTGATGGTGACATTACAATTCCTGCTTTCAAGGGTTCTGTTAAATTTGAGTTTGATTGGGATGGCTCTGCTGAGCAAAACAAGAAACTCACTTTCGTTGCTGAGTAATTAAGCATTCATTTAATCTTTGAGAATATAATTTCTCATCCTAGCCCTGTGGTTCGCCACAGGGCTTTTTAATGCATATTGTTACATTTTTCTGGCATAATATTTGCATATTTCAATAAAAAGTTGTACCTTTGCAAAACAAAATGCAATACGAATGATTCTGTTAGATACATACAACGCAGGAGATCGTTTGCCCAATAAAGCGCTTTTGTGGGAATACGATATCGATACCTTTGATTGGCAGAAATCGAAGAGACTTGTTGTGCAGCGTGTTATAGAAATGGGAACTCCCGAAGATTTCTTTGCTGCCTTTGACTTATATGGAGGCATTAATGGAGTTCGAGAAATAGTCAAATCAGTACCTTATTTAAATGATTTGAATATACATTTCGTTTGTACTTTGTTTAATCTTAATAAGGAGGAACTCAAATGTTACACCAAGAAGCAGTCGAGCCCCGCACATTGGAATTATTAAAGCAATTACAGGCTGAACCTTTGCTCCTTTCATTCAATCTTGTTGGTGGTACTGCGCTCGCTTTGCGCATAGGACATCGAAAAAGTATTGATTTGGACTTATTTACTACCGAAGACTTTGATTTAGAGGAACTAAAATCCATGTTGGTACAACGATATGGCTTAAAGGTGTCATACGAGCGAAACCAAACGCTCAAAGGTTTTATTGATGGGGTAATGATAGATTGTATTCGATTTAACTATCCACATCTTCAATCTCCTGATATTATTGATGGTATCCGTTTAGAGAGTGTACCTGATATTATAGCCATGAAATTATCTGCTATAGCCCAGAATGGAACACGAATTAAGGATTTTATAGATATAGCTACTTTATCTACTCAATATTCATTGGAAGAAATGCTTGATTTTTATATATCAAAATTTCCAATGGCTAATGTTATGATGCCTATTAAAGCGCTCACATATTTTGATGAAATAGATTTTAATGAATCAGTTGTTATGACTACGGGCAATTTTAATTGGAATAAAATTGCCAAGCGTCTCAATGATATGGTACATTCTTCTACAAAGATTTTCGCAGTGCAACCATAATCCAAGCATCAATCTTTTAATATATAATTTCTCATCCTATCCCTGTGGTTCGCCACAGGGCTTTTTTTGTCAAGGGATTATTTAACTATTCTTTGTTTTCCATTCGTAACCGCTCTGTAAACGGAAGGGGAATAGCACGATAATGCTTCGCTCTTTCTTCGGAGTTCCCTCGGAGTTCCTTCGGTGTTCCTTCGGTGAGATTCCGATGAGGTCACGATGAGGTCACGATGAAGTCACGATGAGCTCACGATGGAGACA
>JAZQTO010000020.1:0-8626 GCA_045630805.1 Paludibacteraceae bacterium
AGCAATCTCAAAGTTTCTTGGATCACTCATCTTAAAACTTTGATACTCAACTTGTAGTGTTAGATTTTGCCGCATAGCATCAATCACTTGTGTCAAGTATTTATTGCCAGAAGGTATGTCTTCTAAAAGCAATCTATCTCTTAATTGTTGCCCCTCCATCAGAAGATTGCTGACAGAAAAAGAATTGAGTAACCAATTTTGGACATCATCGCTCTTGATGTCATCACGGTTAGCTATTGCGTATTTATTGCCACTTACACATTCTATCTTAATACCAAACAGAATAAGAATATCATCTTTCATGCGAAAGAATGTGCGCCGCGGAATAGCGGCTTCATCTTCATCATTGAGCGATGCGTTTTGCCAATAATCATTGATTTGCTGACGAGTTAATGCGCCTCGTGAATATAGCAAATCAACGAGCCATATATAACGCTGAAATTGTCTAATCGATGTCATGGTATTATTGTGAACTAGATTGTTTGGATAGGTAGAAATGTGAAATCTTAAGAAATAATCTCACTACACCCAAATATCTTCGGGATAGATGATTTGGGTTAAGTATAAACCCTCGGCTGGAGCGGAATCTCCTGCTGCGGTGCGAGTATGCTGCGAAATGACTTGGCCAAATTGCTCAATAGTCATTTTGCCACGACCCACTTCAAACAAAGTTCCTACCACCGCACGTACCATATTGCGCAAGAAACGGTCTGCGGTAATGGTAAACACCGCATGCCCATTTTCCTTGACTTCCCAATGGGCATAAGTCAAGTCGCAGATGGTGGTTTTGACATCGGTATTGCTGCGGCAGAAAGAGGCAAAGTCTTGACGACCAATAAGATACTTGGCCGCCTCATTCATAGCATTGAAGTCTAATCCTGGTCTTACGCGAGTAGCTAAATCGTGTAAAAATGGATCTTTATGATCCACAATATGGTATTCGTATGTGCGACTCTTAGCCGTAAAACGAGCATGCGCCTCATCGGTTACTGGCACTATATCGTGAATAGCAATGGAGTCAGGGAGTATTCCGTTGAGACGGAAGACTAGGTTATTGGCAATTGGCAATTGGCAATCGGTAAGGTCGAAGTGGGCAAACATTTCGCGAGCATGAACACCAGCATCCGTTCGACCCGCGAAAGTGAGAGGAACCTCTTCGCGGAAGATCATTTTGAGAGCTTGCTCCATGGTCTCTTGCACCGTGATGCCATTAGGCTGGCGTTGCGAGCCATGAAACTCTGTTCCTAAATATGAAAACTTAATAAAATAACGCATAATCCTTCGCCTTTAACCTTTCGCCTAATGCACGCACTTGTTGGTTAATCTCTGGGGAGAGATTTTTGCTCCATGCAATGGCACAAGCACCGCCCATGAGTACTACTGTGCGGAGGATACTACTGATCCATATATTATTGATTGGCAGATATTTGAGCCAAAGGGTATTCGTGCTGAGGATCAACAACAGAAGAAGGAGAATCTTGAGGTGTTGACTTGTGAAAGTAGGCGCTTTGCTGGTCAAACGTACCGTTATTATAATAAGTATAAAGTACAAAGCATATGAGAGAAGGTTGCTCACAGCTGCACCATTCATCCCGAGTGTAGGAATGAGGGTGTTGTTGAGCAATATAGAGGATGCTGTCAGGATAAATGAAAACAATAATGAGAATGCGTAGAAACGCGAATAGTTAAGGGTATTTAGGGTAAATGAGCCAGTAGCTATAATCAATTGACTCACTCCTAACATGAGCACAACTGAGCGTGCTTCGGCATAGGTAGCACCATTGGGTAAAATATGGAAAATCAAGTCAATATTGAGCCAAATGGCACACAAAATCATACCACCAATAAGTAGCAAATTGCTGCTGACTTGTTGCATGAGGTGGGTGATTTCGTTTTGGTTATTATGTTTGATGGCATTTGCCAATTGGGGCGCAGCAATAGCCGTCACCGAACGATATGGGATACTCACCATCACCGCAATATACGTAGCAATGGCAAAGATACCCGTATAACTCAATCCCATCTCTGCGGTAATAAAGAAACTAGATAGAGTAGGGGCGAGCACCGAAGTGACTGCCGAGACGAGCAAGAAACCCGTGTAGAAGAGGTATTGTTTGACTAGTTTGGGGTTCGCCTTAATGTATTGCCAATCAGGGCGTAGCGATACTTCTCCTAAAGAAAATAGGTAGATAATATTGCAGAGCATGGCTACTGCATATACCGCGCACAACGCAATCACAAAGCCGTCTATATTGACCACGCGGAAGGAGTAGAGCAGATAGGCTGCCAATAGTCCAATGCGTGTGATGAGTTCGCGCACCGCGCGAGGAACGACGATATGCATACGCACATTGGCATTGGTCTCAAAGACCGTTTGATAGAGCATAAAGAACGCCATTGGCAGTACCATATAATAGTACTCAACAAAAAGCGGAGACTTCTCGCCAAACCATTGGCTAAGAGGCGTATAGCATGCGCAATAGAGTGCAGCGAACAACGCAAATCCCACGAGTGGAATGAGAATTGTCCAGAAGAAGAAACCGTGGTCTGTATTCTCGCCTTTAACCTTTAATCTTTCGCCTTTCTCCTTAAAGTGCGGATAAAAGCGAATAATTGAGGATGAAGTGCCCAACTGCGCCAATCCGATAAAGAGTGTGGCAGCATCAACCAATACACGCGCCAAACCAATCTCCTCGGCAGTGAGGAAACGAGTCAGCACAAAGAAGGTAGTAACAAAGCCCACCGCCACCCCTAGATAGGTGACGATGGTACCTTGTATACTTTGTTTGGCGATGATGCCCATAATCTACAGCCACGTAGTGGCAATCGGTTTTTATTCAATGTCGAGCAACTCAACTTCGAAGATAAGGGTTGAGTATGGAGGAATAGAGCCTGCTTGTTGGCTACCATAGCCCAGGTGTTGTGGGATATAGAATTTGTATTTGCTACCCACAGTCATAAGTTGAAGACCTTCGGTCCAACCTGGGATCACTTGAGTCAAAGCGAAAGAGATAGGCTCGTTGCGATCTACGCTACTGTCAAACACAGTACCATTGGTCAAAGTACCATGGTAGTGTACTTTGACAACATCAGTTGCAGTAGGAGTCTTTTTGCCTTTACCTTGTTTGAGAACTTCGTATTGGAGACCGCTCTCAGTGGTGATTACGCCTTCACGAAGAGCGTTCTCTGCGAGGAACTTCTCGCCATCCTCTTTAGAGTTACCATACTTGATATTGGTCATCGTAGATTGGATATACTCGCCTGCGAACTCGCTGTCCCATTGCTCTGTACCACCCAAAAGACCATTGATGAAGCCTTGTTTGATGAGGGCGAAGTCGGTAGCCAAACTTGGCTCGCCAATCAAACCAACAGACTCTTGCTCCTTGATGCTCTTACCAATTTGCTCACCCATATTAGCAATTTGTGGGTTGGTGATATTGCTCTTGAGACCTTTGTTGATATAAGCGATGAACTCTTTCTTTTGCTCGCCAGTACTATCCATAGCAAATACGTACATAGCTACTTCGTTACCATTGAGATAACCGAACGCATAGTTCAAACTATCGTTTTGGTTAGCAAGAACAACGGTTTTAACTTGGCTTGGGCATTTGCCTTTGATAGCTTTGCCTGCTTTTACACTGTCGTTAGACATAGCAGATGCTTGGTATTGAGCTTGGAAATAGTTACTAGCCGCCTCACCTGTCATAACTACGGTATCGTTGTACATACCGTTTACCAATCCTTGGAAGAAGAGTTTCTCGTTGAGTGTCCAAGCAGGATTGTCTGCCAAACCATTTTTCTCTGAAGCTTTGATGGCTTGACCAATGTTTTTACCAATAGCAGCAGCCTCGCTAAGTTGCTCTATTTTACCATCATAACCGCGTTGAAGCGCATCAATGAACTCATTTACAGTTTCAATAGAAGAGTCGTTGCGGAGTTGATACATTTTGATTTGGGAACCATTCACAAGACCCAAAGCATAGTTCATACTATCGTTTTGATTCTCAAGAACGACAGTTTGTGCGGTGTACGTTTTACCGCAAGCTACCATTGCCAATGCAGCGATAGCGAGAATACAAAGTTTTTTCATTCTTTCGTTGTTATTGTTAAATTGTTATTATTCAATTCCGAGCAATTCTACGGTGAAGATCAACGCTGCATATGGAGGGATGTTTGCTCCAGCACCACGCTCTCCGTAAGCGAGTTGGTATGGCAAGTAGAGTTTGTACTTGCTACCGATAGACATGAGTTGAAGACCCTCTGTCCAACCTTTGATCACTTGGTTCAAACCAAAAGTGATGCTCTCGCCACGTTTGTAACTGCTGTCAAATACGGTACCATCAATGAGTGTTCCCTCATAGTGTACGCGTACTTTGTCGGTTGCTTTAGGCTTTTGACCGATAGTTGCTTCCAATACTTCGTATTGAAGACCGCTCTCAGTTACTTTCACACCTTCACGTTTGGCATTCTCTGCGAGGAATGCTTCGCCTGCTGCTTTTGCCTCGCCAGCGATTTTCTCTTCCAACTCGCTGAAGAACTTACCCAACACTTGTTGCGCCTCTTGGTAAGAGATTTGTGGTTGGTTCTTCTCCAATACATCTTTGATACCTGCTGCCAAATCAGCATATTCGAGGGAAGTAACACCACTTCCCATCAAGTTTTGACCCATGCTTAGGCCAATTGCATAACTAATTTTGTCCATTTCTTATATTTTAAATTTGTTCGTTTCACTCACGTTATTGGTTCGCTTCGCTCACGAAATTGGCTTCGCGAAAGTGGCTCGTTTCACTCACGAAAGTGGTTTCACGTTATTTACGTCGAAAAACATGTACGCGTTAGCCATTTTCGCAGCTTTGCTGCCATTTTCGTTGCCCAAAGCAACCACTTACGCACCTTCGGTGCCCAGAAGCTGATTCATTCTTGTGATATATTTCCCAATGATATCGAACTCTAGGTTTACTTGTGTACCTACTTCGATATACTTGAAATTCGTATTGTCGTGGGTGTAAGGGATGATGCATACGCTCACATACCCCTTGCCGTCCACCACATCGGGTTCACATACGGTTAGACTCACACCATTGATGCTCACCGACCCTTTGTCCACGCAGAAATAGCCACGCATAGCCATCTCCTTGGTACTCTCATACTCAAAGCGGTAGTACCAGCTGCCCTCTGTCTCACGTACTTCCACGCAGCGCGCTGTTTGATCCACGTGTCCTTGTACAATATGTCCATCTAGGCGTTCGCCTAGTAGCATCGAACGCTCTAGATTAACCCAATCACCCTCTTTGGCTTCGCCTAAGTTAGTGCGGTTGAGGGTTTCTTGCATCGCCGTTACAGTATAGAGATCGCCCTCCATCTTAACTACGGTGAGGCATACGCCATTGTGTGCGATGGATTGGTCAATCTTTAGTGGCTCGCCATAAGGGTTGCGTAGGGTGAAATGCTTATTGGTTTGTTCTTGCTCAATCTTCACGATTTGAGCCATTGTTTCTACTATTCCTGAAAACATAATTATTTTTTCTTAATGAGTGTGCGTCCATCCAAACGATAGAACAATACACAATATATAATAAGGAGTATAGTGCCTATACCCATCTTGATCCATTCATTAATTGGCAAGAAGTGTGCCAAAGCGTAGTATCCTGCCAAAAGTGTCACAACGAGTAGGGTGTATATGCCAATTCGGCGTAAATCATAGGGTATCTCCAAATGTTTGCGTCCGATAAAATACGACAACAGCATGATCACCATATAGCAAACCGTACTGCTAGCTGCGGAAGCCATATAACCTATGCGAGGCACAAAGATGGCTTGCAGCGCAAAGGTAATTACCACTCCGAGGATGGAGAAATAGGCGCCCCATTGCGTTTTGTCAGTCAATTTGTACCAGAAGCTGAGGTTGAAATACACGCCTTGGAAAATGTATGTCCATAGTACGACAGGTACTACTTTTAGTCCCTCCCAATAGGAAGGAGCGATAATAAACTTCAGCAAGTCAAGGTAGAAGATCATCCCCAGTAGAATCATATACGAGAAGATGATATAGTACTTCATCGCATCGGCGTAAGCAGCAACCGACTCTCTATCCTTGTGCTTGGCAAAAACAAACGGCTCATACGCATAGCGGAAGGCTTGGGTGAACATCATCATCACCATTGCCACCTTGAAGCACGCTCCATAGATGCCCAATTGTGCTTGCGCATCGGCTCCGTCATAGAAGAATGGGAATAAGATTCGGTCTAGTGTTTGGTTCATGATACCGCACACACCCAACACCAACAATGGCAACGAATAGCGAAGCATCTGCTTGAGCAGCCCCCAAGAAAATACTCCTGAACTCCTGAACTCCTGAACTCCTAAACTCCTAAACCCTTCCCCAACCGCTGGCAATAGGCAGACTGTCTGGATGGCAGTCGCCAAGATATTCGCCACAAATACATATCCCACTCCGTAGTTTGGATTATACCAAGATGAGATGATTGCCCAGTCTTGTATCTTCGGACAGAGTACGAGGAAGAAGAGGTTGAGGGCGATATTGAGGAAAACAAATAGCAGTTTCAATGCCGCAAACTGCAAGGGGCGTTTCTTGTAGCGCAAATACGCAAATGGTATGCTCGCAAATGCGTCTATTGCTACGGTTACACCCAATAGTGCTACAAACTCCGAATGATTAGGATACCCCAAAGCTCCTGCCAATGGCGCTTGCCATATCACGCATGCCAAACCAAAGAGTAAGGAAGTGGTAAACAACGTGATGAGCGAAGTGGTATAGACCGTTTGCGCATTCTCGCCTTCTTTGTTGGCAAAGCGGAAGAAACCCGTTTCCATACCGTAGGTGAGTACAACCAGCAATAGGGCAGTCCATGCGTAGAGATTGGTCACAATACCATAGTCCGATTGCTGCTGCAATACGTATGTGTATAGTGGCACAAGCATCCAATTGAGGAACTTGCCCACAATGGATGATACGCCATAAATGGCGGTCTCTTTGGCCAATATTTTCATTTGCAGATTGCTGCTCATATTCTTGCTATCTTCGGGATATCTTCAGGATAAATTACTTATCGGTTTTTCCTTCTACGATCAATACGATTTCGCCTTTAGGTGGAGTTTGTTTGTAATGCGCTGCTAATTCAAGTAGTGTACCTCGTTGGGTATCTTCGTGTAGTTTGCTAATCTCGCGACTTACGCTTGCTCTGCGCTCGCCGCCCATAAACTCTGCCAGTTGCTCCAATGTCTTTACCAATCGAAATGGAGACTCATAGATGATCATTGTGTGTGTCTGCTCCGCTAGGATCTTCATACGAGTCTGCCTACCTTTCTTTTGGGGCAGGAATCCCTCAAAATAGAATCGATCATTAGGCAATCCTGAATTTACCAAGGCGGGCACAAACGCTGTTGCGCCGGGCAGACATTGTACCTCTACACCTTTCTCTACGCAAGCCCGCACCAACATAAATCCCGGGTCGGAGATACATGGCGTGCCAGCATCAGAGATCAATGCAACGGTCATGCCTGCGGCAATACGTTCTGCCATGTCATCGCTCGTCTCATGTTCATTGAACTTATGATGGCTTTTGAGCGGCGTATGAATATCGTAATGCTTGAGCAATACGGATGATGTGCGAGTGTCTTCTGCTAGAATCAAGTCCACTTCTTTTAACACGCGGAGTGCGCGAAAAGTGATGTCTTCCAGATTACCAACGGGTGTAGGTACGATGTAGAGCATTTCAGTTTTCAGTTTTCAGTTTAAGCGAAGCGTCTCTTGAGTACATTCTCAAAGAGTTGTACGGCGGTAGATTCTTTGTCCCACTCAAAGTTGTTGAGTACATAGTCCATCGCTTCGTTGAGTGAACCTAACGCATTAAGTTCATCCAACGTCTTTTGCATTAGTTCGCCGTTGCCAGCAAAGAGTTCGCGTTGGAAGAGGAAACGATCACCTAGCGAAATAGCTTGACGGATATCCTCCACTGCAGAACCAAACAATGAGGTTTGTGTTGGCATTGGACGAGGAGCAGGTTGTGGAACTACTACAGGCTCTACCTTTATTTCAGGTTCTGGCGTAAGCGCAGGTTCCACAATAGGCTCTACCATAGATTCAGGCTCAATGGTAGGCGCTTCAACGATAGGTTCTTCCGTCTCTGGAGCATCTACAATATCCAGAGTTGCAAGTTCCTCTTGTATTTCTTGTTGTGGCTCTTCTACGAGTTCGTTTTCAGTTTTCACCTCTTCGTTTTCAGTTTCGGAATCTTCCTCTATGATGAGTTCGATTTCCACTTCTGGTTCTTCAGCTGGCGCAACTGCTACGCCTGCAGCCGAAAGGGAAGTCACTTCTGCTCGCAGAGTGGCAATCTGTGCCTCCAATGCTTCGTTTTCAGTTTTTAGTTTTCCGCTTTCAGTTTCCAAAAGCACCACACGTGCCTCTAGAGCAGAGAGTTTCTGCTCCAGAGTACTTGTGTATGTGGTTAATGCTTGAATCAATTGTTCCATAACTGATTATTTAGTAGCGTCTTCTAGTTTCTTCATCATGGCAAACATGAAGATAGCAGCTACAGCGCAAACAGCTACAAATACGCTCCATACACCCCATAATGGCATGTCGCCCCAAAGGTTACCGCCG
>JAZQTO010000021.1:0-3495 GCA_045630805.1 Paludibacteraceae bacterium
ATTGCTAAATTACTTATAGAGATGCCTTTGGAAGAATTAAAGCGTCGTACTACTTTTCGTGGACTAAATTTGATGGCTTCGAAGAGTGTATTGGGTGCTCTGCAAAGAAGACAAAGTGTGTTGGCTGGTCATTAATAAGGGTACCAAGAAGAAGATCTCATTTTGGATTGCCAATGTGCGTCGCACATTCTTCCAATCCACAAATGGAGAAAAATTGACACTAATTGACAAACCAAATTGACATTAATTGTCGTTTAATAACCCCTCGCCCTCGGGCGAACATAACACCCCCCCCGCGGCTCTGCCGCCTAAAAAAAGACTTCTTATGTTGGTTGCCAATGCGTATTCGCATTCTTCCAACCTACAGAAGAAAGGTCTTTGAATTGACACTAATTGACGAACTAAATTGACATCAATTGTCGTTTAATAACACCCTCGCCCTCGGGCGAACAACATAAAAAACTTTGAGTGTAACGAAAAGTGCCCCCCGCCTTTACACCTTACACTCTAAACCATACGCCAAAATAAGTTTTAGAGCGTAAGCTCCTGGCCTATCGCCTATAGCCTATGGCCCAAACAGCGGCTCCGCCGCAAAAAAAAAGAATATGAAACGTATAAAAATATTCATAAGTAGTGTACAAAGCGAATTCGCTCAAGAACGCGAAATGCTTTGTCAGTACATCCGAACAGATGCGCTGTTGGGGAAGTTCTTCGAACCCTTCATCTTTGAGGAGGTACCTGCTAATGAGTATTCAGCTACTCATGTTTATTTGAGAGAAGTAGAACTCTGCGATATCTATTTAGGATTATTCGGTAATTTGTATGGCAACGAAGATGCAGAGGGCATATCGCCTACAGAACGTGAATATGATTTGGCAGCATCATTGCATAAGAGTCGTTTGATTTTTATCAAATCCCTCAACGAGCAGGAGAGACACCCTAAAGAAACGGCTTTGATATATAAGGTGGAGCAAGAGATTGTGCGTAAGACATTTGTGGATATGGAAGGGTTGCGTACCTCGGTATATGCATCGCTGATACGCTATTTGGAGGAGAAGGAGTATATTCGCTGGCGTCCATTTGATGCGTCCAATGATAATGGCGCTACACTATCCGACTTGGACGAGGAGAAGATGAAGAACTTCATTTATATGGCTCGCTCCAAACGCAATTTCCCTCTTCCGTTGGATACAGCTCCTGAGAAATTGCTCACGCATTTGGATTTGATTGATGAGCAAGGACGATTGGCAAATGCAGCGATATTGTTATTTGGCAAGAAACCGCAGAAGTACTTTATTACTTCAGAGGTGAAATGTGTACAGTTTTATGGCACGGTAGTGGAAAAGCCTATGCCATCGTATCAGATATATAGAGGTGATGTGTTTGAGTTAGTGGATCAAGCCACTAGCTTCGTGATGAGCCGTGTGGATAATTGGGTAGGGACTCGCTCTGAAGGTGAGACAGCAGATGTGCCTACGCGCCCAGAGTTGCCAATGGATGCAGTAAAAGAGGCAATTGTCAATGCGGTATGCCATAGAGATTATACCAGCAATGCCAGTGTGCAGGTAATGTTATTCCGTGATAGATTAGAGGTGTGGAATCCAGGTGCATTGCCCTATGGACTGACGGTGCAAAAGTTGCATGGACCACATAAGTCTTTACCGACTAATCCCCTGCTTGCTGATCCAATGTATTGGAATGGCTATATAGAGAAAGTGGGCACAGGTACGGAGGATATTATTACAAAGTGCCATGATTATGGTTTGCAAACGCCAGAATTCCACCAAGAAGAAGACTTTAGAGTAGTTATTTGGCGCAATAAAAGCGAAACTGATCCAAATGCGATCCAAATAGATCCAAATGACGATCCAAATGTGAACCAAATAGTAGGCTTGATTCAAAATAATCCAAAGATATCTCGTGCGGAATTAGCAGAACGATTGCAGATAAGTGAAAGAAAAACGCGAATGTGTATAGAACAACTAAAGAAAGAAGGCGTTTTAATTAGAGAAGGATCAACTAAACGAGGTAAATGGATTGTAATAGGAAATTAACATAACCGTGGTTTAGAGCAAAGCGATGAGACCCTTGCCTATAGCCTATCGCCTATTGCCTATCGCCTATAGCCAATTGCCAAAGCAACACTCTACACCGCTCGCTCTGCGAGCAAAAACAAGAATATTATTAACAACTTAAAAATAACGCGGCAAAGCCGCAAAAATAATGTCGCAAGACTTGCAAAATATTGATACATTAAAGGAGAGTTTCCAACTATATACAGATGTGTGTCGTATTATTGACGATACACGCAATCGTGTTGCTGTATATGTGAATTCTGAAGTGTGCCAAACCAATTGGCGTATTGGCAAGCGAATTAAAGAGGATGTTCTCTTTAATAAGCGTGCAGAATATGGCAAGCAAGTAGTTAAGAATCTTTCCGTTAGACTAACTGAAAGATATGGCAAAGGTTGGAGTTTACAGACCCTGCAACATTGTATACGCGCTGCGTATACTTTTACGGAAGAAGAAATTGTATACGCGGTGCGTATGCAATTCAGTTGGACTCAACTGCGCTCAATAATGTTTATCTCCGACCCTCTTGCGCGTCAGTTTTATATGCAGATGTGTCAGTATGAGCGTTGGAGTACGCGTACATTAGAAGAGAAGATAGATAGCCAACTCTATGAGCGTACAGTTATCAGTCGCCGTCCAGAGGAAGTGATTCGCCAGACTTTGGATGAGCATGCTGAAAAGCAAATGCTGGTGCCAGACTTGGTGTTTAGAAGCAGTTACTTTTTAGATGCCCTTGGTCTGCCAGATTACTTTTCTGAAAAAGATTTGGAGAATGCTATCCTATCACAAATGCAGGCATTTCTCAATGAGATGGGCACTGATTTTGCTTTTCTCGCGCGCCAAAAGCGTATAACGATTGATGCTACGGATTATTATATAGACTTGCTCTTCTACCATAGAGGTTTACATCGTTTGGTGGCGATTGATTTGAAATTAGGTAAGTTCAAACCCGAATACGAAGGTCAAATGCGATTGTATTTACGTTATCTTAATCAGAACGAAAGGCGAGCAGATGAGGAGTCACCTATTGGATTAATACTCTGTTCGGAAGGTAATACCGAGCATATAGAATACTTGATGTTGGAGGAACAAAGTCCCATAAAGGTTGCCCAGTATTATACACAATTACCAGATAAGAAGATTCTTTCTGAAAAGTTACAGCGTGCGATAGCAATAGCCAGAGAATATTATGCAGAGTTAAATAAATAGCTACACTAATATATGACGATTAGAACCCAACTATTCACGCTTGAAAATATGTAAGCTGAAACTTTGAAACAAAACAAAATCCGACAGCGAAGCGGTCCGACAATGAAATGGTCTAACAGCCGTAGGCGGTCTAACAGCGAAGCAGTCTTAAAATAAATAGGTTTAGAGCGTAAGCGATAAAAGCTCCCTGCCTTTAACCTCTCGCCTCTAACC
>JAZQTO010000022.1:0-43857 GCA_045630805.1 Paludibacteraceae bacterium
ACCGCTTGGCCTCCGACTTCCATCACTACGCTCAGGCAGATAGCATACTGCATATCGCACAATCCTACCAATTAGACGCCTACTACCTCGCGCGCTACTACGAGACCAAAGGGCTCTATTTCTACGAGCAACTCCAATACGATTCTGCCCTCCACTACTTCCACCAAGCCTTACACCTCTGGGAATATGAGGAAGATAAGTTCTACACCTACAAGAAACTTATGCAAGTCTATCTCGACATGGATGACCAAGCAGCGGCTTTGCCTTACGCACAAATCATTGTTGAGCAATCTGCCGACCCCAACGACTTGGTCAATGCCTACTACTGCCTCATGCAAGATGCCAAGGCGCGCGGAGATATAAATAAACTGAGCGCGTATGCGCACGCGCGACAAGATGCCAACGAACTCTTGATGCAGAGTGTAGGCAACTACAACGGCGCACAAACGCTGTTAGAGGAGCATCTAGCCAACCCTTATCCCTATCGCTGGGCATGGATCATGCTCCTATGCCTTCTTGTGGCTTGCCTGCTATTGGTTATCGCTATTGTGCTGCACCGCCGATATGCTGCCCGCCGTTTGCAAGTGGCTCATCACCAGATAGAAGACCTATCTATTAGTGCACAACTCTCCAATATCCGTGCTACCTACCCACGCCCACGCAAACATTGGAACGACGACAACGAACTCAAAAAAGACTTAGAGCCCCAGCTCCACGACTGGCTATCTCAACTGGAGACCTACCAACTCTCCAACCGCGAAAATGTCTTCTGCACCTATATACTCCTTTATCCCACCGCTTCGTTGGAGGATTTGGCAGATTGGATGCATTATTCGCCCACGGGTATTAGCACCTTCAAACGCCGTATAGCGCAGAAACTCGGAATATCCACCAGAGAATTATACGATTTCTTGCATGACACATTAGTTAAACCCGAAAAATAAAACTGTACATTTCACTATATAACCAACAGAATATTAGATATATACATTTTTGATATTGCTACAATTGCCTCATGCTATTGCACCATTGACAAATTGGCTGTAATTTTGCAGCGAAATAACAAACCGCATAGAGTATCACTATCCTAATTCACCTCTGTCAATTACGGTTGATATACGGTAGATAAACGGTAGATATACGGTAGATTAGTATAGGAATACTATATGAACATTACAATCAAAATGTAAAATCATAAAATCAAAACGATATGAAAACTATTATCTCCTTCCGCAGCAAACTTGCTGTTCTTATGATCGCCCTCGTGGCAAGTGTATCATCTTTTGCATATGATTTCGTCTTTGCCAATGATTTCCATATTAACGGATTTGGCTATAGGATTATTAGTAATAATGAACCACGCTCTGTAGGATTGATGGAGATAGCTGATTGTACAGAAGATGTGGTTATTCCTGCGACAGTCACCTATAATGGTCTTCAATATATAGTCTCAACAGTGGGTATGGGAGGCTCAATAATTACGAATGATGCTCGAATAACCATTAAATCGATATTTATTCCAAAAACGATACAAGTTGTTAATATGAGAGCACTAAGCGATTGTCCTTATCTATGCTCTATTGTAGTAGATGAAGAAAATCCTTATCTAGATAGCCGTAATGATTGTAATGCAATTGTTACATCCAAAGATTGGGTTTCGCCAGCCAATACGCTTATAGCGGGTTGCCAAACGACTACTATTCCCAATTCTGTAACGGAGATTGGAAATTATGCTTTCTATCGTTGCGATAGCCTCAAGCATATGACGGTGCCTAATGGTGTAACAACGATTAATGATGGTGCATTTTCGGAATGCAGTTCACTATCTTCTATTAAATTACCTGAAAGTCTTACAAACTTGAGTCAACAATGGATTTTTAGCGAATGTAAAAATCTTAAAGAAGTATTTTTCTTTGCCAAAACTCCGCCATATATTGCATATGGAATGTTTAGAGGAATCACCCCTACTATCTATGTTCCAAAGGAATCTCTGGATGCATATAAAAAAGCGCTTTATTGGCAAGATTTTGATATTCAAGCTATTCCTTACAAATCCCAATGGTGTGACACATGGAATATATTTGTGGAAAATGGCAGTGTACATCCACCAGTAGAAGCAACTTATCGCTATCAGTTGGCGCAAGACACTGTTATTGGTGATTATACCTATACTGCTGTTGTTAGCAAAGCAACCAACGAAGCTCTTGATGCACCTCGGTATGTGGCAGCAGTTCGCTTTACTGATGATAGAAAAGTGTATGTCTATTACGATAACGCCGAATACTTATTATATGATTTCAATGTCCAAGAAGGTGATGAGTTAGAAGTATTTGCTGGTATCAACAACTATACATCTGAAATAAAAACATACAAATGCACCGTGACAGGCATTGAACAATACGCATGTGTAGGGTGTCCTGCGGCTATTACTTTGGAAGTACATAATCATCCTGATGATTTTAGAGAATTCTATCGTCAAACCCAATGGATAGAAGGTGTCGGTGATATTAACGGATTTCTTAATGGCATAAATCACTATGTAGAGATGGACGGTGGCGGTTCGGAATATTTGCTTTGTGCGCACAAAGGCGATGAACTAAAATACACAGGTCCTTTATACGAGGAATACGGTTGCGGTGATAACGCAAAACTAACTCCCGAAGACCTATTCCCAACGCTTTGGGGCTTGCAACGAACAGATGTTGAACTGCATACTACTGGAGATAATGAACTATATCGTTCTACTTTTAATGAATATATACATTCTGTACCTTACAAAAAACAAAGAATATACTTAACTTATGATAGGCAAACATATTTGCGTGAGGAAAATAATCAAGTACTGCTATATGCTCCATCGTATGGTATAAACGAAGATATAGTATTATATGATTGGACTTTGGAAAAAAGCGACACATTGCAAGTTGGTCTATATGATGAAATAGAAAGAGGCAAATTATTCCGTGTAACAGATGTTTCTACTGTCACATTATTGGATGGTAAAGAATATAAGAAGTGGACATTAGCTTGTGGCATAGAATATATAGAGGGTATAGGTGCGATTAATGGAGAAGGTTTTGGCAACTATCTTTGTTTACAAGACAAGGCACATCCGGCAACATATATTGGATCGCCACTCGTCTGCGCAAGCCGCAACGGCAAACTACTCTACAAGATGGATGATGCCGAGATGGAACGCTTGGGTGTAGAATGTTTGTGCGAGGGGTATGTAGGTGCATCCGTAGAAACAATAATTACGCCCAATACCAATGCTAGCAAACTCATTCAAGATGGACAACTTTTTATCCTTCGAGATGGAAAGACCTATAATGTTATGGGAATAGAAGTGGGAGAATAATCATTCAAACTATTAGAAATAAACATGAAAAAGATTGTATTTACATTTATTTCCGCATTCATCGCATTAGGGTGGATGGGGTGCGAAAACAAGTATTCTGGTCCTAATTGGAATATGTACCTAGAAATAGATTCCGCTCTCACAGCTTGTGGAATGGATAGTTTTCTCATTAAGTCACCTTGGTTTCAAGAGGAACTTAATTATATCATAGACACGGTTACTACCAATTTTCATACAATAGGTCCCTGTATTTTGATCTGTGACCATTTTAAAGATAGTACAAATAATGACTATTTCACTTTCAGAGGATCTGCCAATTCTCGCCCTGCGGCGTTGTATGATTGTGAAGGAAATTTAGTTAAGTTGTTTGATTCTATGTACGCCATCTTAGATGCGGGTTATCGAGGAATAAAAGGACATGTAGTATATCTTGATATTAGTGTGAAAAGATGGTAAGATAGTAAAGCCTCCTCATGTAATCCAATTGCAATACCCCTCGCCTAGTTCCTTGTGGACTGGGCGAGTTTTTTATGTTTGTAGGGGAAGAAACACGGCATGAATTTTGTATTAAGTAAGCTTATAACGAGAGTGCTAATTTTCAAGATATGCATTATTTTTCAACTTTTTCGTTGAATTATTTGCATATATTGATAAAAAGTATTACCTTTGCAGCAAATTCTGAAAACATATGATAGCAACTATTGCAGAGATTGAACAATTCCTTCAGGGATTCAAACAAAAAGTAGAAATTTTTGATATCATCTTTTGGGATGAAAGGGGCAAGAATACAGATGCGCTCGCAGCCTTGGATATCATACCAAACCAAAGAAAGGAAATCATTAAAACAATCACGGTTACAGATTATTCCGAGGGACCAATAACTAACCTATTAAACCAACTCGGAGATTTATGGGTATTTGGCAAAGAAGTTAATGGACAAGAAGTATATATCAAGATTTGTTATGGTCTTCCTAACAAACAAACGATTTGTATTTCGTTCCATGTAGCAGAGCACCCGATGAAGTATCCTTATAAAAAAGAAAGAAAATGACTAGTCCATTTACAGGAGGAGAAGTACGATTGTGCGAAGAACCTCGCAGCATGACTTATCGTAAGGAGCAATACAACTATATCCACCGTCATTATCAATGCGTGGATACGGGTATGTGTTTTACGGATACGGAATTAGATACTGCTAACCTTGAGCAAGTGCATGCCCAATACCGTGATAAGTATGGTATTCCATCGCCTTCAGAGATTGCGCAGACACGTAAAAAATATGGTCTGTCCGCATCTAAAATCTCGCTTGTATTAGGCTTGGGCGTAAATCAATATCGTTTGTACGAAGCAGGTGAAATGCCAAGTGAAGCCATAGGAAAAATGCTTAGGAGTATTCAAACGCCAATGGTATTCTATGGTTATGTAGAGAATGCACGCAAGCAGATGTCTCAAGAGGATTATACAAAAATGTTTCAGAAAGTTCAACGTTGCTTCATAGAAACGATGAAGAAAATGACTTCACTTTCTGAAGTCCCAGATATGTTTTACTCGGCTTCAATAGCATTGCAGTAATTATTTTAGCTACGTAACAAAGTGAAGTAATCGCTTCACTTGATTGAGACATCCCTTTCCCCCTCGCCTAGTTCCTTGTGAACTGGGCGAGTTTTTTTAGGGATTTATATACCAGTTGACACTAATTTTATTTTAAACGACAATTATTGTCAATTCAAGGAAGATTTTGTTTTTGCTCTAATGAAATGCAGCTATGCCGCATTTGGAGAGCAAAACAAAAGAATCATCATTTCAATAACAAGTGTCAACATCTATTTAGTTCCCAAAATAAGAGGAGGGTGTGTCAAAACTGACACACCCTCTTTTTCTTACGCCAAGTTCCCAAGTGAAAATGCGCCAAATTCCCAAATACGTATTATTTTCTATTGCTATTTGGAGTAAAATCACAAAACATTCGGAGTAAATATTTCGCTCATTGAGCACAAATAAAAACTGTACATTTTCAATATAACTCGCAGAATATAAACACCATACATTTTCACTATCTGTACAATCGCATTTACCTCTTGCAGGGTTGCAAAAAAAGCAGTATCTTTGCAACAAAATTAAGTTGTAGCAAAAATGTATAACAATAAATGTATAACGATATGAAAACAATCAACTCCCTCCGCAGTAAACTCCTTGCTCTCACCTTCGCTCTCATGGCAAGTGTGTCTTCCTTCGCGTATGATTTCCAAGATGGATATCTATTTTATAACATTCTTGCTGACGGAACTGTGGCTGTCACAAATGAAAGATTGGGTCTCCCATATAATAATCTTCCGGCTTCACTTGTGATACCAAGTGAAGTCACAGGCAATTATGGTGCAAAATACCAAGTGTCAGAGATAGCTAATTACGCATTTCAAGGATGTGATAAGCTTGAGTCTCTTGTCATACCTAATACTGTAAAGAAGATTGGTGTCTATGCTTTTACGGGTTGTAGTAAACTACTTAATATATCCTTCCCTGAAAGTTTGGAAGATGTTATGGCAGGAGCACTATACGAGTGTGCTTGGTATGACAACCAACCCGATGGATTGGTGTATGTGGGCAATTTATTATACCGCTATAAAGGAATTGCACCTACTGGTGTAATTACTATCAATGAGGGTACGAAAGCAGTTTTAGGTTTAGCGTTCTCTAATCAACCGAACATAACATCAGTGATTTTGCCAGAAAGTGTCACATCCGTACACATGCAAGCATTTGGCGATTGCCCCAATCTAGAATCAGTTACATTACCAACTTGGTTGTCAGTGATAGAAGATTATACATTTCAGAATTGTAGCAAACTACAGAACATAAACCTTCCTCTTGGTCTAGACCAAATAGGGAAAGGGGCTTTTGCAGGATGCAGTAGTTTAACCATTTTAGACTGGCCTTTGCAACTCAAGAATATAGGTGCCCGTGCTTTCTATAATTGTAATCAGTTAGATGGAATAGAGAATATTTCTCCTAATATTGAAAAAATCGGAGCAAATGCCTTTGGCAATACTGCATGGGAGAGCAAGCAACCTAGCGGATACTTATATATTCATAATATATTCTATGCATATACAGGTGAAGTCACTGATAGTATGCATATAGAGATAAAGAAAGGAACAACCTACATCTCTGGTGGAGCAGTCTCTCGCTGTGTAACTAAAATCAATGAATACTCCACTAAAAATGTAGTATCAAAAATTACTATACCCAATTCTGTTACAGAGATTGAAGATGAAACATTTAGATCTTGTCATAATCTAGACACAATTATTTGTACATCAGTCGAACCTCCTTTGATTAGTGAAAACACGTTTAATCTAACATTACAAAAGAATAAACATGTTCTTCTCGTGCCCATAAAGGCATTAGACATTTACTCATGGTGGGGACTACGACCTTATGAAGCGGCACCCTATTGGAATAATTTTACGAATGTTAAGCCGATAACTGATCCATATGTGTATGACCCAATGTATTTTGAAAAAGATAGCATCCAATATCACATTACCAACGATACGCTTGCGCCATACGAAGTTGAGGTTACACACTGGTACGGTTTAGAGCAATGGGATATGGAAGGATACAATTATCCAGAACTAACTACGGCAAATATTCCTGCTTCTGTAACCTACAAAGGTACAACTTATCTTGTTACGCGTGTTGGTAAAAAGGCTTTTTACTATGCTCCGCAATTACAACACGTCACCATAGGCGAAAATGTTAAAATAATTGACGAACGAGCCTTTGCCGTTTGCAGAAATTTGAGTCAAGTGGTAATTGGCGAAAATGTAGATAGCATATTGTTTAATGCCTTCGCTTCAGGAACTTCCAAAATAAAGGTCCTAGACATCCCCAAAAATGTTAAATTTATTGAAAATAAATCGCTAAGTGCATATTCGCTAGAAGCAATTAATGTACATCCAGATAATGCGAATTACACATCTGTGGATGGCGTATTGTTTAATAAGCAAAAGAACTATTTACAAGAATTCCCTAGAAGCAAAGCAACCACGTACATGATTCCTGATTGTGTAGATACCATCGGAAACTTGGCTTTTGCAAGTAATCATAATATCATCTCTATATCATTCTCTCCAAACTCTCAGCTCAAGCATATTGAAAAAGAAGCTTTTATGGGATGTATCTTCATGCAGCGTCTTGAGCTACCAACTTCATTGCAAAGCATAGAAGAAAGGGCCTTTAATAATTGCTGCTCGCTAGAAGCCATCACCAGTATGAACCCTACTCCACCTGTGATGAGTAATAGGTATAACTATAACCAGCAGGTATTCGGCTCGGTATCGCATGACGTTTTGCTTTTTGTACCTGCAGAATCTGTCGAACTCTATGATGCAGCACCTCAATGGGACAGATTTGCTACGATTCTGCCCATTGGAACTATCACTATGAATGACTTCCCCACACTTGCAGGCTTGCAGCGAACAAGTTTCAATGCATATATGGGTTCCTCATTGTTTTCTGCTGAGACGAATATTAGATATATCAAAGATAAGGCATACTTAAATTTTCAAGGATTTTTCCTGCGCGAAGAAAACAACCAAGTTCTTATATATAGTAGGCGACTAGGAAAAGATCTCATTTTGTATGATTATTCGCTTGAAGTGGGTGATACCCTAACTACCTTGAATTTTGACTATCGCCATGAGGATATTCCACTCACAGATCTAGTTGTAGATTATCCGATCCCAGATCCTTATGGCTCTTACGACCCTATTGACACATTAATCGTTACAAATATTTTGTATGTCACACTTCTTGATGGCAAAGAATACAAACAATGGACTTTCAATAATGGTATGCAATATGTAGAAGGCATCGGTCAGTTCGGACAAAGCATTTGGGCTGGTGATTTCTTTGCTTTAATTCGAAAACCCAATGGTTTTACATGGCCTGATACTAGGGATTATCTCGTCTGTGCCAGCCGCAACGGCAAAATCCTCTACCAAATGGACGATGCCGAAATGGAGCGTTTGGGTGCAGAGTGCCTGTGTGATTATAATAGTGGTCCTAAAAAAGACAATGCCAAGAACGGCAAGATTGGTGGCAGACCTACGCCTACTCAATGGAATATGTTAGAAGTAGAAACCAAAGAGATGGACGGTACCCCAACTATCACGCGCGCAGAGACCTTTAGTTACACCTTAGAGAATGACTCCATCGTTACAAATGGGAAGACCTTCTACCAACTCGCACGCCAATCTACCAAAGATACTGCTATCACCAAATCTTTTGTGGGTGCATTGCATTTCGGCGAAGATGAAGACAACCGCGTGTACTTCCTCCGTGATGGAGTAGAGTATGTCCTCTATGACTTCACAGCGGAGCCTGGCGACACCATAGAGATCTTCGCGGGTATTAACAACTACCCTCAAGAAACCACCTACACCCATGTCGTGACAGGCAAAGACACCCTAGAGAATGGCGCTTGCCGCATGATGTTGGAAGTAGTCTTCCCAGAGGAAACCGCCTCTGTAGAAAATGCAGAAAAAGTATGGTTAGCAGGTTTGGGTTCAATTGATGGTATCGTGCACAACGCAGCCCAACGAACAAGCGATGCGCACGCTGCCCCAGCCAAAAGTGCTAGTAGCGAAACACAATCCTCCGTCATGCTTTGCGCTTGGCGTGATGACAATTGTCTCTACACTACTAATCACCCCGAATACGACACCTTCGGTTGTGTCTATAACCAAGACCCTACAGCGGTAGAGGATGTACAAACTTCTGGAGATAAGTATCAAAAAATTATTCGTGACGGACATCTATATATCCTGCGAGATAATAAGTTATACGATGTCCTGGGAACTCCAATGAACTAAGAACAAAGAAAAAGAGGGTGTGTCAAAATGCTGACACACCCTCTTGTATGTTATGCTTATCCCTTATATATCCCTTCGGTAAAAGTTCGGAGTGGTATCGGAGTGATAACGGCATTACAGGAGTATTACAAAGGTATTGTATGAACCCGTCATGAACCCGTAATAGGTTAGATGGGGTAGAGTGTAGGGTGTAAGGTGTAAAGGAGAGGGGAAGAAGAAGGGAGCACAGATTAGTGCTCCCTTTTCTATATATTTGCCATACTTTACTGACGAGCGGCGGCGTTCTTTAGGGCGATGGCGTAGGCTTGGCGGTAATAGGGGAAGAAGTGTTGCCACTCGGCTTTGAGTGCTAACTCTACAGCCGCTTTGCGAGCGGCAGCTACCTTGCGTGGCGTGAGCGAGAGGTAATACTCAATCGTATGGACAATATGTTGAATCACATCATCGGTATTGCTATCGTTGCGATAAATCACTGCTACGCCCTTGTCAATCGTTGTGCAGCCTTGCTCCTCGCACCAAACACCATAGCCACTCAAGCTAGTGGTGATAGTTGGCACATGGAACGCCATACTCTCGAGTGGAGTGTAGCCCCATGGCTCGTAATAACTAGGGAAGACAGTCAAATCAAGACCGATGAGCAAGTCGTAGTAGGGTAAGTTGAGTACGCCATCGTTGCCGTTGAGGTAGGTGGGCACAAAGACTACATGCACATTGCCGATGGTGAAGTCTGGGCGGTCGAGGTAGGGGATCATCACGAAGGCGATGATAGATCGCTTCGCTGTAGATCGCCCTGCGGGCTGTAGATCGGCTTCGCCTGTAGATGGTGTAGGGTGTAGGGTGTAAGGTGTAGAGGCAGGGGCTTCGCCTAAACGGGTCATCGCCTCTAAAAAGACATCTATGCCTTTGTTTTTCCATTCGTAGCGGCCGGCGGTGCCGATGAGCATGTCGGTGCCTTTGGCGTCAATGCCTTTCGCGCGTGCGAGGGATATTAAGGTATTGCGTGCACGTTTGCGTGCGGCATCAAACTCTTTGCCTTGTGGCACGAAGCCTTGTTCAAAACCGTTAGGAGTGACGATGTCCACGGGTTTGTCCAGCAGTTGGGCGCACTCACGAGCCGTCAGATCGCTGACAGTCGTGAAGCAGTCGGCTTGGTGGGCAGCGGTTTTCTCCACAGAGTGCTTGCTGACCATGTTGAGTTCCTGAGCCATCTGGTCGCCATTGAAAGCGTGGAAGCAGTCGTAGAGGGGTTTGTAGTTGCCTGCGATAGAGCGACCGATTCCTGTGGCGTGGGTGGTGAATAGGGTAGCGATCTTAGGGCAATGCTCCTTGAGGTAGAAAATGGTGAAAGCCGTTTGCCATTCGTTGCAATGCATAGCCGTGGTAGGCTGACCGAGGTGGTTGTAGAGGCTCTCTGCGAGTTGTCCTACGGCGTAGGCAAACATATTGCTCTCGTCGTAGTCGCCATAGGCGGCATGGCTCTGTACACCATATTTCTCCCAAGCGTGGGCGTAAATGGCATCTTTTTGCGCCCACACCTCGTCCCACTTGAGGAGCACGGCGATCGGTTTGCCAGGCACTTGCCAACGGCCTACGCGGACACCTTTGGGACGCCAGCCTTTGAGGAGAGATTTGCTCTCTTTGAAGGTGAGATTGGAGTGGTCTCCGAAGTCGGGACCGAAGAAAATGACTTTGTCTTTATGTTCTACTTGCATGGAAGCGGCACGGGTAGAGAGCACGGCATAGATACCGCCTACACGGTTGCAAACCTCCCAACTAGTTTCGAAGATATATTCTGGTTGCACGGCGAATTGAGAATTATGAATTATGAATTAAGAATTATGAATTATTGAGGAGTGTTATTGACTGTGATGAGGTCAATATTGTCCAGATTATTATATTGTACTGAAGTGGTTGTAAAGCGATTGTTTATGCTTTTGATGAGTGGCATCGCATAGGTACCCGTATTGCTCGCCCAATACAGACGATTTCGATTGATATCTACATAAATAGCTCCTGTGGCGGTAGGGTCAATAGATACCATGTTGCTTCCGTCAAAATTAGCTACGAACAAGCCGTCAGGTGTGGTGATATACCACTTTTGTGCCATGGCGTCTATTTGCACGCGTTGGATATCCAATCCGTTGAAGCCAGAGATGGTGCTCGCTAGTGTACTGGCGTAGAAGGTCTTTCCATTGAATGTGACAGCCGTGTCGCACGCTTGCTCGATAACATATAAGTCCTTGTCAGTAGTCGCTGTAGTAGGTTGTTCGATGCGATCGTTGATAAGTCGTTGGCGAATAATGGTATGATCCGTCTTGCACATTACAATGGCAGGTGCTTTGGTTAAGTGTACTTTGACCGCTTTTTTGATGCTATATGTAGTGTCTTTTTGTGTAAGGAGCAATTGTACTGAATCTTGGAGAGGATAGGTAAAGAACACAGTAATCGCAAAGTTATCTAGCGTTCCACTTACGATTTCGCAATCTTGTGGCAGAATCCATTTGTAAGTCAATGTGTGGTTGAATGGATTATACACATTGGCTGTGAAAGTCACATCTTGGTAGTGCAGGATAGAGTCGGTAGAGCATACGAAGGTAGGAATGGTGTCGTACACGGTGATCTCTTTGGAACGGGTGTTGTATTTGGCGCTATCTACCATTAGGGTAACCAGGTACGTGCCTGGTTTTTTGTAGATATGTTTGGGATTCTGGGCTAGGCTAGTGGCATTATCGCCAAAAGTCCATAACCACTCTTCGCCTTCTAAGCAGAGATTGGTAAATGCAACGGCTTCCCCAGCACGAGGAGCGGTTGGGGCGTAACTAAAATCAACTTCTACACGTTTGCATCCTACACAAAATGTGAGCAAGATGGATAAATATATAATACTTCGTTTCATATTCGTTGGTTTCTTATTGATTGTCGGTGTTGTTATTTATTGTTCTTCTCCACCAAGTCATTTGCCTTTTGGCATAATGTCGGCTATTTTGTTGGATCATTTCGATGGCTCGTTCTAGGGTCCATTCGCCTCGGAAATACTTGAGTAACTCTTTGTAGCCCACGGTGTTTACGCTGTTAGGAATGGTGCTTTCGTCTAGTGGGTTGTTGTTGAGCAAACCTAATTTGTCAAAGGCTCGTTGAGCTTCGCTGAGTAGTCCTTGCTCCATCATCTTGTGGACACGGAGGTTGATGCGCTCATATAGTTCTTCGCGTGGGCGCTCTATCATTATGTATTCCACATCAAATCCTCGTTCTTGTGCGGAGCGTCCCCCTTTTCGAAAATTGGAATAGGGTTGACCCGATGCTAGCGTCACCTCTATGCAGTGCATGAGTCGTTGTGGGTTTTGCTTATCTACCTCTTGCCAATACATGGGGTCTAGGCGTTGTACTTCTGTCTGTAGCCACTCTAGCCCTTTCTCTTGGTATTGGTTGCGGACTTGCTCACGCAGTTCGGCGGGTATATCTGGGATATCGTCCAAGCCTTTGCATACCGCATCGATATACATCATGCTGCCGCCTACCATAAGCACTCGTTCGTGTTTTTGGAACAGTTCGGCGAGTAGCGTGTTGCAGTCCCTAGCGTATTGCCCAGCGTTGTAGGTCTCGTGGAGGTCTTTGGTACCAATAAAGTAATGCTTGACCCGTGCTTGTTCTTCTGCGCTAGGTGCTGCGGTGCCAATGGGCAGGTCACGATAAATTTGCCTTGAATCAGCACTCACAATGGGGCACCCCCATTGCTCGGCTAACTCTAGACTCTTCCCGGTTTTTCCTACTCCAGTAGGACCTAGTATGACAACTAGTTTGGGCATTAGAACATGGAACCGTCGTCCCAACTCAAGTCTTGGAATCCTTCGGCGTCTAAGTCATCGATATCAAATTGGCTATCGCTGAACATATCGTCATCTTCCCAGGCTGCATCCTTGGCGCGAGTGGCTTCGGCAACATCTTCTGTTTGGAGTTGTTTAGGCGCCTCGCCGCGGTTCTCTGTGCACTCTACGCCAGACATAATGCCTGGCATAATCTCGGTCAGACTACCGAAGATATAACGCTCGTACATAGGATCATAGACGTAGATTAGGCGTTGGCCACGGTCTTCCATCAAATCGCTCAAGCGGGTGGACTCCATGATCATATTGTCGTACTCAAAGTTGCTACCCATCTCAATGAGGGTAACTTCTTGCTCTTTTTCCCAACGATCGTTGCACATGAAGAATGAGGTCATTTGGTCATCAGGGAAGCCCATGCTCTTCAAAATAGCAGTATGCAATTCTAGAAAGGATGCATCGCTGTCTGCTTCAAAAACGCGGCGAAAGCCATCTACTTCGTCGCATGAAAAAGTAATCTTGTATATCATAGTCTGTTATTGTATATGCATTTTAGCAAAATCGCCGCAAAGGTACAAAAAAAAATGCATATGTGCAAACATATGTGAGGCATATTGTGTGTATTTTTTGAAAATATTGTTGGCTAAACTTGCGTATGTGTATAAATTGTTGTACTTTTGCATAAAAAATAGAAATATACTCACTATGGATAAGCATTTTATAGTCATCGCTGAAGCGGGCGATTTTATAGGCGAACAAAAACTCATTGCGCAGCATCTCAATGGCGAGATGAGAGATGGTAAATGGCATATGGTAGATGGTACTGTATGGGATATAATTGTGACTGGCGTGGGGGCCATTAATGTGATGAAAACGCTGCAAGATATTCCTCGTAATGCACAGATAATCAATATAGGTTATGCGGGTAGTGCTAATTATGAGATCGGTTCGGTGGTGTGTGTGCAGGAGGCGAAATTGAACCATCCCTGCGTGAGCTATCCAGAGCCAGAATTGTTGCTCAAGAATGTGCCATCAGCGTGGCTCAAATCACCAGATGAATGTCTGACATCGGTCTGCTATAGTAATACCGATTTTGTGCTTCAATCGGACTATAAGGATTGTGTGTTTGATATGGAGTTAGCTTATATTGCTGCGCTGGGATTTGAGAATCTAGTGGCACTCAAAATTGTAAGTGATAACCTGAGTTTGCACGACTATCGCGAGGTGGCTGCGGGAGTGGAGTAGTGGGTGAGAATGCCCTAAAATAAGGGGCGTACAATAGAAGACATACGCGGTTTTTGCTGAAAAAAGTGAAGTTTTTCGCCAAAAATTTGCGTATGTGCTTTTTTTATTGTACCTTTGCACGCTATTTTCGTGTATTGTACCCGTTGTGCGCATACGCGAGTGAGCGAGAATGGCGAAAAAGAAAACTAATATTAACAAAATAAAAACAAAAATCATTATGCAAAACAAAGGACTAGTTATCACATTGGCTGCCTGCCTTGCTTTGGTGAGCTCGTTCTACTTGTCATTTTCATTTGTGACCAAGTACTACGACAACAAAGCAGTAGAGTATGCACAAGGTGATGCTGCGAAAGAGTACCAATATTTGGACTCTATCGCTGGTGAGAAGGTGTGGTTCGGCTACACATTGAAAGAGTGCCGCGAGAAAGAGATCAACCTTGGTCTTGACCTCAAGGGTGGTATGAACGTAACTATGGAAGTGTCTGTACCTGACATTATCCGTGCGTTGAGCGGTTACAACACTACTGAGATCTTCAACCAAGCAATCGCTACGGCTAACGAGAAACAAAAATCTTCAGGAGCAGACTACTTGACATTGTTCTTCGAGTCATTCTATGAGTTGGACGCTAATGCGCAATTGGCATCTGTGTTCTCTACTTTTGAGTTGAAAGATAAAGTGTCATTGACTTCAACCAATGCTGAGGTTGAGAAAGTGGTTCGCGAAGAAGTTGAGGGTGCAATCAATAACTCATTCAACGTGCTCCGTACCCGTATCGACCGTTTCGGTGTGGTACAACCAAATATCCAAAAACTTAGCCAAACAGGTCGTATCCTCATTGAGTTGCCAGGTATCAAAGAGCCAGAGCGCGTACGTAAATTGCTCCAAGGTTCTGCTAACTTGGAGTTCTGGGAGACTTATGACTTGGCAGAGATTCTTCCACAATTGGCTCAAATCAACAGTGAGGCTGCTAAAGTAAATGCTAGCACTGAGGCTGCTCAAGCAGAGGTAAAAAAGGAGGAAGTTAAGAAAGAAGAGAAGAAAGCTGATGATGTAGAGGCATTGGTTGAGGGTCTTGAGGCAGATAGCTTGGCACAAGCTGAGGCTGACCAAAAAGCTGCTGTAGAGGAGTTTAAGAAGAACAACCCTCTCTTTGCTATCATGCAAATGTCTGTAAACCAAGCAACAAATCAAGCATACCGTGGTCCAGTTGTAGGTACCGTACACTATACCGATACTGCTAAGGTGATGGCTATGCTAACTTCACAAGTAGCTAAATCTGTTCTCCCACGCGAGTTGAAACTCTGCTGGACAGTTAAGGCTATTGATGCTGCGGATGCATACTATCAATTGGTAGCACTCAAATCTCAAGCTAACGGTCGTCCTTCTTTGGAGGGTGATGTAATCACAGACGCTCGCGCTGACTTCGGTCAAACATCTGCTTACGCTAACGTAAGTATGACCATGAACGCTGAGGGTGCACGTGACTGGCAACGTATCACACGTGACTATATCGGCAAATCTATCGCTATCGTATTGGATGGTTATGTATATAGCTTCCCAACTGTACAAAACGAGATCGCAGGTGGTAGCTCACAAATCACTGGTAACTTCACAGTAGAAGAGGCAAAGGACTAGGCTAACACCTTGAACTCAGGTAAGATGCCTGCTCCTGCACGCATTATCCAAGAGGACGTAGTTGGTCCATCACTTGGTCAAGAGGCTATCCGTAATGGTCTTTGGAGCTTCGCATTGGGCTTCTTGCTCATCATGCTTTATATGATTCTTTACTACGGTTTGATTCCTGGTTTGATTGCAGACTTCGCATTGCTCTGCAACGTATTCCTCTTGGTAGGTATCCTCTCTTCATTCTCTGCTGTGTTAACCTTGCCAGGTATCGCCGGTATCGTGTTGACCATGGGTATGGCTGTGGATGCTAACGTGCTTATCTACGAGCGTATCCGTGAGGAGTTGCGCGCTGGTAAGGGTATGCGTAAGGCTATTCAAGATGGTTTCGGTAACGCTATCTCTGCTATTGTGGACTCTAACGTTACATCATTCTTGACTGGTGCTATCTTGGCTATCTTCGGTACAGGTCCTATCAAGGGCTTCGCTGTTACCTATATGATTGGTATCGTATCTTCTTTCTTGACTGCAGTGTTCATCTGCCGCCTCTTGCTCGAGGTTTATGCTAAGAAAGAGGATGCTAAGGAGCTCAGTTTCACTACTAAGTTGATGCAAAACTTCTTGCAAAACACCAAGGTTAACTTCATTGGTGCACGCAAGGTGACATATATCCTCTCTGGCGTGTTGGTTGTTATTTCTATCCTTGGTGTTAGCCCTCAAGTAATGGGTAAACTGAACTTGGGTATTGACTTCTCAGGTGGTCGCAACTATATCGTTCGTTTCGCTCAAGATGTGAACACTGAGGAGGTAAATGCTTCTCTTGACAACGTGTTCATGGCTGCTAAGGCTGAACTTGGTGACGAGGAGACATTCGCGCTCAACGTAATCACTATCGGTAGTGCAAACCAAGTACGTGTATCAACTAACTACTTGATTAATGACAACTCTGAGAATGTAGATGAGACTATTGAGGCATTGCTCTACGAGGGTTGCAAACCATTCTTGGCTGAGGGTGTTACTCTTGACGAGTTCAAATCTACAGAGATCAACCCTGAGATTGGTATTATGCAATCACAAAAGGTAGGTCCTGCAGTGGCTGATGATATTACCCAATCAGCAGTTTGGGCAGTGTTGGCAGCGTTGGTAGCTATCTTCTTGTATGTGCTCGTTCGTTTCCGCAACTTCGCATTCTCAGTAGGTGCTTTGGTTGGTTTGGCTCACAACGCACTCATCGTTCTTGGTGCTTATGCGCTCCTGTGGAAGGTGATGCCATTCTCTATGGAGATTGACCAAGCATTTATCGCAGCGATCTTGACCGTTATTGGTTACTCTATCAACGATACCGTGGTTGTATTCGATCGCGTGCGCGAATATAAAGGTCTATATCCAAAACGTGAGCTCAACCTCAATATCAACAATGCGTTGAACGATACATTGAGCCGTACCTTCTCAACTTCTATGTCCACCTTCGTGGTATTGCTCGCAATCTTCTGCTTCGGTGGTGAGACTATCCGTGGCTTCGTATTTGCGTTGCTCATTGGTGTGATTGTAGGTACTTATTCTTCACTCTGCGTAGCAACTCCTCTTGCATACGATATCCAAGTGGCTATCGCTCGCCGCAAAGAGAAGAAAGCTGCTAAATAAGAATTAGTAGATATGCAAAAAAAAACAACAGGCCCAATGGTCTGTTGTTTTTTTTGTGCTAGTAGGACTAGTTAATCTAGTAGGACTAGTAGTACTAGTTAATCTCTAGTAGTGCTAGTCTTGTGACCCCGCTGGGATTCAAACCCAGGACCTTCAGAACCGGAATCTGACACTCTATTCAGCTAAGCTACAGGGCCTTCGTCGGAATGCGCTTGTCGCAAAGACTGCCGCTAGGCGGCATTGGGCGACCGCGCTTCCTCCTCTTACTTCAAGCCCACGAGGCTTGAAGTATTTTGCGACTTCGTCGCAGTTTATAGCCTGTCGGCTATTTATATTATGCGCTTGTAAGCGGCATTCTTTGCGACAGGGTTAATCGCGGCGACCTCCTAAGAAAATAGATATATAATATACCAATGTTCCTAAGGATGCGAGTGCTGCGACTACGTAGGTATATGCTGCGCTACGAAGCGCGGTGGCAGCCATTGGCGTTGTCTCATTGTTGGTAATACCTGCTTGTTCTAACCATGCTATAGCACGGGTGCTAGCATTGATCTCCACAGGTAGTGTGATGAATGAGAATAGGGTAGTAAGACCATATAAGATGATACCAATGAGCAATAAATTAGGGAAGGTCTCAAGTAATAGAATACCTCCTAGTAACACCCAAGTGACCCATCTAGATGAAAAACTCACAATCGGTACCAATGCTGAGCGCATTTGCAAAGGAGCGTATTCTAGGGCATGCTGTAGTGCATGTCCACATTCGTGCGCCGCAACGGCTGCTGCGGCAACAGAATTGGAGTTATAAACCGATTCTGATAGATTAACAGTCTTTGTGCGAGGGTCATAATGGTCGGTTAAATGTCCTGTAGTAGATACGACTTGCACATCATAAATACCATTATCTCGGAGCATTTTTTCTGCCACTTCTTTGCCCGTTAAGTGCAAATAGACTTTGCTAAACTTCTTGAAGCGTTGTTCCATGAGTGCACTAACAAGCCATGATGCGACTGTGATAGTGATAAAGAGAATCCAATAAGTATTCATGTGGTTAGTTTTTGTTTGATTTGTTTGTTAGTTGTCTTCTTCTGCAAATTTTGCAGTGCCCATATATATATAAGGAGAAGCGCTCTTGGATGAAATTGGTAAAGTTCTTGTCATCTAGCATGCGTTGGATGGTGGAGTCTTTCACTTCACTCACACGTCCGCAATTTTGACATAGAATTTTGACGGATGATGTTCGAAGAAATACCAATTCGTATTGTACAGCTCTTTTGCCAAAGTCTTTTTCAAGACGGTGTACGATACCAGCCTTTTCCATCATGACAAGTGCGTTATATACCGTTGCGCGACTTATCGTGAGTGTAGTAAGACTCAGCCTAAGTTCCTCTACAGAGAATCTCTGTAGGGAACATACTGAAGACAATATAAGTTTGCGCTCATTGGTATGTCGCAACTGATGTTTATCAATATACTCGCAGAGTAATTGGTAAGCATGTTTGAATATATCGTCTTGTTTTTTGGTGGGCATGTATTAAATAGTTTTGATATATGCTCGTCTGCGTTTATGGTATTTATGAGGGAATACTTCCCAGTGGGCTAGATTCTTGAAGTTGGTTTCCATAATCGCAGTTGTCTCCACTCGTTTAATGCCATATTGAACGAAATATGGGAACTGATCAGCAATAATAACTGCATTGATTCCCTTGTCTTGGTAATCAGGTCTAACTGCAATAATGAGCAAGTCAAATGCATCATATGTTTTAGATTTGAGTGCTTTGAGTATGTGTACCCATCCAAATGGGAATAGTCTTCCTTTGCACTTACGAAGTGCCTTAGAGATGTCTGGCATACCTACACCTACACCCACAACCTCATTTTGCTCATTGACAACTACGGTGACAAAGTCAAAGTTGAGCAATGGGAAGAACATATCCATATAGTGCTGTTTTTGACGTTGAGTGAGAGGTTGGAAATTGTAGAGTTTTTGATAGGCAACATCAATTACATCCATATAGGAAGTTCCGTATTTTTTGACTAGCTCTTTGCAGTTTTTCACTTTGTCCACTCGCACATGGCTACGATCTTGTACGATTTTTGCCATTCTTCCGAAGCGTTCTGGTATTTCTGCGGGTGGGTATATTTGCATTTCTATCCAGTCGTTCTCTTTGGTAAGCCCATATTCATCCATATGGCGCTCGTAGTATGGATAGTTATATAGAGAAGCCATAGGGGCGAGGTGATCGTGTCCCTCTATGAGCAGACCCTGCAAGTCAAAATCAGTAAATCCTACAGGACCATTGAGTGTTTCCATTCCTTTGGATTTTCCCCACGCTGCTACTGCATCCAATAGGGCGCGACTAACCTCCAAATCGTCAATGAAATCCATCCATCCAAAGCGGACATGCTTAACGCCCCATTTTTGATTAGCTTGGTGGTTAATCAGACCGGCAATACGTCCTACTGCTTTACCATCTTTATATGCCATGTAAAGAACATGCTCGCAGACATCAAATGCAGGGTTCTTCTTGGTGTCAAACGTAGCCATATCGTCCAAGATCAAGTGTGGACAAAAATACTTACAATCTTTGAAAAAGTCATTACCAAACTTGACAAATTTGAACAAGCCGATTTTTGTGGTAATTTGTTTGATTTTAATGCTCATTTTCTCTAAAAATATATGTTTCTGGGTGCAAAATTACAAATAATTTGTTAAAATACCAAATATATCGATATTTTTTTGTAATTTTGCAGCCGATTTCGTAAGGAAGTATATTTCAATCATAATTTTGATGATGAAAGATATAAAATCGATTGCAGTATATTGTGCTAGTTCCAATAAAGTTCGTGCTTCGTTTGTGGAGGCAGCTGAGACATTAGGGGCTATTTTTGCATCCCATAGTATCCGTTTGGTCTATGGTGATGGAGGAATCGGACTGATGGCTGCTGTGGCGAAGGGCGTTCTTGATGCAGGAGGGGAAGCAATAGGTGTGATTCCTCGTTTTATGGTTGAGCAAGGCTGGAATAATCCGCGCAGTACGGAGACTATTGTGACCGAGACCATGCACGAGCGCAAAGCTACAATTTGCAATATATCCGATGCGATGGTAGCATTGCCTGGCGGAATAGGTACTTTTGAGGAATTGTTGGAGTGTCTGACATGGAAGCAATTGGGGTTGCATAACAATCCTGTTGTGATATTGAATACGGACGGATATTACGATAGATTGTTAGCGTGTATAGATTTGATGGTTGAGGAGCAAATGATGCGTCCTATTCACAAAAACATGTACGTGGTGGTTTCTACTCCAGAAGAAGTATTGCCAGCCATATTAGGTGGTCCAGAATGGGATCCTGCCACCCGTCGCTTAGCTGCAATTTAATCATCAATACTGTTGGGCTATGGAAATGATAAGTCGTATATCATCTCCTGTATCGGAGTCTTGGGTGGCATGGATATTATTGCTGCTAGTAGTGTTGTGGTTGATGAATAGTATGTTTGTGCCCGAAATAAGTATGGTGTTCCGTGGATTGTTCAGTCGTGGAGAGCGTACTTATTCTTCTAGTGGTGGACAGTTGCAGTATACGACTTGGGGATTTAGAGTAGGCTTGGTAGCTATATTAGTGCAGATGTTGCTAGTGAAGGGTGATGGTTTTGCTTTTGCGGATTATGGGATAATATTGGGTATTATGTCGCTGGCATACCTCGCTCAAGAGTTGTTGATTAGATTGGTTGGGGTGGTGTTTTTGCCGCACCGAGTACTAGAAGGGGCTTTGGATCAGCGGATACTAATTAATAATGCGTTGTGTGGTGCATTACCACTTGTGGTCTTATTGTCAGGGAAGGAATATTTAGGTATAATTGTATTGTTTGTGTTAATCTTGCTATACATTGGCATATTACTCATAAAGTCAATGCAATTATTCTACAAAAATATCATGTCGATTATATATATATTGTTATATATCATTAGTTTAGAGATTATTCCATTGGTAGGGGGTATTCTTTGGATAAAAAATATACTGTAAATGAAAAAGATTAAAAAAATTTTAGTTTCTCAACCTCGCCCTCAAACTGAACGCAATCCATATTCTGATATGGAGAGCACTTATGGTGTAGAGTGTGATTTTCAGCAATTGATTCAAATAGAAGGGCTGAGTGTACGAGAGTTCCGTGACCAACATGTGTATTTGGAAGACTATACGGCTATTATTGTCAATTCTCGTTTGGGTATAGATCACTTCTTCCGTATCGCTGAGGAGACTCGTTTTGTCGTTCCTGATACGATGCACTATTATTGTATTTCAGAAGCAGTAGGTAACTATTTGCAAAAGTACATCCAATATCGTAAACGCAAAGTGTTCGCAGCGGAAAACAATCGTTTTGAGGATCTATTGCCAGCCATGCATCGTCGTCCACAAGAAAAGTACTTGATGATTTTGTCTGATGTACATAGCGATGATGATATCAATATGTTTGCGGAGAACAAGGTTGTTGTTAAGCCTTGTATCTTATATCGTACCGTTGCAACTCAATGGCCAGAAGATAAGCCTTTTGATTATGATATGATTGTGTTATTTACTCCTTCTGGTGTAGCTGCATTGCGTAAGAATTTCCCTGATTGGGAGCAAGGTGATACGGTGATAGCATGCTTTGGAGCCAATACTGCGGCAGCTTTGGAGGAGGCTGGTTTCAGAGTGGATATTAAGGCTCCTTCTGCCAAATATCCAAGTATTACCACAGCGATTAAGGATTACCTTGAAGGTCAAGAATAATCATGGATGCGTCTTTCCCAAAAACAGAGAAGTTGTGCGGTAAATATGCCGTAGAACAATTGTACAAAGAGGGAAAGCGCTTTGTAGTATGGCCTTTGCGTGTGAGTTATATGCAAGCGCCAGATGCATCTAATCGGATATTGATATGGGCACCCAAGTCGTTGTTTCGTCATGCTGTGGATCGTAACCGATTGCGCAGACAAATGCGTGAGGCATATCGTTTGAATAAGACCCTGCTTGAGACTCCGATGTATCATATCGCCTTTAATTATATAGATAAGACAAAGCAAGACTATAAGGTAATCGATAAGGCGATGCGCAAGGCTTTGGTAAAGATCAATCAGTTATCTCATGAAAAAGTGGATTAGACATCTGTTCTTGCTACCGGTGTATTTCTACCGTTATTGCATTTCGCCCCTAACTCCGCCATCTTGTCGCTATACTCCTACTTGTAGTCAGTATATGGTAGAAGCCGTGATGAAACATGGGATTTTCAAAGGTGGATGGCTGGGGATTAAGCGTATTATGCGTTGCCATCCATGGGGTGGATCGGGTTATGATCCTGTGCCTTGAGTTTAGTGTTTAGAGTTTAGAGAATATGCGAATAGATATATTGACAGCATGTCCAGAATTGTTGGAGTCTCCTCTTAATCACTCCATTATTCAAAGAGCGAAAGATAAAGGAATAGCAGAGATTTATGTGCATAATCTCCGCGACTTTACGCTGGATAAACATCGTAAGATTGATGACTATGCCTTTGGTTTTGGTGCGGGAATGGTTTTGCAAGTAGAACCTATTGATCGTGCAATAACCCATCTCACGAGTCAACGTCATTACGATGAAATTATTTTTACTGCTCCTGATGGCGAGCGTTTTACCCAAAAAGAGGCGAACACCTTGTCCTTAAAGGAGAATATTATTATCCTTTGTGGTCATTACAAGGGCGTTGATCAGCGTGTACGTGACCACTTGATTACTAAGGAATATACTATCGGAGATTTTGTCCTGACAGGAGGTGAAATGCCTGCTGCGATTATGACCGATGCGATTGTTCGCCTTCTTCCTGGAGCGATGGGAGATGAGACGAGTGCGTTGAGCGATAGTTTTCAAGATGGGTTGTTAGAGCCTGGAGTTTATACCCGTCCTGCTGATTACAAAGGTTGGAAAGTGCCAGAGATCCTGCTTTCAGGCCATCAGGCTAAGATAGAGGAGTGGCTCTACGAGGAGAGTGTTCGCCATACCATGGAAAGGCGACCTGATTTATTAGAGGAATAATCATATAATTTAATTTATTATGCGCAGATTAGTTAGTTTGTTATGTGTGCTCGTTGTTGCTATAATGACGATGGCACAAGCCAAGTATGTATTTATGTTTATAGGTGATGGCATGGGCCCTCATCAAGTATTATCTACTGAAATGTATTTGGCTGAATTAGAGGGCAAAATAGGTCGTAAACCTTTGTTGATGACCACATTCCCTTATTCTGGACAAGCGGCAACATTCTCTGCTTCTAGTGGGATTACTGATTCTGCGGCTTCAGGTACTTGTTTAGCTACTGGTAAAAAAACCAATAATGGTGTGATAGGTTTAGCGCATGATAGTACACTGGTTTATAGTGTGGCATCTCAACTCAAAGAGCAGGGTTGGGGGGTTGGTATTATGACTACTGTGACGATAGACCATGCTACACCATCTGCTCACTATGCACACACGCCATCTAGAAATGATTATTACATCATCGGTACCCAATTGACGGAGTCTAATTTTGATTTCTTCGGTGGCTCTGGTTTCTCTCGTCCGCAAGACAAGAACAATCCTTCTGCACCTAATCTATATGATCTTGCGGAACAAAGAGGCTATACCTTGGCAGGTGGCTATGAAGATGCCATGGCGAAGATAGAAAGGGAGAAACTCTTGGTGGTACCCGAAGAGCGTCTTGTTAATCGTTCTCGTAATGCTGGTGCTCTTCCTTATGCGATTGATAGAGGAGACAAGGATTTGAATTTGAGCCAATTAGTAGAGTTGGCTATTAAGCATCTATCGACATATGATCATTTTTTTATGATGGCAGAAGGTGGTAAGATCGATTATGCTAGTCATGCAAATGATGGTGCCACGGTATTGCATGAGGTAATAGATTTTGATGACGCAATCAAGGTGGCGTATCGTTTTTATGAGCAACATCCTGATGAGACGCTTATCGTGATCACAGCCGACCATGAGACAGGAGGTATGGCGCTAGGAAATAGCGATTATGTACTCAATCTCAAGGTTTTGGCTAATCAACAATGTTCGTTGGATAAACTCTCGGATCAGTTGTCTGAATTGCAAAAGTCAGAAGGTAAGGACTTGCAATGGGAGCAGGTCAAACAATTGATTTCAAAGAATACGGGTTTGTATAATCAAGTAGAAATGACAACGGAGGAAGATGCTCAGTTGCAAGAGGCTTTTGCTCGTATGATGAGTCATCAAGATGTGGTTAAAACATTGTACAAAGATCTTAACGCATTGGCATCCAAAGCATTGAATATACTCAATAAGAAATCTCGTTTGGGTTGGACAAGTGGTGGACATACCGCCTCTGCGGTGCCTATCTTTGCTATAGGTGTTGGTGCGGAGCGTTTCACAGGCTGGCACGACAATAGCGAAATTGCTCCACTCATCTATCAAGCCACTCAATCTAGGTGATTGGTAATTGGTTATTGGTAATTGGTTATAGGTGTTCACTAATTTCTTCGTACGTAAATCCTCGTTGCATGCCAAAACGTAGTAGTTTTTCGCGTGCGGCAGTATCTGTGGTTTTGAGTGTGCGTTTTTTAGAGGAGATAATGCGCTCTAGTGTCTTTTGATATTCCGTTTCGTCTATGTCTTTTAAGGCTTGAGAAATAGCCTCAGAAGGTAAGTGTTTGGCGTATAAGTATGCACGAATTTTTATTCTTCCCCAACCTTGGTATAATACTTTGTCGTGGGTAAATGCATGGCAGTAACGTTGCTCATTGATATAGTTGTTTTGTACTAAGTGAGCAATGATCTCTTGAGTTTGCTCATCAGTTGCTTCCCATTGCTGCAACTTAGTGCGCATTTCGCTGATGCAATGTTCTGCTGCGGCACAATAGGCTTCTGCTTTAGCAGTTAATTGCGCCATAGACCATTCGTTCTTTGCCATAGATATCGTGTTTGAGTGTAATCTGTTGGTAGCCTAGTTGCTTGAGCATATCGCATACCTCCTTGCCATATGCCTCGTTGATTTCGAAAAAGAGATTTTTTGCCGCTTTCATCTCTGCGATACGACGATAGAATAGCAGAGGATCCGAATCAGGAACGAAGAGTGCGTTATGGGGTTCGTGTTCCAAGACGCGTGCATCCATGTTTGCTTTCTCTTTTTGACAAATATAAGGTGGATTGCTCACGATTATATCGATGAAATCGAGGTTTTCGGATAGTATGTCCAATTGTTTCCAAGTAACATGTACTTGGTTGCGCTTCGCGTTCTCTGTCGCAATTTTCAATGCTTCAGCACTAATATCCAGTCCAGTAACGTCCCATAGCGGACAATCTCGTTTGAGTGCAATAGCAATACACCCACTTCCAGTACCAATATCCACAACACGCAGCGGTTGTAGATGATTGGATTTTTCTTTGATCCATTCTACTAATTCTGCCGTTTCTGGGCGTGGAATAAGTGTGGCGGGTGTTACACGCAAGTCGAGCCCCATCCACTCGGTATGCTCAAAAACATATTGAATGGGCATGTGCGCGCGAAGTTTTTCTATAATTATTTCTATCCTATGGCAATGAAAAGAATCTTTTTCTTGCTCATATACATTTTTTTTTGTATCTTTGCAGCCCATTAGGATTTGTGTGCGAGTAAGACCTGTTGTTTCTTCGACAATCCAATAGGCTAACTCGTGTAATTCTTCTTCGGGTATATATCCACGCAATTGTGAGATAATATGTTCAATTAGTTGTTTCACGCTGCAAAGGTACTGAAAAAAAATCATGTGTGCAAATATGAATGAGAAATATATGTATCGCTGCCTGCAGTTAGCTCGTTTAGGCGAATATTATGTGGCCCCCAATCCTATGGTAGGTGCTGTGCTCGTAGGGCACGTTGTAGGCGATGAGCAAGGTGAGAATATTATTCTTGGTGAGGGATGGCATGAGCAATATGGTGGTCCTCACGCTGAGCCTAACTGTATTCGCAATGCCGAGATGGCTCATCCAGAAGGGATTGATTATAAGTCATGTACGTTGTATGTCAGTTTGGAACCTTGTAGTCATTATGGCAAGACTCCTCCATGTGCAGAATTGATTATTCGTAAAGGGATAGGACATGTAGTAATCGGTATGTTGGATCCTAATCCACAGGTGGCAGGGCGAGGTGTTAAAATGATGCAAGAGGCAGGTGTGGAAGTCAAGGTTGGGGTGTTAGAGGAAGAATGTAGGAGGTTAAATAAGCGTTTTAATTGTCTGCATACCAACCATCGCCCTTATGTCATTTTGAAATGGGCACAGACGGCAGATGGGTATATCGATATGGCTCGCGATAGCGGTACACCTTTGGTTATTTCGACTCCGTTGACCAAACAGTTAGTACATCAGCAACGTGCAGAAAACATGGCGATTATGGTGGGAACGCGTACTGTTCTGCTGGATAATCCTCGTTTGCTGAATACACGTTGGAGTGGACGTAATCCGATACGTGTCACATTGGATAGACATGGTGTTTTATCTAGGGATAGTAGGATTTTTTCGGATGAGGCGTCCACAATAGTGTATCGTGAGAATACTGATTGGCAGTATGTATTGTCAGATTTGGCCAATCGTAATGTCCATTCTGTTTTAGTGGAAGGTGGTGCGATATTGTTGCAGCATATCTTGGATAGTGGACTATATGATGAGGTACATGTGGAAGTCAGCAAGTATAGTTTGCCGCAAGTGGATGGACAAATAGTAGGAGGTGTGGCTGCGCCCAATTATGTGTTTAGTACCTCTCCAACGATAATTGATGGTAATAAAATTTATGTAGAATATCGCTAAAGTTATAGAGTGGTAACGGAGTGGTTACGGAGTGATAACGGTAAAACCTAATAAAACATTGTCAAATACTTGTGTATTTGAAAAAAAAGTAGTACTTTTGCAAGTTCTAAAATTATGGTTCAAATTTTATCAAATAAAACATTAACTATTGTTAGCCGCGGTTTAGTATTAGTGGCTTGTGTTGCATTGGTATGTGCATGTGACTTCTTTGGGAAAGAGCGTGGGCATGATGTGGTGGCTGAATGTTGTGGTCAGACCTTGACAAAGGAGCAGGTTGCCCAATTGACCAAAGGTTATAGCGGTACTGATAGTGCGCGTATTGCGGAGGAGTATATTCATGACTGGGCTGTAGAATTGTTGATGTACGAGACATCTCATCGCGTCAGCAATCGCAAGATAGAGGAACTGGTGGCGGACTATCGTCGCTCCTTGTATATGCATGAGTATGAGCAATTGTTGGTAGCACAGCGTATGCCACAAATGATTGAAGATACTTTAATTTCAGCTTTTTATGAGGCGCATCGTCAGCAGTTGATTTTGCGTGAAATGATTCTCAAGGGAGCACTGGTGGTAGTGCCTAATGGCGCACCTAATATGGTTGATTTGCGCAAGCATTTGGGCAAACTTGATGATTCAGAATCCTTGGAGTGGATTGAGAAATATGTCTATCAGTATGGAGTGGGGTATGAGCTATTTGTGGAGGACTGGAAACTATGCGAGGAGGTGATAGACTATATGCCTTTGGAGAAAGCAGAGTTAACTAAACTTGTTCGAAAGAATAAACATGTGGAGTTGCAGGACTCTATCAACACCTATATGTTGGAAGTGGTAGATTATTACCCTGCGGGTGGTGTGATGCCGCTCGATTATGCGCGCAAAGATATTGAGATGAATATTTTGCGAGCGCGTCGTACGGAGTTTTTAGATAGTATGCGAAATGAATTATATGATAAATCAATTAAAAATGGTAAGTTGAAACGATATGCGAAATAAATTATTGATTATAGGCTTATTAGTCCTTGGTAATTGGTTTTCGAGCGAAGTGGTAATTGCTCAAGACAATGTGATAGACGAGGTTATTTGGATAGTAGGTGAAGAGGCTATTCTTCGTAGTGAAGTGGAGGAGGAGCGTCTGCGTGCGCAATACGAGGGACAACCTATTGCGGGTGATCCTTATTGCGTCATTCCAGAGCAGTTGGCTATCCAAAAGCTGTTTTTGCATCAGGCAGAGCTAGACTCTATAGAGGTAAATGAATCTTCCGTTAGTAGCCAGGTGGATATGCGAATGAATTATTACATTTCCCAGATTGGTAGCAAGGAGAAGATGGAGGAGTATTTCCGCAAGACCAGTAGCGAAATACGTGAAGAAATGATGACCATGGTGCGCAATCAGATGATTATTCAGCAGATGCAAGCCAAGCTTACAGAGAATATCAATCCTACTCCAGCGGAGATTCGCCGATATTACAATTCGCTTCCACAGGACTCTATTCCTATGGTGCCAGCTCAGGTAGAGGTGCAAATTTTGAGTATTGAACCTACCGTTCCATTGGAGGAAACCGAGCGTATCAAGACTCGTTTGCGTGAGTTTACGGAGCGTGTGCATAGTGGTAATGCTGATTTCGGAATGTTAGCTCGTCTATATTCGGAGGATGTGGAGTCCGCTAAGCGTGGTGGAGAATTAGGTTTTGTAGGTAAGGGTCAATTGGTGAGTGAATTTGCCAATGTAGCATTTAACTTGACTGATCCCAAACGTGTTTCTCGTATTGTCCAGACGGAGTATGGATATCACATTATCCAGTTGATAGAAAAGAAGGGTGATCGTATTAACTGTCGCCACATATTGCTTAAACCTCGTGTTTCTGTAGATGATAAAGTGCGTGCAGTAGAGCGTTTGGATTCTATCCGTGGTCTAGTGGTGGATAGCGGAATGCCGTTTGAGTTGGCTGTTGCACAGTTCTCAGAGGACAAAAATACGATGATGAGCGGCGGTACGATGACCAATATGAATACCGGAGCAAGTAAGTTTGAGTACCAAGATTTGCCAGCAGAGATTGCTAAGCAAATTTATGTGCTCAAAGAGGGCGAGGTGAGTCAACCATTTGCTATGGTAGATCGAACCAAGAACAAGGAGATTTGTGCGATAGTGCGTCTCAAGAGCAAACGCGATGCGCATAAGGCGAATTTGGTGGATGATTTTCAGGTGATTCGCGATATGTATGAGCAGAAGTTGAGTGGTGAATTGATAGACAAGTGGATTCGCGATAAACAACAGGAGATTTATGTCTCTATTGATCCATCATGGCGTGGATGTGATTTTCAATACCCAGGTTGGGTGCATGAGTAAAGGCTAAGGGTTTGAGATCATTCGCTTACATAGTAGTATTGTTGTTGTTCTGTTTGTGTGGATATGCCGAACAGAAGAAGCAATCATTGGTTTATTTGGAGCATTCAGAGACCTTATCTTTTGATGAAAAACGTCTGCCTGATGTGCAGATTCTAGTAGGAAATGTATGTTTTCGTCACGATTCGGCATTGATGTATTGTGACTCGGCGTACTTTTTCGAGAAGGATAATTCCTTGCATGCTTTTGGTCACGTACATTTGATTCAAGGAGACAGCCTTGAGGGTTGGGGTGATGTGTTGTATTATTATGGCGATACCAAGTTGGCTAAGTTTCGTCGCAATGTTCGCCTCTTGCATGATGGTGCTACTTTGACTACTGACTACCTTAATTATGATCGTGCAAAGGATATAGCGTATTATTTTGAGGGTGGTATGATAGAAGATAGTATCAATACGCTCACTTCTTTACGTGGACAATATACGCCTTATAATGACCAAGCTGTATTTAGTGGCGATGTGCGATTAGTTCATCCTAATTTTATTTTGACATCAGACACCTTATGCTACAATACTGCTACTCATCAAGCGGATTTGGTGAGTCCAACGCGCGTGGTTTATGAAGAAGAAACGACTATTCTTTCTTCCAAAGGATGGTATAATACCGAGACTGAATACTCCATGTTGCTCAATCGTTCTCAAGTTGTTCATTCTGATGGTATGACTTTGACGGGTGATACGATTTATTACGATAAGTTAGCCGGGTATGGTCGTGTCAGAGGAAATATGCAGAGCGTAGATTCATCTAATCATGTAACACTTTATGGTCATCGTGGTGAGATGTGGGAAAATACGGATAGTGGATATGCTACAGATAGTGCTCTGCTGGTAGATTGGTCCGATTCCACGATGTACACTTATGTCCATGCGGATACACTCTTTACTCGGCAGTTGCCCCACCGTATATCGGTTCTAGTGCCTCAAGATAGTATTTGGGTTGATTCAACTTGGATATATCCTGCTCCCGATACGCAATGGGTTGATACCTCTTATATGCAAGTACGCGCATTCTACAATGTTCGCCTTTATAGGGAAGATATACAGGTAGTTTGTGATTCGATGCATTATAATGGTAAGGATTCCATGGCGTTATTGGTTGGTGATCCTGTGTGTTGGAATGAGGATAATCAAGTTTCTGCGGATACGATTACAATCCATTTTAAGAATAATGAGTTGGATCATCTTCATGGCTGGGGTAATGCTATTATGAGCAAGCAAGAGGGTGATAATGAGTTTGACCAAATGGCAGGTAAGGAAATGTATGCGTATGTCCGCGATGGAGATATCTATTTGGTAGATGTTCAGGGTAATGCAGAAACGGTATTTTATCCCCGCGAAGAGGATGGCTCCTATCTTGGAGTGAATAAAACGCAAAGTAGTTTTATCCAAGTTTATCTCAAGGATCGAGTGGTTGATTATATGATATTTACCACAGCGACTACGGGGGTGATGTCTCCTATGAGTCAGGCTACTGAAGATGACAAGTTCTTGGTCACTTTCTTTTGGGCGGTGCAAGAACGCCCTCGCCGTCCTGCTGATGTATTCCTCCGTCCAGAACGTACACCAAGACCTGATGCACAAGCCGTTTCGGCTGCTTCAGCAGAAGAGGAGGAAGAAGATGCAGAAGATGGTGAGTATACTAATTCGTCATCAAGAAAACGAAATAGAAAATAATTATATCTTATGAAACGATTAACATTGATACTTTTTATTTGCGCAAGCGCTATGATGCTTAGTGCGCAAGACTACTTGGGCGTCCAATTCGGATATGCTCGACCTATTACCCGACTTAATTCTGTAGCCTCCAAAACTACTCTTGACGTTACTGCATACAACGGATTGAAAGTGGGTTTGGTCTATGATGCTACGATTATCAAAGGTTTTGGTGTGACGATGGGATTGAATTATACTTTTGGTGCTAATAATACTGATTGGATGAAGAAAGTGAACAATCAACCTGTGGAGTATCCTAAAATTCGTTCTAAAGCACAGTATCATCAACTAGAGATTCCTATTGATTGGCAATACAAGTTTGAGATTGCTAAGCGTACTTGGATTATTCTTTATACAGGTCCTACTTTGCAATGTGGATTATCATTGAATGAGAAGTGGTACATGAACTCAGGCAATGAGAATGGGATTACTATGACTGAAACGGATAATCTTTATTCTGTTGAACAGATGAAGGACTATGCGCTTAAGCGCATCAATGTGACATGGGGTATCGGTGCTGGTTTTCAATACCAGCGCTACTTCTTGCGTGGCGGATATGATTTTGGCTTGATTAATCCATATAAGGCTAGTCAATTTGATTATACAGATACCAATGGAGGTCACCCTCGAACCCGTGGTCGTTTTGACCAATGGCAGATAAAAGTGGGTATCTATCTTTGGCAATCTAAATAACTCTAAACATTAAACACTAAACTCTAAACTATTACACAATGATTCCAAGAGAAACGGTAAGCCGCATTTTTGAAGCGGCAAAAATAGAAGAAGTGGTAGGCCGCTATGTTACTCTCAAACGTAGGGGCGCTAACCTGATTGGACTCTGTCCGTTCCATAACGAAAAGACAGGCTCGTTCAATGTCTCCCCATCCAAGGGTATATTCAAATGCTTTGGTTGTAGCAAGGCAGGTAATGCCATTGGCTTTATCATGGAGATAGAACAGTGTTCCTATGTGGAGGCGCTCAAAACGGTTGCTTCCATGTATAATATACAGGTTGAGGAGCGACAACTCTCCGATGAAGATAAGCAAAAACAAGACGATCGCGAATCGATGTTGGTGGTCAATGATTTTGCTAACAAATGGTTCCAAGAGCAACTTACCCAGACCCCTGAAGGTTCAGCGATAGCCCTGTCTTACTTGCGTCAACGAGGATTGAGAGACGATATCATCAAACTATTTCAAATTGGTTATGCTCCTGAAAAAACAAAATTCTGGGAAGTAGCCAAAAAAGCAGGATATAACGAAAAATACCTCCTCAACGATGCGGCTAATCCTCCATATGTAGGTACCGGTATTTGTGCCAAGAGTCAAGACGGAAGACTATATGATCGCTTCCGTGGGCGTGTGATTTTCCCATTTATTTCAGTCAGTGGTAAGATTGTAGGTTTTGCTGGCCGTATCTTGGTGCAGAATGACAAAGCGGGTAAGTATGTCAATTCGCCCACTTCTCTTATCTACGAGAAACACAACGAACTGTTTGGTCTTTACCAAGCTAAGCAAGAGATTTCTCGCAATGATGCTTGCTACCTTGTGGAAGGACAAATGGATGTGATTCAACTGGTACAGTCGGGTATCAAGAATGTCGTGGCATCTGGTGGTACTGCACTCACCTACCAGCAGATACGTCTCATTCATCGCTTTACGGAGAATATCAATCTCCTTTATGATGGCGATAAAGCGGGTATCAAAGCTGCCATGCGCGGAATAGATATGATGTTGGAGGAAGGACTCAATGTCCGCATTATTCTCCTTCCAGATGGTGAGGATCCAGATAGCTTTGCACGCAAGACTAATGCTGCGGATCTACAAGAGTTCTTGCTCAATAACCAACAAGATTTCATTCGATTCAAAACCAAACTCCTCAGCGAAGAGGCCAATAATGACCCTACTAAACGTTCGGAGATGATTACTACCATAGCCCAATCAATAGCTATGATTCCGGACATTATTAAGCGTCAAGTCTATGTCAAAGAGACGGCTGTTCTCTTGGCTTTTCCAGAGGATATTTTAGCCAAGAAGGTGCGCGAACTCAGAGCCAAACATATGGAGGATGTCAAGCGCAAAGCCAATCCTTCTGCTCCAATAGGAACAGAGAACCAACCTGATATTACTCCATCTACAACCCCGATCCAAACTCCTCCTCAACTGGTTAATATACCACAAGTTTTGACGCCTAGAGAAAAAAATATTCTCAATCTATTGCAGGTGATTGTGCGCTATGGCGAGCATATCATTTATCAGTTTGAGGATGGCCGTACACTTTCGGTGGGTGAGTATATCATCAACGAATTGCGTGCCGATAATATGGAGTTTGATAATCCTCTGCACAAGCAGATTATAGATGAGTTTAGCAATAACTATAGCGATGAGTTTATTGCAGCCACCTTCTATCAGTATCATCCAGATCCTGCTATCAATCAATTCGCGGCGGAGATGATTGCTGACAAGTATCAGTTGAGTCGTATCTATAACAAACAAACAGTCTCCGAAAATGTAGTACAAGAAGTGGAAAGGGATGAGAGAGAAGACTTGCCCGATGTTGTACAGCGCTTATTGCTAGAACTGAAGTACACTGTTGTTACAGAGCGCTTAGATGCACTTCATACGCTGTTGGAGAAAGCACGCGATGATTGGCAGATGCAGCTCACTCTCTTGGAACAAAAACAACTCCTTGAGCAGATCCGTGCCCAGCTCTGCAAGGCACTCGGAAACCGTGTCATTGTATAACCGCTTAACCGACATTACCGATGTTATTCTCATCCATCATATATGGTCCTATCCGCTCTCGAAGATTAGGTGTTTCGTTGGGCGTCAATCTTATGCCTACGGATGCTAAACTCTGTACTTTTGATTGTGTTTATTGCGAATGTGGGTGGAATCAACCAGTTTCTCATCCGCAACTACCGACCCGCGAGGAGGTCCGAGAATCACTTCACTCTCAACTCTCAACTCTCAACTCTCCGCTTGATGTAATCACCTTCAGCGGCAATGGCGAACCAACACTGCATCCTGAGTTTTTAGGTATCATTCAAGATACTTGTGCCTTGCGTGATCAGTATTGTCCAGGTGCTAAGATTTCGGTACTGAGCAATTCTACTCAACTTTTTCGAGAGGATGTGGTAGAGGCTTTGCGCCTATGTGACAACCGAATACTCAAGTTAGATTCAGCCATTACCTCCACTATGCGCTTGATAGACAAACCAGTCAATCCTTCTCTCACTGTGGAGCAGATTGTAGAGCGTCTATCGGTGTTTAATGGCGATTTTACGCTTCAAACATGTTTCTTGACAGGAGAGTATGAAGGACGAATCATTGATAATACCACTCCCGAAGAATTGGCTGCATGGTATCGTGCGGTTGATTATCTGCGTCCAAAGCAAGTGATGATCTACGTCATTGATCGTGCCACTCCGCTTAAAACCCTATCCAAGATTCCTCTTGACAAGATGAACGAGATAGCGGCACCGCTGCGAGAGAAGGGAATAGAAGTCATTGTCTCGGCATGAAAATCCTCATAGCACCACTCAATTGGGGACTTGGGCATGCTACCCGATGTATTCCACTTGTTCGCCAGTATCTGGAGCGAGGCGATGAGGTGGTGTTGGGCGGTGATGGAGAGAGTCTCTTGTTACTGCAACGCCATTTTCCGCAATTGCGTGTGATTCAACTTCCTTCGCTGGAGTTGCGTTATACCGCTAATGACCAACAACGTGGTTTTTATCTTCGTGCTATACCGGCTCTGCTGCGTTTCACGATAGCTGACCACTACTATTTGCGCCAACAATTAGCCATTGAGCATTTTGATTTGATTATTTCGGATAATCGTTTTGGTCTCTTCACTCGTCAAACGCGTTGTGTCTATATCACTCACCAACTCTATGTGCGTTTGCCTCGCCGTTTGCGTATCTTTCAACCACTCGCGCGCGCGTTACACGCATGCGTATTAAAAAGGTATCACGAGGTATGGGTGCCTGATTTTGCCAATAGCGAGAATAGCCTTGCGGGCGAATTATGTCATGGAGGCTGCTTTGACACATACGTCAAGTATATTGGTCCACTATCACGCTTTACTTCCTCCGAAGGAACTCCGAAGGAACTCCGATGGAACTCCGAATATAAGGTGGTGGCAATCCTATCGGGTTTGGAACCACAAAGAAGCATTTTTGAGCAGGCAATCCTTGAACGCTATGCGAACACGCCAGATAAGGTGCTGATTGTGCGGGGAAAAGTGGCGGAGGCGCAAACGATAATCTCTCGAAATAATATCACAATGGTTGCTTCGCTCAGCGACCAAGCGTTGTTAGAGGCTATGGAGCAAGCCACCACGATTATTGCGCGCAGTGGATATTCTACGATTATGGATTTGGCTGTTTTGGGCTTATTGCACAAAGCGGAATTACATCCCACTCCTGGCCAAAGCGAGCAAGAATACCTCGCCTCTCTACACTCTACACCCTACACCTAGCATAATAGGCATATTCGATTGTTCATGTCCCACAGGCGCCTCTATGACTGGATAGTCATACCCGCTGACAGCTTGTTGTATCGTCTCTTTAATACGGCAACCCATACGTTCATCGTCCTTACAATCCGTAAAATGTCCGATAATCAGACCGCTAATACGTCCTAGTACACCGCTTAGACGCAGGTTGTTCATCATGCGATCAATGTGGTAGTGTGATTCGGCTATATCCTCAAGGAGTAGGATAGGTGCTGAGTCCATATTGTCGATGATATGATTGAGATCCCATGGTGTACCTTGCAAACCATAAAGGACACTGAGGTTTCCGCCAATCACTTTTTGCTCTTCGCTCCACATTTTTTTTGTATGTCCCTCTAGTGCTTCCCGCATGGCTAAAAGGGTAGGATCGTTATCTGCGAGTTCGCTCAAATCTTTGCACATAGACATATGCAAGCTTGGCACTCCATGTAGCGCCATTAGGCTATGCAAGGCAGTAATGTCTGAGTAACCCACCACCAATGGCCATTCTATTTTGGGTCGAGTAGGGAGCACAATCTGATCTATTACTTGTTGCAATCCATATCCTCCGCGACTGCACAGGATAATGTCAATACTAGGGTCTGCCAAGGACTCGTTGATATCGCTTAGGCGTTGCGCTGTGGTTCCTGCAAAACGACCGTATTGTTGCATGGCATTCTTGCCAATAGACACACGATAGCCCCAAGACTCCAGACGAGCCTGGGCTTGACTAATCAATTCAGGAGCTATCACTCCAGAGGGAGATATAATACGAATATGCTTCATCAGGTGCAAAATTACAACTTTTTTTTCATATGTCAAAAAAAAGTTGTACCTTTGCAGCAAATTATGCGAAAAATCTATTCTCTCATACTATTTTTAGCTTGTGCTTTGCTGGCTGTGGCGCAGACACATGCTAGTGCGGATAAACTTTTTCAGGCTGGGGATTATGCCACCGCACAGGAGCAATATGGCAAGCTTCTCAAGAGTTACCCACGTGAAGCGTTATATCTGTATCGCTACGCACGCTGTGCACAAGAGTTAGGTGATTTGGCTACTGCAATACAGTATTTTGACAAGGCTGGCGACCGCTATATGCTCAAGTACTTCTATTTGGGAGAGATTTATCTGCAGCAATGGCATGCCGATGCGGCTATCGAGGCGTATAATAAATATCTCTCTTCCTTGACCGAACCTAATGAGCGCGAACCTTATATCGCACAGCAGATGGCTCATGCGGAGAAAATTCAACGTTATTTACGTCGTGTAGAACGAGTAACAGTTATAGATTCGGTATTAGTACCTCTCCATCAGATGTTGCTGCAATGCTCACTTTCTCCAGAAGCAGGACGTTTGCAGTATGATTCCTTGGGTGGAATAGAGTTTACCAATCAGCGTGGTGATCATCGTCTTTGGTCTCAACTCGTTGATTCTAACCAGCTTTTGCTCTCCTCTCATCGATTGCTCGATACATGGACCACTTCAGACACATTGCCTACAACTATCAATTTTACCACATCCCAAATATCTCCATACCTCCTCAATGATGGAGTGACACTCTATTTTGCAGCCCAAGATTCCAATGGTTTAGGTGGGTGGGATATCTACATATCCCGTTATAATACGGCCACAGAACTCTATACCGCGCCAGAAAATTTAGGCTTTCCGTATAACTCTCCTGCAAATGAATATATGTATATAGTTGATGAAAATCAGGGAGTTGCTTACTTGGCTACGGATCGTTTTGCCCCACAAGGTTATGTGCATATTTATTCCTTGGCTATTCCAGAACAAAAACAATATTGCCGTGGAATGACCTCTGATAGTCTTGCTGCTTATGCACAGTTGCGCGCATTTTATAAGACCGAACGTTCAGACAACGTACCCTCTGAACTTTCTGACCCTTCTAAACTTTCTGACCCCTCTAAACTACACGATGCTATTTCCTTCGTAATCAATGACTCTGTGATCTACACTTCGGTCGATGCGTTCCTTTCCCAAGAGGCTAAACAACTCTTTATGGAGTGGGAACAACTTCAAGAACGATTGACCAAAGAGCAAAATCAACTAGAGCAGTTGCGTACGCAGTATATGCAGGCAGAGGAGACTTTGCAGGCAGAACTTGCTCCGCAGATTCTTCAGTTGGAGAGCGATATAGTGCGATTGCAAGAGCGCTGCTGGGCACTCCCTAGAGAGATCCGCCAGAGGGAAAGTTCAAAACTTTAAAACAAAAAATTTGCGTATGTGCAAATTTTGTTGTACCTTTGCGAAAAATTGTAAATATTGTATCACTTAAATACTAATTTAAACCAATTATGTCAAAAGTAACCGTAGTAGGCGCAGGTAACGTAGGTGCTACATGCGCAAATGTGTTGGCAGTTAAGAAAGTTGCCAGCGAAGTTGTCCTTATCGACATCAAAGAAGGCGTTGCAGAAGGCAAAGCCATGGATATCATGCAAACCGCTCAATTGTTGGGCTTTGACACTGTAGTGAAAGGTGTTACCAACGATTATAGCCAAACAGCTGGCTCTGATGTAGTTGTTATCACATCTGGTCTTCCACGTAAACCAGGTATGACTCGTGAGGAGCTTATTGGTGTGAATGCTAAGATTGTTAAGAGTGTTGCTGACCAAATCTTGGCGTACTCTCCTAATGCTATTCTCGTAGTTGTATCTAACCCTATGGATACTATGGCATACCTCACATACAAGGCACTTGGTTTGCCACGCAACCGTGTCATTGGTATGGGTGGTGCTTTGGATAGCAGCCGTTTCAAATATTTCTTGAGCCAAAAATTGGGTTGCAATGCTAACGAGGTAGAGGGCTTCGTTATCGGTGGTCACGGTGATACTACTATGATCCCTATGACTCGTTTTGCTACTTACAAAGGTATGCCAGTTAGCGAGATGATTAGCGCAGAAGAACTCGAGCAAGTAGCTAAAGACACTATGGTAGGTGGTGCTACTCTTACTGGTCTTCTTGGTACTAGTGCATGGATGGCTCCAGGTGCAGCAGCTGCTGCGGTAGCAGATAGCGTAATCAACGACCAAAAGAAGATGATCCCATGTTCAGCTTATCTTGAGGGAGAGTATGGCTACAACGATATCACTATTGGTGTTCCATGTATCATTGGTAAGAACGGTATTGAGAAGATCGTTGAGTTGCCATTGAACGAGGCAGAGAAGGCACTTTTCGCAGCAAGCGAGGAGGCTGTCGCTAAAACTACTGCTGTCTTGAAAGAGATCGGCGTTCTCTAATTCCTTAGGACTTTTGAAACAGCTCGCATTGCGAGCGTAAAACTTTTTAACTTACAACTAGGGCATGCTTGAATGAGCATGCCCTAGTTATTGTTACGCCCTTATTTCTAGTTACTTTTTACGGAGGGATTACGGAGGTATAACGGAGAACGTAAGTTTTGCTTCTCAGTCTATTCCCTGTCTTTTACGGGTTCATGACGGGTTCATAACGATAGAGTTCCATATCTATTTCGATGGGTAGCCGTTGTTTTTAGATAAACCCAAAGCGTTGAAGTTCCATCTCAAGATTGGGAGTCAAAATATTCTTCCCCATCGCTTCGCGAAGTTCAGCTTTGCTCCAAAACCTGCCATCCATTACTTCGCCATCGTTCCAGAAAAATGGACCTGCATAAGTGGTGCGGAAGACATGCACCATCTCACTCTCGCGATCACTATCATAACGATAAGTTTCCACATGTTCAGGCACATAATCCGTGATGCCGATCTCCTCTTTTACCTCACGAGCAAGTGCCTGCTCAATGCTCTCACCCCAACTGACATGACCACCTACCGCTGTGTCCCAATAACCGGGTAGCAGCCCCTTGTGCATAGCACGGCGCTGGAGATAAAGTTCACCCGATGGTGAGAATACGTGTAAGTGAACGACGGGATGTAACAAATGACTGCCATCGTGACAATGCGCACGGCTAGCTTGACCAATAACCTGACCATTAGGACTAACGATAGGAAAAATCTCAGACATATGATGTACAAAAGGAAATAATCTATTCTACGTGCAAATCGCGGGCATGGGATATTTCGGTGGAGATTTCGCCTGTCCAACCGCATTGTTGGAAGACACCCGTATAGACGCGCACGAAGTCCACACAGGGTAAATAGATAGGCTTGCCATCATCTGTAACTGCCCAATCAATATCAAACGAACAGCGAGCAATACTATCGTTTGGATGGCAGTCGGCATAGCCGTACTCAAAGGGTTGTTGTATCCAATATGCGCCTTTTCCATTCGGGTCATAAGCATTATTCGGCAAACGAGAACCCACAAAAGTGAGCGCGGAATCCGCAAGCCACTGAGGGAAATACTCTTGCGTATGGAAGGTGTTTTTATGCAGATAACCTGCTTGATTTTGGTTGTCTGTCCAACGAATATAGGTAGAGTCGGTAATGGAATTGTTCTTATCAGGTTGTGGCATATGGTCAGCGGGGGTACGGTAGTAGGTTAGGGAATAATGGTGTAGAGTGTTTGAGTTAGCGTACTCACTACCAGCAAGTTGATAAAATGGATCATCAGGCAAACCATTTTGATTGATATCAATGCTGACCGTCACGATGCCAGGTTCGCTACTACCGCCTTTGCTGGTAGTAGAGGCATAGAACGAGTTGCCTTCAATGAGGAAGTCAGCTTGCTTAGGAGAGTTGACTACAGAGTGGTCGAAAGTGAAAGTAACATACCCACCCCATGCGCCAAGGGAGATAAGCGTGCGGTTAGTGCCTGCAATGGATTCTTCCACTTTTTGCAGCATGGTGGCATAGGTGTCCCCCTCCTCATACTGCGGCATGGTATTGATAAACTGCCCAGGGGCAGGATTGTACTCCAATACGTTAGAAATATATGGGGAATACGCCACTTGTTCCTCCCAAACTATTACCTTGAATTGGTGAGTAACAGGGTTATGTTGGTCGATGATGTTCAGTCGAAGGAAGTATATGCCTGTATCCTTTGGGCAGAAGATAAGATCTCTTTCTGTAGAAAGTAATCTTTCTGTGTCTTCTGCTCCCATCCCTTTAGGGAGGGGTTGGGGGTAGGCTATCCACCACTCATAAGCTTCGCCTTCGTACTCAGGATGGAGAATAAGGGTGCGCATGCGCTCAATGGCATAGGTATCTTCTATGCCAAGATTGACCATGGGTATGTAGGGCTCGCAACTAACGATAGACAAAGCACATATGAGCAGGGATATCACCCGTGCGCACAGACCATTTGCGTTTGCCTTCGCGCGAGTAGCAATGTAGTTGACCGCTTGAAACATAGTTTTTTGCATCTGTAATATATATATCGCCGTTATAAGGATTGACTTGTATGCCATATGGAATCTTGATGTTTTTCTCGGTTCCATCGGTAATGAAAGATTGGATATTGGATATTGGATATGGGTTATTTGGGATTTGGGATTGGATATTGAAGACTCCGTAGGTGGTTTGGTTGGATATTGTTTCATCGCTCCAATGGGAACCGTAGAAATACATGGAATCGCCAATAATGACCATTTCAGAAACTGCTGGTGCTATAGGCAATAGGCTATTGGCTATAGGGGAGAGGCACACTAGTTGTGGTTGGACGTCTTTGTGATTGCCGCGGGAGGTGATCCATAGACGGTTGTATGGGTCTTTGCGTACACGGTGAGGGTTAACGCATACTGGTATCTTTTTGACTTGGCGGAAGTCCGTTAAATCCACTATCGAAAGTGTAGAATCATATTCGGGTGCGCGGTAGCCGCCAGAGTTGGCGACGTAGAGGTGATTGCCAATAATCTCGAATTCTTCGGGTTGATAACCCACTGTTACTTTGCGAGTTACACGAAGTGTAGCAGTGTCCACTTCAAAGATGGCACCCAGTTGGGCATTTGGGTCTATGCTCACGGGACCGACATAGGAACTGATATACGCCTTATCCCCGTGAAAACGAATGTAACGGCAATTAGGGATGTCTATCTGCCCAATGCGACGACAAGTGTGCAAGTCCATTACTTCCACTTTGTGCGAGCAGTTGATGACGGCATAGAGGCGATTGCCATAGACTTGGATGTCGTTGCCGACATCGCCCAACTCTTTGATGACATTCGGATTGCGTTCGCCGTAGATGTTACGAATATAATAACCATTGCAGAAATCTACATAGTCAATACTTGCTTTGTTGCTACCCATATTACCCTCGTTGAGTAGGTACATGCCAATGGGTTCATTCTGCGCAAAACTGCTCAATTCTTTCGATTCCATCGGCAAAACTTCATACTCCGCAGGGAAGATGATTTCGTCGCCACGGCAGGAGATGAGGGAACAAGGAATAAGGAGCAAGGAGCAAAGACTAATCAGCATTGACTGCCACACTCTAAGGTCATTTGTCTTGGTTCTTAATATGTGATGCTGATAGTACATTTGTAATTGCGTTTGGGCATTGGGTAGTTGAGGATAACATCGTAGTCCTGCGATAACAAGTTATTGATGTCTAGCGCGAGGCGCAAAGTTATAGGATATTGGACGGCATTCTGCCTATTGGACGCCGCTTTGCGGCTATGGGATATAGGTTTGATGTCCCATTCTCCGAATAGACTCAAATCGTGAGTATACCAAGGTTGGGTATAGTTGTAGATGATGTTCTCCTGCTGGTTATAGCGTTCGCCGACATAGATGAAACTATAGTTTAAACCATACTGCTGCCAGTCGTTTTGCCAGCCAAACATACCGACTGCACTACCCGAATGCCAAGGGATATAAGGTATCTGGTCACCGTAGTAGGAGTCATTTGGGTCGGTGACATCGATGGCTGTTTGGTAGGTATATTGCGCTTTGGCGGTAAGGTAGAAGTTCTTGGGTAATACGAAATGCAGTTGCGCATTCAAATCCACACCATTAATCTTCACTAGTCCGAGGTTGAGCATTGTCCAGCGGAACTGCTGGCCTTTGGGGTAAGCGATGATCTTATCGGAAATGCGGTTATAGTAGTAATCGGCATTGAGGCGGAACTCAGATCCTTTTTGCTCCGCGATGCGGAAAGGTTGTGTGAAACTCAAGCCGACATTATGCTGCTTCGCTAACTCGGGTTTGAGGTAGGCGTTGCCCATGTCCGTGTAATAGAGGTCGTTGAAGGTTGGATAGCGGTAACTCTGTTTGTAGAAGGCGTTGAGACGGAGGTCAACGAGCTGCGTAGGACGGTAGGAGAGGAACAAAGCTGGAGTCAGCTTTGTGTTCAGCGCCTGCTTGGCAGGCTGTTCAGTATTGTTCAGGGCTTCGCGTTCAGAGTTGTTTGATTGTGAAGCATCTTGAACAAACGTCCCTAATACGCTGGCTTGGAGGCGTAGGTAGTTTTTGATATTGATGGCGGTGGCGGCGCTGAGCCAATGGGTGAAGCGATAGGCTTCTGCATACATGCTGAGAGCATTGTATTGCAGGTCATAGGCAGCACTTACATCCCACCAATCGAAGATGCGCACTTTGTGCGCCATGGTGAAGTATGCCTCTTGCTGGAGGTATTGGTTCTCCACATGGATGAGTTTGTCATCGTTGTTGATATAGCGGGTATAATCGTTGGCATACTTGGCATTTACGCGTACCGACCAACGGTTGAATAGTTCGTCTTGCCATGAGGCTTGAAGGAAGGAGTTGCGATCCCAAAGGCGTTCGCCATTGCGCCAAACATTATTTACAATGGCACCAGGTACACCGCGCTCGGAGTTATAGTGATAGAGTTGGAGTTTCCAAAAGCCCGTGTTGCTATAGTAGTGATTGACAGCGGCTTCCACGCGAATAGCGTTGATGTCGCCGGTCTGGCGGATAGCTGTGGTGTCGTATGCTACTTCGCCGGAAGGTGTCACACGGCGGTA
>JAZQTO010000023.1:0-4695 GCA_045630805.1 Paludibacteraceae bacterium
GGAATACCATACTTTTTTGCTAACTCTGCATAGCTTAAGTCGCTTGTTTCATACTCGTGAACAATACGCATCTTGTCCGTTTTACTAAATTTATACTTCATAATGACACTTTTTAGTGTCTACTTATTTCAGGACAAGACAGGACTATATACTTCTACGTATTTTTCATATTCAATCTGTTACAATTTTTATTAGATTCTTTATTAATCAATTATATACCAATATTAGCATAAATTGGTATAATAAATGCTTTATTTTTTATAATCCATAGGCATAACGGTTTCATTTTCTAAGAGCATAGAATGACTCTATTTTCTTTGGTAGCATGGCTGGGGCTGTGCTACCATTTTTTTTTTGCACTTGATTGTTTTCATCCCTTGTATGTTGCCTACCTCAAGAAGAAAATGCTTCGCTGTCGTCATGCCTGCATTGATTGTTTGCTGCCGTTACATCTGCTATTGTTCCCTGCCTTAGCGATTTGTTGATACATCCTTTCCGGTGCAAAGTTAGTTACGTTCTCCGTTAGCCTACAAGGTTACACGGAGTTTTGTCGTTACCTAAAAAATCTTCCTTTTTCTCCCTAACCGCCATCGAGAAAACGAGTATTGTTTTCCAAAAACCTTGTTGACACTCTGCCCGAACACTTATAAAGCACCGTAAAGGTTATATCAAACGCTAACGGCATTAAACGCAAATGTTAAACTACAAATCAATTACAATTATGGCACAACTTAGTATTTCTTTCGGTCTTGAGTTCAGCAACCAAGTAATGAACAACCAAGTAAATGTAAAGGTTTCTCACCGCTTCAGCAATACCGCAAATGAAGAAGATTTGAATTGGGGCGACATTTACGAAGAGTATTTAGATTTTGAATACACGAGCCAATCATGGAAATAATAACTAATAAATAAATCGTTTAACTACTAAAATTTTACAACTATGGCAACAAAGAAACAAACACAGAACCAAGCAACAGAGCAAACAACTGCCCAAGTATCAAGCAAAATGAGAGCGTACCGCGAACATCTCAAAGTCATAACTAAAGGGCTTGTAGAAATGGCAACGGCAGCAGGTCGCACCGAGTTTAAGCGTAACGATTTACTCCGTGAGTGCTACAATGTTGTAGGTCAAGAAATGGACACTTTCGAGGGATGGAAAGCCAAAGGCGCACAAGTCCGCAGAGGAGAGCATGCCTACCTATTTTGGGGCGCACCTGTAACCACCGAGCAAGGTCACACCTATTACCCTGTAGAGTTCAAGTTTACACGCGAGCAAGTAATTATAAATAATAAGTAAAATCCGCCAACGGGGAGAGCAATCTCCCCAACGGCACAAAACCACAAAAACATGGAAAGAAAACTCTATCGTGAGGAACTCACACAAATGGAAATCAACGCGCACCGCGCAAGTTTGAACGGAGAGCCAGCAGTTTATTGCGGCACATATGGAAAGTACAACAACGGCGATATTTCGGGCATGTGGGTAGATGTCGCAAGCTTTGCCGATTACGAGGAATTTATGGAGTTTTGCGAGCGCGTGCATGCAGATGAGGAAGATGTGGAGCTCATGTTCCAAGATTACGAAGGCTTCCCATATTCTTGGTATTGTGAGAGCGGCATGAGCGAAGAAACTTATGACAGAATAAAAGAGTTTGCCGCCTTAGATAATGATAAGCGCGAGGCATACGAGGCGTATTTGGACAATTACGACAGCGAGGCGAGCGTGGAAGATTTCAACGATTGCTATCAAGGGCATTTTGATTGTCCCGAAGATTTCGCGGAGCAACTCTATTTTGAGCTTTACGAGATACCCGCACATCTTGAGAACTTCATAGATTGGCAAGCAGTATGGCGCAATTTGGACACGAGCGGAGATTATGCCGAATTTGATGGTCACATCTTCCGTACATGAAAAAAACTGCCCACCTCAATTTGGGTGGGCAGTTCCAGACTTGGGCGACCTCAAAAAGCCAAGACTTTTTGAGGTGTTATTTGAGTAATGTTGCAATAAATTCGCAGAACTTGGTTATGTCATTTTCAACGCTGGCGATTTCTAATGCACGCATGTATTCTTCGCGTCTTTCGGTAGGGATGATTACCCAATCATATCCCCCTGTTACAAGCATGCTGTTCATTATAAATCGCGCTGTACGACCATTGCCGTCCATGTATGGGTGTATGTACACGAATACAAAATGACCTAAGATTGCACGAACAATAGCGTTTTCTTCCTCTTTCATCAATTCGCACAAAGTACGCATGGCATCACGCACTGCTCTTTCAGGTAGAGGAGTGTGACGTGAGCCTCTAATATATACAGGGTGGTTTCTATATCCCATTAAATCAGCTGGTGCAATGATATTGGCTTGCACGCATGGTTCAAACAATTCAAAGTGCCAATCTTGGTGGTAGCGATCGAACGCAAGACCAGCAGGCAAGCCCTCTAATATCTGTTTGATTGTTTCTTTTACCAACTGGTAGGATTGGTAATAACCACGGGCAGCCAAAGCATTTCTATACTCTTGATCTTTCGCATTCTCTTGTGGATTCCACTTGCCGTCCCTCACTCGTTCAAGCAATCCTTCAGTAATGCGATAGCCTTCAATAGAGAGTGAGTGATAAGAATCTTTGACATATCTGTCATCAATCTGTTGCAGTATCACTTCTGTTGCCAACAATGGCTTTGCCTTAGGCATGATACGCAATACATCCTTGCGCATACTTTCCCACATAAGGCGTATACGATTGCTATATGGATCTGCTTGTGGCAGCACCATTGCAGGGGCTTGCTCAAATGGATTTTCAACACGGACATCGTATCCCAATCTTTTCATTCGTCTTAGGATATCCTCTGCTATCGTTTCGCGCCCCATCTGACGAAAAGCACCAATCAATCTACCAGCTCGTGCCGAATTACCATTCGTTGCCACGATTGACAATATCTCTGACGCATCTGCTATCTGCGATAGACATGTCTGCGCCTCCATGGCAGAGTCTTTGTAGAACGATGGTGAACAGTACACTAATGCTTCAGCAATAGGGTAGAGATGTACTCCATAGTTCTCATCTTTGATTATTTGCGATGGTAAGGCAGCTGTGATATCCAATACGGAACATTCAAAGAGCAACTTGGTAATATTATTGCTGGCTTTTGGTGAACGAATGATTAGTTGTTTGGGTATGATGGTATTTCCTGCATGGAAACTCAAGGAAGCTTCAGGTGTCAAACACCACTCGTCACCAAAGCGAGATTGTGCATAAGATGAGATAAATGCCCAATAGGAAGCATACCAAACGGTAGTGTCTCCTTCAGAACCTGGACGAGATGGAATATACCATCCGCGCAGTACTTCTTGCAAGAATCCACTACTTACCAATCGCTTGGTATGGGTATCTCCTAATACATCATTCCCCTTGATTACCAACTGATTGGTTTTGTCTTGTAATTCCTTTAGAGCCTCTAAAGAACTCGCTAATTTCTCTTGTGGTGTAGCCATATTGATATGCGTTTTGTTCAAGCATTAGTATTTTACCGTGTGAGGTTATTAGTTTTTAACCTTGTGCGGTTATTAGTATTCTAACGCGTGGAGTTATTAGTATTTCGGTGCAAAGGTACTATAAAAATCACATATATGCAAGAAAAATAATAAAAAAAATGAATTTTGTTACATTTTTCTTACATAAAGGCTCGCATATCAGCATTTCAGTACCAGTATATCGCGCAGATTGGTCGTATAGCAGGGGGAGAGTTTCTCTTTTTTCGTGAGCGGTTTGCCCGTGCTGAGCACTTGTGTGGCTATTTTGACAGCCGTCTTGCCATACTGGCTGTTGATGTGATCGATGGCTTTCTGTAGTCGCTCGTCGCGCTCTTTTGGTCGCTCATCAAACAGCATCTGTTGAGCATTATCTGCGCTGCTTAGGTTCATGAGTACCACACCTGCTTTCTTATATGGATAGGGCTTCCATTGCTTGCGCAAGGCGGCCAGCATGTAGCCAATCAGTTCGGTGGTGATAGCTGTAGGGAAGGGTAGTGTTACTACCTGATGGATCACTTGCATATCTTCCTCGGCAAAACGTGAGGTGTGCGCATATACGATAAACTGGCGGCACAGACTGTGCTGTTTACGTAGTTTTTCGGCGCAGTAGCTCATGAAGTCTGCCAGGGCTTTCTCCAAGGTGGCTCGATCGGTAATGCCTCGCTCAAAGGTACGCGACTGCGATATACTTTGTCGCTCGGCACGCTCAGAGATGTCTATGCAGTCGTAGCCGTTGAGTTCTTGCCAAGTCTGTAGTCCTGGTTTGTGTAGCAGGTTCTTGGCGAACTCAGGCAGCCGTTGGCTAAAGTCCCATGCGGTTACTACGCCTGCGGGTAGCAGTTTCTTCTGTGCTTGCCTTCCAATGCCCCATACATCTTCGATGGCAAACCCTTGCAGGGCTTTTTGGCGTTTCTCGTCTGTGTCGATAATACACACGCCGTTGTAGGCAGGGTATTGCTTGGCATATTTGCTGGCAATCTTGGCGAGTGTTTTGGTGGGTGCTAATCCGATAGATACGGGTATGCCCACCCATTTACGGATTTGTTTGACCACTTGCTCGTAATAGGGTTTGAGTTCGTGTATGGGCATGTGGTCACAATGCAAAAAGGCTTCGTCGATGGAGTACTGCTCCAGTCGTGGCGTGTGCTTCGCCAGTATG
>JAZQTO010000024.1:0-2377 GCA_045630805.1 Paludibacteraceae bacterium
AGAAAGACAAACCATCAAAATGACGATTTGTCTCCTTTGGTACTCGAAGCGGGACTTGAACCCGCACAGCCATCACTGGCCAAAGGATTTTAAGTCCTTCGTGTCTACCGATTCCACCATTCGAGCAGCGTTTGACAGGGGTAAAAGTGGAAGCACACCCCCATCAATGCGTTGCAAAGTTATGAAATAAGTAGCAATGTTGCAACAAATACTTAGAAATTTGCACTAACTTTGCAGAGTTATGAATATTACACGCAGAGACATATACTTACTTGTCCTACGACTTATTCCATTAGTAAGCATCCTCTACTTGTTTACAGACATGGTGGGTATCCTCTTTGTAGGCGATGACTATACGATACGTACATGGTTTCGCTTTAAAGTATTATTTTTCCTTATAGCTTTTGCTATGGCTTTTCTCTTTGGAAGCCTAATAATGAAATGGCCTATACGACAACTTGCTTACATTGGCTACCCTACATACCTATTGGTGATGGCACTATGCGGTGTGTTTACCGCACCTCACGACCTATTGGGATATAAGATAGGATTAGGCATTGCACCCTGTGTAGCAGAAATCATCTGTTGGTATGGCAAAGGTTGGATGCGGCGATACTTACGTTTAGTGACGTTATTTACCGATGGACGCCTATTCTGCAAGAAGGGTATAGCCATCATTACAGCCACAATGCTCATCGTTATACTATTTATCACAGGAATATATAGTCTACGAGGAGTGTTCCACTTTCATCTACGCAAGTTCATCATTGAAAATGTATCCTTCGTACCTCAAATAAAGAAGGAGAAACCCATCTATAATCCCAATCTTAAAGATCGTCGCGATCCTTATCGCAACTACCCAAAGATTTTTTCTGATTTGAATGATGTACAACTCGAGGCAGCATATGCCAATGGTACCCCACGTCCACTCACCATTGAAGAACTCGAAGTGGGTAAATTTGGTTTGAAGCGCATCGAGACAAATAAACTCTATAAGGTAGACCCACTCATTCATTCTGCACCCTATTTGGTACCTAAAGCCAAAGACTTCCTCGACGAGCTAGGCGAGGCATTTCAAGATTCGCTTTATAATCGTGGCTATGATCGACGTCATCGTTTTATTGTTACCAGTGTCTACCGCACCGAGAATCACATCAAACGCTTGCGTCGCAGCGGTAATGTCAATGCATCTACAAACTCATGCCACCAATACGGTACGACAGTTGACATCACCTATGTACGTTTCGACAAACCTGAAGAGCATAGAGCCAATGATCCCAAGTTACTTCAGCTACTGATGCAAACAGTATACGACATGCATCAGGCAGGCCGATGCTATGTGAAGTATGAGCGTAAGCAAAGTTGCCTCCACATCACAGTAAGATGATCTGAGGTATACCCATAAAGTTTTAGTACAAGTCAGATAGACCCAGTTTATCATCCGATAGTATTTCTCTATTTGTGCAATAGGGAAAGTGTGTATATATTTGCACTACAAAAACAATGCATATATAGTACATGTTATAATGATATAACTTAATAATACACACTATGACAACAACAAAATTTAAGGGAAATACCATACATCTCGATGGAACATTCATCACTGTAGGAGAAAAGAGTCCAAAAGTACAATTGGTCAAAGGAGATTTATCATCATTCACCCTTGATGAATGCAAAGGAAAGTTTATAGTGATGAATATCTTCCCCAGTATTGACACAGGAATATGCGCTACATCTGTACGTAAATTTAATCAGTTGGCAGCCTCTCTTCCCAATACCATTGTGCTGTGCATCTCGCGCGATCTCCCCTTTGCTCAAAGTCGATTTTGTGGAGCCGAGGGTATAGATAATGTAGTAGTTCTATCCGATTTTCGCGATGAGTGCACCTTCGGAAAAGACTATGGCGTATTGATGACCGATGGTCCTCTTGCAAGTCTATTGGCGCGTGCAGTAGTAGTGGTGGCACCCGATGGCAAGGTGTGCTATGCTGAGTTGGTTCCTGAGATAACTACCGAACCTAACTACGAAGCGGCAATCAAGGCGATAAGATAAAAAATAAGTGAATCGGAGTAATAGCTTTCGTTTATTACACGATATATAATATCTATTTGCACAATAAAAAAACTCCACCTATCTTTGCAGCGAAAACAAACACTAACAAGAACATTTAACAATTAAAAAATATAAGATTATGGCAAAGAGTATTATTGGAACACAGACTGAAAAGAATTTGATGATGTCATTCGCTGGCGAGTCACAGGCACGTATGCGCTACACCTATTTCGCAAGCCAGGCCAAGAAGGAGGGCTATGAGCAGATCGCAGCCATCTTCACCGAGACTGCTGAGCAGGAGAAGGAGCACGCAAAGCGCATG
>JAZQTO010000025.1:0-2760 GCA_045630805.1 Paludibacteraceae bacterium
CACCACTTTGTGGGGCTACGTCTTCAACGAGGTGTATCAGACTTGGGAAGGCTAAAGTAATTTTGAATTTAGAATTTTGAATTTAGAATTATGAAGCACCTTCAGCTTATCCTTGCTATGGCATTGTGCACCTTCGGGTGCACGATGCTGGTGGCAGGATTTGTGGCTCCTCCATTAGCGGAGGTCCATCACTCTGTTCTCATCGCCTTTGGCGAAATACTCACCTTCAGCGGCTCACTCATCGGCATCGACTACAAATACCGGTATAAAGAATAATTTAGCTCCTAGCTCGCAAGCTCGCAGAAATCTTATAAATCTTATTTTACGCATACACCCTCCCATACATCGAGGTGCTCCGCAATCTATTGCCACCGCTCCCCGTTTTGGGAACATCCAAAACGTGACCGCTGAATCTTAACTACAACGACTCCGACAGTCTATAAATGTGTACCGATACATTCATAAGATTAAGCGGATGAGCGAAGCGAATGCTAGCGGTGGCAATGGATTTCGGAGAACCATGGAAAAGCGTGGGATAGGCGTAGCAATAGATTTATTTAGATTTCGTGAGCCAAAGGCGAGCAGGAGATAACTAATAAACCCTAGAAAATTATGTATATACGATTGATTAGAAATAAGCCGCAAGGCAATGCCATTACGGGGCGACTGGTCATAGATGGTCGTTGGTTCTGTAACACTCTCGAGCGCAAAGGATACCAAATCCTCGCACTCTTTTATCCCATCAAAGTAACCCATTCGCCCCGTTTTAAACGTCTCCTACCATTGGTTACGGACGTACCACAACGCAGTGGCATACGCTTCCATCGCGGCACAAAACCACAACACTCTACAGGGTGTATCCTCGTGCCCGCTGACAAAGAAAAACAATTAACCGATCTCATCCTTAAAACCCAAAACAATCATGAAGAAATCCTTCTTGAAGTCATTGACTATTCTCCTGGTACTCAGTATGGCTATGACCATCCTTGTCCTCCCGAGTTGCAGCAGCACATCATCGATGCCAATCATGCAACAGAGCGATACTATCAGCAACATCCAGAAGAACGCAAAAGTTGATACTATTCTTCTTCGCGATAGCATATATATTCGCGAGTCTATTCGCGGCGACACAGTCTACCTCACGCACACTGAGTATCGCGATAGATGGCGCATCCGTGAGGTGCACGACACCATCCACAATACCCAATATATCACGCAAACCATTGAGCATCCACCCGAAAAGTATGTCCCTAAGTTTTATAAATGGACGACTGCTTTACTATTCATACTCTTGTTCATCCTCGGAGTTAGAATTTACATAAAATTAAAAGGTTAATAATATATTGAGACCATCCTGTCGTGAGACAAGATGGTCTTTTTCATTTTTGCGAGGAAATGCAGCAAAGCTGCTGATCTTACCTATAAACTATAAACCATAAACTATAAACCAATAACCTCTCGCCTCTCAACTATAACCCATTTTCTTATAAAATTTCTCGTTTTTCTTGCGTATGTGCGTTTTTTGTTGTAAATTTGCAACCAAATTTGATAATAAAATATGAAACATACATTTATTCTTATTTGTGTCATTCTTTGCTCGTTGCAAACCATGGCAACCAACCTAGTCTTAGAGCAGCGCTCCGGTGCAGAAGTTTTGCAGGATATTGCTATCATTGGTCAATGGATTTTCGTGGAAAATACGATACAACTGCTTGATAAATCAGGCAATATCCTAGCCACTGAACCTATAGCGAATATAAAAAAGATCCAATTTGCTACCAACGGAACGAATGCAGATGTCAACGATACGGTCGTTCATACTATTATTGTATATCCCAACCCAACACAAGACATACTCATGATTCAAGGAGCAGAATCACAAATGCTTCGCGTGTATAATCTACAAGGTAGTCTGCTCCAAACCGAATGGGGTAATCAGATTGCAGTTAGCAACCTACCTGTTGGCACCTATCTCCTGCAAATAGGAACTCAAGTGGTACGATTCATCAAGAAATAAAGGTGTCTGCCAAAATGGCAGATTGGGTGTCACCAAGTGTCTTTGGCACGAAGTTTGATACATAGTGATTGCAAATATTAACTGTTAACTATTAAATATTGATTATAATGAAGATTCAACCATTAGCTGACCGTGTATTGGTGAAACCAATGGCAGCAGAAGAGAAAACTATCGGCGGTATCATTATCCCTGATAGCGCAAAAGAGAAACCACTCCGTGGCGAAGTAATCGCCGTAGGCGAAGGAACCAAAGACGAGAAAATGCTCCTCTCAGAGGGCGACACCGTACTATACGGCAAGTACGCAGGTACCGAACTCGAGTTCGAAGGCGAGAAATACCTGATCATGAGACAAAGCGACATTTTGGCAATTTTGAAATAAGAATAAGGAACAAGGAATCAGGAATCAAGACAAATTAGCAATGACTGACCAGACGAAGGTAATCGGTCTTGAATCCTTGCTCTTGACTCCTGACTCAATAACAAAGAAACTATGGCTAAAAATATCAGTTATAATATCGAGGCGCGTGATGCCCTCAAACGTGGCGTGGATCAATTGGCTAACGCCGTGAAAGTAACCCTCGGCCCTAAAGGTCGTAACGTGATCATCGACAAGAAGTTTGGTGCTCCACACATCACCAAAGATGGTGTGTCTGTAGCCAAAGAGATTGAACTCGCTGACGCAGCTGAGAACCTCGGCGCACAACAAGTCGGATCGTAGCCATGTCGTTCTGTGAGCCAAGGA
>JAZQTO010000026.1:0-8634 GCA_045630805.1 Paludibacteraceae bacterium
TTTAGGGAGGGGTCGGGGGTAGGCTTCTCCATGCGAAGCTGTAGTTTATCGCTGATGACATCATGGCGAAGACGAGAAAATTGTAGATAGTTGTCTTCGATAAACTTCATGGCACACTCTTGTTTATTCATAACGGATTGATTTTCAAGTTTCCGCTACAAAGATACTACTATTTTTTGAAATGACCTTAAAGCCAAAGACTTTAAGGTTAAGCCATAAAAAGATAGTACTTTTGTCGCCAAAAACGACAGAAGTACTATGAGTGTTTACGAGTTATTATGTCTCTCAAAAGAGAGTGATCAGTTTGAAGATTTTTTCAGTCTTCACATTATGAGTAACGGTATGAAGATTAGTTTTGAGCGTTATTGTTATCTGCTCACTCTGGAGAAAAATCATCCAGAAGAAACGCATTTTCACTTGGTGCAAGATACATCCATACACTTTGATGTATCCGAGCAAACGATCTATAACGACATCAACAAGATGAAGTTTGAGGTGAAGGGACTTTAGCCCTCGTTCTTGTTTAGGATGACCAAGGCACCTATCACACCAGGTACCCAACCACAACAGGTGAGCAACAAGACAATCAACACCGAACCACAACCTTTGTCAATAACAGCCAAAGGAGGGAAGAAAATTGCTAATATTACACGTAAGCAGGACATGATTTTTTTTTAGACCGTTCGCTTCGCTACTTATCGCACTCGAATACGGGTGATGGTACCTTCGCTACTCGTAAAGATACACTCCTTACCAGATAATGGCAATGGCGTATTCAAAATGGAATTGCCTATCTTATGACGCCACAACACCTTACCTGTTTTAGCATCCATACCCAATAACAAGCCATTCTTGGTACTTACCCATAGTGTACCATCCTTCTCCAATGGCATAGCTGGATTATGCTCGTAGCCAAAGCCCGCATGAGAGGTCCAAAGAACCTCGTACGAGCCTACCCCCGACCCCTTCCTGAAAGAAGGGGAGGTTTGATCCTCGCCTTTCGCCTCTAGCCTTTCGCCTTTCGCCTCTGTACTAATCGCTACCACCGTATCCCACATACATTTGGAATAGACCGTCTTGCCGTCTTCGCTCAAGCCGACCGTCTCACGTACCTTATACTCCTTGGTGCGCCATACCTCAGCGCCTGTCTCAGCATCTAGGCAAGTGAAATAGCGGTCAGGTGCTGTAATGAAAATCTTTCCATCCGCAGCCACAGGCCATACCGATGCAGGAGAGAGTTTGGGATTGGACTTGCCATTGCTCCACTTCCATGCCAAAGAACCATCCTTGAGATGAAGGGCATAGAGGTAGGTATCCCATGCACCGAAATAGAGTTTGTCGTTATACACCAACGGACGAGTGAGGACATAGTTCTTCAACTCATTGAACGACCACTTGAGAGCGCCTGTCTTGAGGTCAAAAGCGAACATACGACCATCGCCACCACCAATATACGCCACTCCCTCATGGATAGTAGCAGCACCCATGACCGCTTGGTTGGTGGTAAAAGTCCATCGTGGCTTGCCCGTCTTGGTATCTAAGCCATAGATAGTATAGTTAGCACTACCGAAGACCACTACCCCATCTGCTACCGCAGGCGAACCCACAATACGCATACCAGTATCAAAAGTCCACTTGGTAGCACCCGTATGAAGGTCTAAGCAATAGAACATACCCACATCGTCACCAATATATAGATTATCCCCATCCGTCACTGGCGTAGAATACAAACCACCTTTGAGGGACTTATGCCAAGCACGAGTAACCTTAGGATATTGCTTATTAACCGAGAAATCAGGACGAAGGGTTTGGTCAGATGGACCATAGGTTTTCGTGCCAAATGGCAGGGTGAGCCAGCAGCCTACCCCCGCCCCCTTCCTGAAAGAAGGGGAGGTTTGATCCTCGCCTTTCGCCTCTAGCCTTTCGCCTATAGCCTCACCGCCTAATGCAGAAGGAGTGCGCTCGTAGAAGCGGATAGAATCGGTGACAGAGATGATGGAATAGCCATTGATGGTGTCATTGCCACGGAGGTTAGAGCGATTGAGCACATCCGTAATACCATCGCAGTCGAAAATCAAATTGCGGTGATAGTGACCACCCATCACACATTGTACATTATGCTGACGGAGTACATCCGTTACCTCGTACCAGTTATCCACATCGCCATTGCGCAATGGATAGTGAGTAAACACAAAAATAGGCGTAGGGTGTAGAGTGTAGGGTGTAGAGTGTAGAGTGTCGGGTGTAGAGTGTTTGACACTATCAAGATTATGCTTGAGCCATGCTATATCTTGTGGCGCGACGTGGCCATCCGCCATACGGATGACAGGACCCGAATTAAACCCTATAAAATACGCGCCCGCGTGCGCGAAAGCAAATCGGCTATCACCAAACACACGAGTAAAATCCATCACACCAGACTCCGACCATGTCGTCTCGTGGTTACCCGAAGCCGCATAATAAGGCACACGGAGTTGGTCCAATGCAGCCTTGATAGCTTGGATCGATGTTAGATCGCCCGACTCAGTGAGGTCGCCTGTTACGACTACGAACTCAATATCGGGATTACGGTTGATGTCCGCAATCGAGCGTTGAAGATCCTCCATCGGTTTGGGATTGGAGGTAGAAATGTGCGTGTCCGTAAGGAGCGCAAAGGTAAAGAGAAGAATGGATAGGAGTTTCATATGGTCTATTCTAATTGTAGGTTCATGCGGGTGCGGAGTTCGGCGAGATGAGGATTCATGTCCACCAAGACCTTGTATTTCTCAGCGGCAGTATAGGCTCGGGTGGTCTTTTTATATTCGCCCACCTCTACTTGCAACTTGAGCAAATCATTCTTCAAGGCATCTCGCACAAGATCCATCACTCGCTTGCCAAACTTAGCAAACTCCTGTTTCTGCCACGGATTAGCCACCGTTATACGGCATAACTCGGGAGTTACCAACTCAGGCACAAGGGTATTCAACATTGCAATCAGACGCTCTTCACCAGGGAAGTGTTGCACAAGACCAGCCCACGCGTCAAAGAGCTGGTCAGCCGTAAAAGGGTTATTGCGAGTGGGAGCAGCAGGTGCTGCCTCTGCTGTTGCAGTAGGTGCAGCCGCAGTATTCTCCTTCTTCACGCCAAGAGTACCTAAATTGCCCAAAGAAGGCATAGCCATCGGTGGCGCGGGTTTGGGCGATTGAGGTGATGAGGCGACAGGGCGAGAAGGCGATTGAGGTGATTGAGGCGATGAGGCGACAGGGCGAGAAGGCGATTGAGGCGATGGGTTATTGGCTATAGGTGCTTGGTTATTGGTTACGGGAGCCTCCACCAAGCGACAGAGTTTGACCAATGCCAACTCCACCGTCAAGCGTTTGTTTTTAGCTGTGCGGAACTGCACATCGCAAGTATTCACTATATCTAGCGCATTGAATATCCAACGTGCATTGCAGCGAGTAGCCTGCTGTTGGTACTGCTGACGAATAGCATCGGAAGTCTCTAGGAGTTGCGCAGTAGCTGCATCCTTGCTCACCAGCACATCGCGCAGGTGTTGCGCCAAACCTGTGATGAAATGTCCTGCATCAAAGCCCTTCTGCAATACCTCGTTGAGAAGCAATAACGCATCTCCTACGGCAGCTTGCAAAGCGGCATCGACCATTCGGAAATAATAGTCCGAATTTAAGACATTGAGCACCTCGATGGCTTGCTCATAACTAATCTCCTTGCCACAGAACGCCACCAATTGGTCAAAAATACTCAAGGCGTCACGCATACCACCATCTGCCTTTTGAGCAACCACATTGAGCGCCTGTTCACCTACCGTGATACCCTCTTGTTGAGCAACATACTGCAAGTGACGAATCGTATCCGCTACCGTAATACGAGTAAAATCGTACACCTGGCATCGGCTCAAGATAGTAGGAAGAATCTTATGCTTCTCTGTCGTTGCTAGAATGAATATAGCATATGATGGTGGCTCCTCTAATGTCTTGAGCAAGGCATTAAACGCACCTTGTGACAACATGTGCACCTCGTCGATGATATACACGCTATACTTACCAATTTGAGGCGGAATACGCACTTGGTCAATCAACGAACGGATATCATCCACCGAGTTATTGGATGCAGCATCCAACTCGTGGATATTATACGAACGTTGCTCATTAAACGCCGTACAAGACTCACATTGGTTGCACGCTTCGTGCTCCGCAGTAGGTGTGAGACAGTTGATGGTCTTAGCAAAAATACGCGCACAAGTGGTCTTACCCACTCCACGTGGACCACAAAACAGGTACGCATGCGCAAGGCGATTGCTGCGAATAGCATTGCGCAAAGTCTGGGTCAAAGCCTGCTGACCTACCACCGACTCAAAAGTCGTAGGACGATACTTACGGGCTGATACGATATAATTTTCCATATACTCTTCGGTTATTGGCTATAGGCTATAGGCTATAGGCAAATTAAACGTGCAAAAGTACGAATTTTTTGGCATATATGCAAGATTTGAGGCATTTTAATGGCTATTTTGCTAAATAGACTTTACAAAATCCAGAATAATTGCAAATATTTAGTACTTTGTATTGCATAGTGCTAGAAAAAGCAGTACCTTTGCAGCAGAAAAGACAATTTGGCATAGTTTTTGCATAATAAGTGGTGAAAATAAAAGGGAACTATATACGAGTTGACACTGATTTTATTTTAAACGACAATTTGTGACAATTTGGGTGTCAATTATTCTTATCTCGCCATACGGCTCGAACGATCTGCCTCATTCGCATCGCTCATTCGTCTGTACGTCAATTCAAGGAAGATTTTGTTTTTGCTCTAATGAAATGCAGCAATGCCGCATTTGGAGAGCAAAACAAAAATGATAATGACAGCAAGTGTCAACTGGTATATAAACCCCAAATAAAAAATACTAACCTTATAAAAACAAAGACAATGAAAAAGATTTTAACATTAGCAGCAGCCTTAGTCATTTCACTAATTGCATGTGCAGACCTTCAGCAATTGATAAAATTTAATCAATTACCTATATTAGCACAAAACTTTATCAAAAAGTACTATAGTACTACCGACATCTCATATATCGAGAAGGAAAAAGAAGGTATGCATTATGATTACACTGTATACCTAAATACTGGAACAGAGATTGAATTTAACTATCAAGGAGAGCTACAAACCATCGATTGTCAAATTACCCCCGTTCCGCAAGGCATAATTCCAAAAATGATTGCGGAATATGTGATCGTACATTATCCAGACCAATTCATTGTAGAATATCAAGTAGACTACACACGTCAGACTATTGAACTGAACAATCGACTTGAATTAATCTTTGATCTAAAAGGCAATTTCCTTAAAATTGATGATTAAGCATCTTACAAATAATTTTTACAAATCAACAAAAGTATGAAAAAGTTGTATCGTTCTAGTAACCGCATTTTGGCGGGAGTATGTGGCGGAATTGCCGAGTATCTAAACATTGACCCAACTGTGGTACGCGTATTGTATATCGTACTGAGTTTCTTTTCTGCAGCTTTCCCAGGATTGCTATTATACCTCATCTTATTGCTCTTTATCCCTAACTACGACCAAGTATGATCAACAACATCAAGAGTCAAATGCGTAAAGGACTGCTGGAGTATTGTATCCTAAGCATCATCAGCAGAGATGAGGCATACGCTTCGGATATCCTAGATACCCTCAAGCAAGCCAACCTGCTCGTAGTAGAAGGCACCCTCTACCCACTCCTGACACGCATGAAAAATGAGGAACTGCTTACCTACCGATGGCAAGAGTCCACTAGCGGTCCACCGCGCAAATACTATGCACTTACCGAACAGGGACAAGAACTACTTGCCCAACTGCACGACGAATGGAAAAGCATTCAGAAAGCAGTGGCAACCATAAACGTCAAATAAAAACCTATCTAACTAACAAAAAGACATATGAAAGAGACTCGTACTATCAATCTTAACGGGATGGTGTATCATATTGATTATGACGCTTACCAATCCTTGCGCGACTACATGCAGGACATCGAATTGCGATTGCCTATGAACGACCGCCAAGAGATTATCGCAGACATAGAAGCGCGTATTGCTGAACTATTTCAGAATGCGCTCTTTGCCAAGAACATACAGGTTGTGAACCTCAGCATTGTTGAGAATGTTAAGACACAAATCGGAGCACCCGCAGAGTTTGGCGAGAATAGTCGTCCAAAAGTCAAAGTGGACAAGTCACAAAACACAGGATGCGGACGCATAGTAGGCATCTTAGTGACCGTCATCCTAGGCATATTGGCATTGCCTGTGATATTCATTGGTATGGTGATTCTATTTGCCATCATACTCTCCTTCTTTGGCGTAGCGGTGGCAGGAACGACCAGTTTGGCTGCCGTGTTACCGATCTTCCCTGCTTTTGCAGAAGTACTGGTAGATGGCGGGGCAATACTCATTCCATTGCTCATAGTGGCACTGATAGCGATAGTCGTGCTACCAATCATCATGATTGTATATGCTATCGTGACCAAACTGCGCACACGCCGCGGACCTAAACCCCGATTCTGGTGGATCACTATTCTCTTTTGGATTGCATCTATCGTATTCTGGTGTAGTGCACTCGTCAAGCTATACCACTCCTACGACAATGCACCTGAGATATTGAAAACCATGGTTTGGGACGAACTAGACATCAACGATGAAGGTGTGACCACCTCTACCCTCCAATTAGATGCCTATCACAGCATTGTCCTCACGGGTGCAGCCGAACTGCACTTGAGCCACGCAGAGCAAGCATCGACTATACTACGCACCAATCTTGGTCAACTCATGATGGACAAGATCAATATCAAAGCTCAAGTGCGTGATAGTGTACTCTATCTGGATATACCTGGTAATCTGCCTAGAGAAGCCGTAGCCGACTTCACCATCGCTACTCCTGAGCTACGCAAAATTAGCATCTATGGAGCCAGCAAAATAGAAACCATTGATGGACAAACACTCACCCAACCCAACTTGATCTTAGACCTCAACGGTGCAGCCGAAGCGGACCTCCGACTAGCAGTCAACAACCTCCAGATAGAAGCCAAAGGCGCTAGCAAACTAGAATTGGAAGGTAGTGCTGAGAACGTGGAAATAGCCATCGCAGGAGCAGGCAAAGTGGATGCCGAAGACCTGATTGTACAAAATATGCATATCAACTGCGCAGGCGCAAGTCAAGCAGAGATACATGTGGTACGCGAACTCTGGGCACAAGCCGCAGGCGCTAGCAAAATTAGTTACCAAGGCAACCCAAGTATCAAACAAAAAATGGCTGTAGGAGGAAGTTTTATTGTCAAAGACTAATATGACTTATCAACAAACGATCGAATACCTATATGCATCGCAGCCCGCCTTTCATCAGGTGGGTGCGGCGGCATACAAACCAGGATTGGACAATACCTACGCCCTCATGGCGCACCTAGGTAATCCGCACACCCAACTCCGTGCTGTACATATCGCGGGCACCAACGGCAAAGGTTCGACCTCCCACCTCATCGCCGCTGCACTACAAGCAGAAGGATACAAGGTGGGGCTATTTACCTCGCCACACTTGGTGGATTTTCGGGAGCGTATTCGCATCAACGGCAACATGATTCCTCAAGAGACGGTAGTCAATTGGGTAGCTGACAATCGTGCTTTCTTGGACGAACTAAAGCCATCATTCTTTGAAACCACGATGGCACTTGCTTTCTGGTATTTCGCTCAGCAGCAAGTAGATTATGCCGTGATAGAAGTAGGACTAGGAGGACGATTGGATAGCACCAATATCCTCACCCCATTGCTGAGCGTAATCACCAATATCGGCATTGACCATACGGAGTTTCTAGGCAACACCCTTGCGCAGATAGCCGCAGAGAAAGCGGGCATCATAAAACCGCATGTGCCTTGCGTTATTGGAGAGAGCCACCCCGAGACCACCCCTATATTCATGGAGCGCGCGCGTGCGTGCGAGATCCTCGGAGAGGGATTGGAGACAACCAACTGCCGTATATGGCTAGCAGACCAATGCGGATACATGCGCAAGCGACGACTAAAAGAAGCCCCTATATGCCAACTTCAAGGAGAGTATCAAGATAAGAACACACAAACCGCTTTTGTTGCCCTACAAGCCCTACGCAATGTATGCAATATAGAAGTGAGCAGCAGAGCCATCGCAGAGGGTTTTGCCAATGTATGCGACTTGACAGGACTGAGAGGCAGATGGGAGATACTATCCCACCAACCACTCACCATCTGCGATACAGGACACAACAGCCATGGCATTCGTTATGTAGCCGAGCAGTTGAAAGGCGAAAGGCAAAAGGCGAAAGGGACTTTGCGCATTGTACTCGGCATGGTGAACGACAAAGACATAGACGATGTGTTGGCACTATTGCCCGAAGAAGCCACCTATTACTTCACGCAACCCAAGACACAACGCGCAATGGCAGCACAGGAACTGCTCGCACGTTGGGAGCAGATGGGCAGAAGCCATGCGGTAGCCATCGCTGATGTACAACAAGCCGTGGCTACAGCACAACAACAAGCCACCGCAGAAGATATCATCTTCATTGGTGGCAGCAATTATGTGGTAGGGGAAGTGCTTACAGGAGTTCAGGAGTTTAGG
>JAZQTO010000027.1:0-33873 GCA_045630805.1 Paludibacteraceae bacterium
AGGAGTTGAGAGTTGAGAGTTGAGAGTTGAGAGTTGAGAGTGCTGAATACTTCTGGGTCGTCGATGACCGCCAACGAAGCACCTTGCTCAAGCGCCTGTAGGGCAAACTTGTTACCATCAAAACGCTCGCCATGCAAGGCAAAGAACACGCAACCTGCAGGCAGATTGCGTGTGTCTGTACTGACTAGGAGAGACTCCTTATTTTTTATTAGGAAGCTCCAATCCATAGCCTTTCTTCTTATCTTCCACCTTCAAAGCGAGGCTGAGCAAGAATGCCAATACGCCGAACGAAGCGAAGACAATCATTGGAACAACATAACCGTTGGTAGAAACGCGAAGCGAACCAATCAACATTGGCACCAAGCACAAACCGATATTTTGTACCCAGAAAATCAAGCAATAGGCAGAACCCAAGATCTTCTCGTCAATGATCTTTGGAATAGATGGCCACATAGATGCTGGAACCAAAGAGAAACTAACGCCCAACACCAAAATAGTGCAAAGCGCCAAGGTCTTGCTTGGGAAAGCAGGCAAAACAAAAGCAAAAATACTGTGGCAAATAACCATGATAACCGCACCTACCATCATCATTGAAGCACCTTTACCCTTGTAATCGATAAACATACCGAGGAAAGGAGTCAAAACCATCGCCAAGATTGGGAACCATTTGAACAAACCTGATGCCTCAGCGTTAGAGATCATCAAAGTCTCCTCGAGGAAGTTGGTTGCAAAGCGTTGGAATGGGAAAATAGCCGAATAGTACAATACGCACAAGAGGGCGATGATCCAGAACATCTTGCTAGAGAAAATCTTGCCAAGGTCAGATACGTGGAACTCATCCTCAGGGTCTTTCATATCGGTACTCTCACCAATAGCCACAAGTTGTTTGTCGAACTTAGTGTCCATGATAGTGAACACGAAGAAGTTAAGCAAGCCCACGACGAGCAAGAGTGCTGCGAAAAGCAATGATGCTACTACAGAGGGATTGCCATTAACTGCAAAATGCTCGCTGATAGCAGGTGAGAACGCCATAGCAGCAAACACACCAATACGTGCGATAGCCATCTCTAGACCCATAGCGAGTGCCATCTCTTTGCCTTTGAACCACTTAGCGAGGATCTTACTAACGGTAGTACCTGCCATCTCGCAGCCACAACCGAAGATCATGAAACCAAAGGCAGCCATCTTGGCAGAACCTGGCATAGCAGTCCACCAAGAGTTGAGCCAAACGATATTGTTGGCATCAAACCAGTCGGAGATACCGATATATTTGATAGAAGCGCCAAGCACCATCAAGCCCGCAGAGAGCAAGCCTGTGAAACGAACGCCCATCTTATCGAGAATGATACCTGCAAAAATCAAGAAACCAAAGACACACAAGATATATTCGGCAGATGCATAAGTACCAAACACACCTTGATCCCAACCCAAAGTATCATTCAATACAGATGCTAAAGGAGAAAGGATATCCACGAACATGTAGGCAAAGAACATCATCGATGCCACAAGCACGAGGACTGTCCAACGTGCAAATGCAGAGTCGCGGAGAGTAGATTGAAGAGCTTTTGTCATAGTTAATAATTAATAGTTAATAATTAATATCTTGCTTATTACTATTTACAAGGCTTCGTCCTCTGGTTTTTCAACCAAGGGACGAGGCTTTATTTTTTTCTTTTTTTTAAGCCATGCTGCCTTACGTTGTTCGTATTCAGCATAGTGAGATTCTAGATATCCGTCAGCCATGCTTAAAATCTTAGATTTTAAGGGTTAAAAGGGTTCTAGACGCACCTACGGTGCTGTTCTAAAAGTTCTAAAGGTTCAGCTGATTACTTAATTCCCAATTCTGCGCGAACAGCAGGAGTGAGATCCAATGCATCTGGTGCAATATACAGCATAGACGCCTTGTCCATTACATAGGTGCAGTTTTGAGCAGCAGCTACCTTGTTGATCGCCTCAAGAAGCTTAGCTTGAACAGGTTGGAGGTATTCCACTTGCTTAGCTTGAAGGTCTTTTTGAACAGTTTGGTAGAACATTTGCATACGTTGCTCCAACTCAGCCAACTCTTGTTGACGGAACTCACGAACAGTAGCAGACATAGTAGCTTGTTGTTGTTGGAACTCTGCCACTTTCTTATTGAACTCCTCTTGCATATTAGCCAATTGGTTTTCGTAATAAGTTTGAACAGAATCCAATTTCTCACCCATTTTCTTGGTCTCAGGCATTACCGCCATCACCTCTTGAGAAGAAATGTAAGCAATCTTTTGTGCACTTGCAAGCATAGGCAAAACCAATGCAAGCATAAGAATAAGTTTTTTCATTGTAGTTTATGTTTTTTTTAGTTATTATTTCTAGGGGGACTAGCAGTACTAGTATGGCTAGTATGACTAGTGGTTTATTTAGCGCCGAGTTTCTCAAGAACCTGGTCAGAGATATCCAACTTGCTGGACATATAAATTAGACTAGGCTCAGAAGAGCGGTCCTTCACCACATCATAACGTTTCTCATTAGCTATATCCTGGATAGCATTATAGACCTCGTCCTGGATAGGTTTGAGTAGTGATTCACGTTTTTTGTACCACTCACCATCTTGACCGAAATACTTGCGTTTGAGTTCAAGCACCTCTTGCTCTTTAGCCAAAATCTCTGCCTCACGACGCTCTTTCATCTCCGCAGAGAGGAAAATCTGTTCTGTTTGGTAGTTGGTAGCTAGTATCTTAGCCTCGTTTTGCGCAGCATCAATATCCTTCTGCCAACGTTTAGAGATCATATTGAGTTGCTCATTAGCTGTCTCATATTGAGGCAGATTCTTGAGAATATACTGCATATCCACATATGCCACAGAAAACTTCTGCGCCGCAATTGGTGCTAGTGCAACCAACGATAAAAATGCTATAATAAGTATTCGTTTCATTATTAATTAATAATTAATATTTAATAATTAATATTTCGTTTTATAGTTCTTGTCCGAGGACGAAGTGGAATTGGGATCCACCATATTGATTAGAGCCGTTGATAGGATCGAAGCCCCAACCCCAGTCTATACCCATGAGTCCAAACATAGGCAAGAACAAACGGACACCCACACCTGCTGAACGCTTGAGGTTGAATGGGTTATAATCCTTGATATCCGCGAAACAGTTACCTGCCTCCACAAACGCCAATGCCCAAATAGTGGCATTCTGCTCAAGCGAAATAGGATAGCGGAGCTCCATCGTGAACTTATTATACACATAACCCATGTTTCGTCCTACAGCAGGATCGTAAGGGGTAAGCGAACCGGACTGATAACCACGCATAGATACATACTCCGTAGAATAACTAGAGTAGCTAGACATACCGTCACCACCCATATAATAACTCTCAAATGGAGACTTAACATTGCGGTTGTAGTGACCCAAGTAACCAAACTCAGCACGAGTCATGAGAATCAACTTGGCATCTGGAGTGAGCGGCGTAAAGACCTTACCTGAGAATTTCCACTTGTGATACTCTAGGAGATTGTACTTCTCTGATGTAGTCATCTTGGCATACTCTTCATCTGTAGTACCCTTGATGAGCGAGTATGGCGGAGTGATCTTGAGTCCCAATGTGAACTGCGATCCACGTCTGGTATAAATAGGGTTATCTATGCTAGAGCGAGAAAGCTGCAAGTTGAGCGCGAAATTGTGGCTATTGCCATCGGTAAGGATCATATAAGGCCAGTCCTTCATCATATAGAGTTGGTAGCTCAACTCACCATAGAAGGAGAAGTAGTCATCAGGCCAGCTAAGACGCTTACCATATCCCAAACTAACACCAAAAGTGCGGAGGTACTTCTCAGGGTCGTACTCAGACTCTTGAAGCTGTTGCAAGTAGTCTGAGTTGCCCGAATACGCATAATTGTAGTAATAGTTATTGTAGAGATTTTCGTATGCTTGATAATAGCGATCCGAGTAACCAGACTGTGCCGCAAAGAAGATACTAGCACTAAGAGAGTTAGGACGTTTGCCACCTAACCAAGGCTCTAGGAAAGAGATAGAGGCGGATGTATAGTATCGACCATTGGTACGGGCGTTGATACTGAATGTTTGTCCTTCGCCTTGAGGTACGATACGATAACTCTTAGGGTTGAAGAGGTTCTGGATAGCGAAGTTGGTAAACTTGAGTCCAAGCGAACCCACGAGACCAGTAGCACCCCATCCAAGGGAGAACTCAATTTGGTCACTAGACTTGGTTTCCAACTGATAGGTAATATCTACCGTTCCATCCTCAGGGTTAGGTTGGATATCTGGGACGAGTTTCTCCTGATCAAAGTGTCCCATCTGCGCCAACTCACGGAGAGAGCGCATGATGTCGGATTGGCTATAAAGCTGACCAGGTTTGGTATAGAGTTCGCGACGTACCACGTGCTCGTGCACGCGCGTGTTACCTACTATATTAATCTCGTTGATGGTAGCGGGTTTACCCTCATACATACGCATCTCAAAGTCAATTGAATCATTATCAATTCGTACCTCCACAGGAGTAACGTTAAAGAAGAGATAACCTTGGTCCGTATAAAGTTTAGCAACCGCATCGTCATCCTCGTTAAGACGTTTGTTGAGCTCGACAAGGTTATAGGTATCACCTTTCTTAATACCCAAAACCGCATCGAGGTAATCATATGGATAAACGGTATTACCTACCCAAGAGATATCACCAAAGACATACTTATTACCCTCATCAATAGTGAGATACACATCCACACGAGTAGAGTCATAAGGCGATTGAACGACACTATCTGCTATGATTTGTGCATCGCGATAACCTATCTCGTTGTATTTTTCAATGATAAGTTTTTTGTCATTTTCGAACTCCTTCTCCACAAACTTCTTGGTACGGAAGAAATTGACAATATTATTATCATTAGTCTTCTTCATCGCACGGTTGATCTGGGTATGCGTAAGCGCCTCGTTACCTGTGATATACAACTGGCCTACACGAGTCTTGTCTTTCTTGTTGACATTGACCGCCACTTTCACATAACCAGGGCGAGCAGCATCATCAAACTGAAGTACCTGAACCTCGGTATGATAGAAACCTTTCTCCTCGAGATACTTGGTAACGATTTTCTTGGCACGGTCTGCAAGGTCAGGAGTCATCTGACCACCCTGTTTGATGCCCACTTTGACTTCCAAGTCCTCTTGTTCGGTTTTCTTCAATCCATTATAGACGATTTCAGAGACACGAGGGCGTTGCTTGAGCGCAATCTCCAACCAGATCTTATCCCCCTCAATCTTAGTTGCCTTGAACTTTATGTCAGAGAACAATCCCTGTTTCCAAAAACGCTTGAGCGACTTGGTGATCTGGTCGCCAGGTACCTCAATCTTATCTCCAACTGCTAGGCCAGAGAAACCAATCAACACAAAATCCTCGTAGCTATCTGCACCCGTCACTTGAATATCCGCAATCTCATAGGTCTTGCGCTGCAAGGTATATTCAATAACAGGCAACGGAGCGTTCTCCACCGAGTCAACCACAGACACGTGCGTAGAATCTCCACCTGCAACCGATACAGAATCCACTTGCGCACGCAAAGGGAGCGCAAGCAAAAATGCAAACAATATGATAATACTAAATCTGTTCACTAGTTTTTCCAAATCTTCTTTCACGACCTTGATAATCCACTATTGCATGATAGAACTCCTCGTTAGTAAATTCAGGCCACAAACAAGGAGTGAAATACATCTCAGAGTAAGCCAATTGCCAAAGCAAGAAATTGCTGATGCGTAATTCTCCGCTAGTTCGGATAAGCAAATCAGGATCTGGGTATTGCGCTGTAGTAAGATGATTAGAGAGAACCTCTTCGTTGATATCCTCTGGTAGGAGTTGTCCATTTTGGACGGCTTGTGCAATATGTTTTGCTGCTTGAATTAACTCCCAACGCGCACTATAGCTGAGCGCAATAATAAGCGTGAGACCGGTATTCTGACTGGTTTGCTCAATACACTCTAAGAATTTATCTCGGGTAGCCTGTGGCAAACGACTTAGGTCACCTATTGTTTGGAGCACAATATTATTCTTCATCAAAGTAGGTGTCTCCTTGACAATAGTGTCCACCAACAATACCATCAGCGCATCCACCTCTTCTTTAGGGCGATTCCAGTTTTCCGTTGAAAACGCATACAAAGTCAGATATTGGATGCCCAACTCAGCCGCCGCTTCCGTAATACGATGCACAGTCTCAACACCCTGTTTGTGACCAAACATACGTGCTAAGCCTTGGCGCTTTGCCCAACGACCATTGCCATCCATAATAATGGCTATATGGCGTGGGATTCTATCTTGATTTATTTGCTCTTTGTATCCCATTAAAAATAGTCGTCATCTTGACATTCTACACACACTTTCTTTTCACGTGCAAACTCAAACACGATTCCGAGAGTCAACGTAGAAATTATGTCATTATTTAATATGTTCGATCCATTCATTTGGTACGAATCATCAAACTGAGATGGATCATTTTGGTTAATAATACCTTCCAAACCATCTCCATTTGACATATAGATTTGATGCTGCCACGCCAGTTGCAATTGCCAACGAGGAGCAAATTTCCATTTCACGCCCACTCCGATTGGAATATACATCGCAAAGGCTGGTTCGTGGTATTTATATACCACATTTCCATTTTCGTCCAAACGCTCCTTCCAACCCACTAGTGGATAATCATCTTTATTCGAAGCTAGCACATTATGAGCAGTCAATCCTACACCTAAAAAAACAAAAGGTGTTATAGGGTGCATTCTCACATCATGCTCATCCAATCCAAAGTGAAAGAAATTATACTCGCCAGTTAGATCAAAATGCCACATGGGGGTTTGATACTTTCCCGCACCTATCCCCCACTCATTATCCTCCGTCAAATCATTTATCACCCTCTGTCTTTGCCCCTTGAATTGTAGTGCCCAACGTTCATCTATCTTACAACGAAACTGAAAACCATAAGCCTCGCCCGCAGACATAAAGGCATACTCAGCCAATTCGCCCATATAGTAACCCGCACCCGCTTGCACGCCTATTTCAAGACGATAGAAACGATTATTCGCAAAAACTGATGTGGACGTTAACAACATCCACACCAATCCTAAACTAATTACCGTATAACGACAAAGTCCTTTCGTCACAGATTAGTAAGCAATCAAACGATCCTCATACCACTTACCGAAGTTAAAGATAGCAGTAAGTGAGAAAAGACAGTCATGACTAATTCCAACATACTCAGCCAACTGCTCAACAGTAGGGCTATTAGGAGTATAGGTCTCATTGTAAGAAGCACCTTCAAGATTAGATCTTGAGTAGAAGTTATATTGGAAAGTAGCCTTGAGCTGAATATTATCATTGGCACGCCATTTTACACCGACAGCCACAGGGATATAGAAGGCACAATCAACAGGATTAGGTCCCCACTCTGTCACCTTGCGTTTCTCCACATCATAAGCAACAGGGATAGAACCAACACGAGGATACATGCTGCCTCTCTTCACATAATAAGGCTCGCCCATTGAGTTGCGCATCTCTTGCGCTCTAAAAGTAGCAACAGGATTGTACATAGTAAGACCAAGACCAAAACCTACGTATGGTACCACGTTATACATGCCACGTTTGGACATCATCACATTGGACAATGGAAGGATGTTATACTCAGCCATAGCATCCACATGCCACATTGCATTGTAGTACACATTTTTCAAATCGCTACCTTGAGCATACTCCGCAAAACAAATACGTTGACGGGTCGTTTGCAACTTAACGTGCCAACGAGTATCAATACGATAACCAAACATAAAACCAAAGGTTTCAATACCTGGCCATCCCCAATTAGTTTTCTCACCAAAACCTAGAACATCGTAGACATGTATTCTGCTAAATTGGTCATTATTAAGCGGATCTTCTTGATTCACATAAAAACCCACGCCTGCAGACAAACCGAACTCAAAGCGGTCAAGGTGTTCGCGAGCATTAGAAGCACCACTTGCCACAGTCATCCACATAGGCATAAAAAGCGCCACTAACACTACCAAAAATTTACTTTTATTCATAATCTTTTACCTTAAGATAGTTATTTTCAATATTCAGCCCGCAAAGGTACAACTTTTTTTTGATATATGCAAATTATTTTTTAAATAAAAATTTAAATGCATCTACAACACGCGAAATTTCGACCACATTAATCTTCAAATCTTGCGTATTGTATTTTTGTCCTTTAGGTACGATAATCGTTTTAAATCCCAATTTTTCCGCTTCACGAATACGCTGGTCTATGCGATTGACAGGACGTATTTCGCCAGCAAGTCCCACCTCGCCAGTAATACATGTCTGTTCATCCAAAGCGATATCCATATTAGAAGACAACACAGCCGCCAAGACTGCTAAATCAATGGCTGGATCGTTCACACGAATGCCACCAGCAATATTGACAAAAACATCTTTTTGGAGCAACTTAAATCCCACCCTTTTCTCTAGAACAGCCAGCAACATATTGAGGCGTCGAGCATCAAAACCCGTACTACTACGTTGGGGCGTTCCATAGGCTGCACTCGCCACAAGCGCCTGAACTTCAATCAATAACGGACGCACACCTTCTACCGCAGCTGCGATAGCAATACCCGACAAACCATCACGATTATTAGAGAGCAGGAGTTCACTAGGGTTGCTCACTTCACGCAAACCATCTTGCTGCATTTCAAAAATGCCGAGTTCACTCGTACTACCAAAACGATTCTTCTGTGCACGCAAAATGCGATAGACATAATGTTGATCACCTTCGAACTGAAGAACGGTATCTACGATATGCTCCAACACTTTAGGGCCTGCCAAAGAGCCCTCTTTATTGATATGTCCAACGATGATAAATGGCACATTTTTCTCCTTGGCATACTGCAAAATTCGCGCCGCACACTCTCGAACTTGAGAAAGACTACCAATACTGGCCTCTATGGTCTCCGTGCCAATGGTCTGAATACTATCTACTACGACTACTTCAGGCTGCAATTCCGTGACACTATCCAGGATACGCTCCAACGAGGTTTCAGCCATAATATACAGATTATCAGGGCTACCCGCCAAACGCTCAGCACGAAGCTTAAGTTGTTTAGCACTCTCCTCGCCACTAGCGTAAAGGGTCTTTTTACCCCCCATCTTCATGAGAACCTGAAGCGCCAAAGTTGATTTTCCAATACCCGGTTCACCACCCAAAAGTACCAAACTACCAGACACCAATCCGCCACCCAACACTCGATTCAGTTCAGAAGACTGCATATCAATACGCATCTCCTCTTGCGAACGAACATCCTGAATACGCTGGGGTGTACTACCACGAGTGACAACACCCTTCTTGGTGGAATCAACAGAAACCTCTTCCTCATAGGTTCCCCATTCACCACAAACAGGGCAACGACCTATCATCTGAGGTGCTTTAGCGCCACAGGAGGAACAGACATATTGTATTTTGGGTTTGGCCATATTCTAGGAAGTTCAAAGGGTTTTAACAGTTTTAATGGTTTTAAAGGTTCTGGGTTAGATGTCAATGGTAGTACGTTCGATTGCTAGAACCGTATTCTCAAACACCTCTTTCGCCTCCTCCAAGAACACATTATGATCATCCTCGCGCGCACTAAAGTGTCCTATCACCAGTTTTCCCGCACCTGCTAAACGCGCAATATTAGCCGCTTGTTTGGCAGTTGAGTGTGTATGCTTTTTACACTTATCCACATCCTTCTCCGTATAAGTCGCCTCGTGATACAACACATCCACCCCCGCAATCTGCTCCACGATCTGCTCGCGATACGCCGTATCTGAACAATAGGCATAACGCTTGCGAGGCTCTTGGTCACGATGTCGCTCAGTAAAAAGGAAACCGCAAGTTGGCACTTTATGCTTGAGCGGAATAGACTCAACGGTGAGCGTTCTGTCCTCCCAAATCACTTCTCGCTTGCGGGGATTAATCGCATGAAAAACAACCTCATACGACAAATCTTGGCAATGATAATCCAACATTGGGCGAAGCAACTTCTCCAAATCCCCATGGGCATAAATATGCAATGGCTGTGTGCGATTCATCATGCCAAGCGTAGAGATCAACCCTATCAGTCCAAAACAATGATCCCCATGCAAGTGAGAGATAAACACCGTGTACAAGCGAGCCGTCTTGACCCCCAGTTGGCGCATAGTAATTTGCACGCCCTCGCCACAGTCCACCAAGAAGGACTTATCACACAGTTCCACCACTTGCCCCGAAGGCGAGTTTTGGAACGTAGGCATGGCACTACCAGAGCCAAGTATGGTGAGTTGGTTGTTCATTGTTCAGAAGTTATCGACGAAGAGACATATACACACGGGTGAAAACAGCCTTGGTATATTGTGGAAAATCGCCTTGCTGAATCCAGCCATAATACCCACTATCACGACGGAACACATCCGCCACGCGCTGACCTTTGTACTTACCAAAGTTAAATATCTCCACGCCATCTGCATCATACGCAATACGTCCAGCAAAATCCGCAAAGCGCACATTTCCAGTCGTATAATCCGCCAAACCGTTCACATCTTCTGGCAATTCGTAACGCTCCAACTGCGCCTTCAGCACTTCATATGTCGCCATGGTATCTGCATCCGCAGCATGGGCATTGGTCAGGTCCTTGCCACAATAGAACTTATATGCCGCAACCAACGAGCGAGGTTCTTGGCGTTGGAAGATTGTAAACACATCAATCATACGTTTGGATTTAAGATCCACATCCATTCCCACACGCAATAACTCCTCTGCCAGAAGAGGAAGATCAAAATGATTAGAATTATACCCTGCCAAATCCGCATCCGCCAACGCTGCAACCAACTGAGGAGCAACATCCTTGAAGGTAGGACAAGAAGCCAAATCCTCGTCATAGATACCATGCACCGCACTCGCCTCGTCGGAGATATGCATCTGCACTTCTTGCCCGAGCATCATCATCGTTGGTTTAATGCGGAAGGTCTTTCCCTCCGAACTACCATCGGGAAAGACCTTGTAATAACTCAACTCAACAATCCTATCGGATGCTATATTCAACCCCGTTGTCTCCAAATCAAAGAAGAAAAGCGGGCGAGTCAATTTCAGTTTCATTAGTCGTTCAATAACATTGGCATGAGCAATACTAACAAATCTTGTCCTTCTTCATTCTCTGAAGGCAAAATCAAACCTGCACGAGCAGGATCTGCCAACTGCAACACTACATCTTGAGAAGCAATATTAGACAAAATCTCAATCAAGAATGGAGCCTTAAAACCAATAGCCATTGGCATACCCGCATAGTCACACACGATGGTTTCCTCCGCCGAAGTAGAGAAGTCGATGTCTTGTGCAGAAATCTTGATACTATTCTCGCTCAACGCCAATTTCAAAAGACTAGTACCTGTGTTAGCAAACACAGCCACACGCTTACATGCATTGATCAAAGTTTGACGATCCACTACCACTTTATTGGTGTTATTTTGTGGAATAACTGCGTTGTAGTTAGGGAAACGACCCTCAATTTGACGGCATACAATCACCGTTGTACCAAAGACGAACTTCGCATTCTTTTGACCAAAGGTAACTACCACATCCTCAGTCTCTTTTTGCAACACTTGACGAAGCAATTGAGCAGGTTTCTTAGGCAAAATAAAACTAACTGCTTGCGCACCCTTAACACCCTCGTTAGAATAACGAACCAAACGGTGTGCGTCCGTTGCAACCATAGTGATCTTCTCCTCGTTCAAGTCAAAGAAAACACCATTCATCACAGGGCGGAGCTCATCATCTGCTGTACAGAACAGAGTCTTGTTGATCGCCTCAAGAAGCACATTAGATGGCATCGTAAAGGTATTCTCACCATCCTCCATTGGCATTTCGGGATACTCCATACCATTGGCACCCACAAAACTATACGTACCATTCGCACTAGTGATATTGAGACTAAAGTTTTGCTCATCAATTTGGAAAGTCAATGGTTGCTCTGAGAACTCCTTAAGCGTCTCCAACAACATCTTACCTACTACAGCCACTTTACCAGCGCCTTCTGCATTTTCCACGGTCAAACTTGTGCGAATCGTTGTCTCGCTATCAGATGCGGTCAAGGTCAAAACACCACCCTCCAAGTCAAACAATACACACTCCAAAATCTGCAAACTATTCTTTGCAGCAATCACACGACTTACTGCTTGCAATTGAGCAAACAACTTCGTACTTGATACATTAAATTTCATATTTTTCGCGATTTAATTTATTCTAAATTACACATAGTACGCCTAAAGCTACTATTCGGCTGCAAAGATACAAAATTTATACCATTTATGCAAATAATTTGCGTATTTTATTTATTTTTTATACCTTTGCACTCAAATTCCGTATCACTAAACACTAAACTCTAAACACTAAACACAAAAATGATTGGCATTTTTGACAGCGGTTATGGCGGATTGACCATTTTCAATCACATACGCCAACGACTTCCCCAATACGATTATTTGTATTTGGGCGACAATGCCCGTGCACCTTACGGAACACGCTCATTTGATGTCATTTACGAATATACACTCCAAGCTGTCAACTACCTTCATCAACAGGGCTGCAACCTCATCATCCTAGCCTGCAACACGGCCAGCGCCAAGGCTTTGCGCACGATCCAACAGCACGACATCAACCCCGACCAACTGCGTGTGTTGGGAGTTATCCGTCCTACAGTTGAGGTCGTGCCCACGCGCACGCGCACAAATCATATAGGTGTACTTGCCACTCCTGGCACCGTTGCATCTGAGAGTTATGTCATTGAGTTGCAAAAACAGAATCCCGAACTTATCGTCACTCAACAAGCCTGCCCCATGTGGGTACCGCTCATTGAGTCAGGCGAGCACCTGCACAAAGGCGCAGACTATTTCGTAGAGAAGTATCTGACCGAACTACTCGAGCGTGATCCGCTCATTGATACGATTATTTTGGGCTGCACGCACTACCCTTTGCTACAAGAAAAGATAGAAGCGTTCCTTGCCAAACAGACTATCTCTCAACAAAGCGTTTCGGTCATCGCTCAAGGTGAAATTGTGGCAGAGAGCTTGGCCGATTATCTAGAACGCCATAAAGACATTTCCGAGCGAGCTTTAAAAAACAAACACGCCCTTGAAGATAATTCAAAATTCAAAATTCAGAATTCTAAATTCCTTACTACTGAATCCGCTACTAAATTCTCGGATTCCGCTTCTCTTTTTCTAGACGAAGAGATTCTCGCAAAACACATTGAATTGTAAATCAGAGAGATAATCTTTGCTTTACTTGTAACTATCTCTTTATAACACATAGTGTTATCTCTGCGATATCCCCTAGGGGATTCCTTTTATATGCCCTTAGATTGCCCTCTGTGTGCATAGGGACTTCATAGGGACTTCATAGGAACCTCATAGGAACTTCATAGGGACTTCACCGAATCTTTGCCGATACATTACCAATACTTGCCCCCCTACAACCTAGCCTTCATGCTCAAATTACAGCATGTTTCTTTCTTATTTCCTTGCACAATTCAAAAAAATGTTGTACTTTTGCAGGCGAATTATTGAGGGAATAAAGTCTCTCAACAAAAGAACTAATAAACACGATAAAAAACTATTCTTGTATGAAAGCAATCAAATTTTTCATTTTCAGTATGTTTGCTGTTTTTTTTACAAGTTGTCTTGGTCTTAACATGACACCTTATGCTAATAATCCAGCAGAAACCAAAGTTGTTTTGTCAAAGTCTAACTATCACATTGTAAAAGAAGTCACAGGTGAGTGGACTGCAACATATATTTTTGGTATCGGCGGTCTTTCTAAAAAAGCGCTTTCACATAATGCTATTAGCGAAATGTATAAGAACGCCAATCTTAAAGGTAATCAACAAATTATCAACATCACCACTACTCAATCTAACGAAATTTGGGCCTTAGGTATCTATATGAAGTTAAATGTACACGCTCACGGATATGTGATAGAGTTTATAGACCAACATAATAACCCAACCCTATCAATGTCTACTTCCCAAAATAATGATTATACAACATCAAGCGACACCATATCTTCTAATATTGCAGAATATTATCAAACTGAATTGGAAAAATTAGGATGGAGTAATAGTATTTTAGCAATCGTATATAAAACTGCCATTAAACAATTACTTTTGCTTAATGATAAAAATACTGCTAACGAATATTTCACTACTATTAACAATTTAGTTGAGAAAATTTGTTCAAAAAAAATCTCCAAAGGTGTTGTAGAAAATAAAATAACTACCTATGCAAATCAAACCGATAAAGAAGAATATCTTATACTTCTAGAAATTGCACAAAAATATTGATTATGTATACAATAAAAAATGCACTCCCGAAAGAGAGTGCTTTTTTTGTATTAATGTTCGACAAAAGCCGACGATTACATCACGATATTGACAATCTTGCCTGGAACGACGATGACTTTCTTTGGAGCGGTGCCGTTCAATTGTTTGGCGGTCAGCTCGTGAGCCATGACAATCTTCTCAACCTCTTCGCGTGGAGTGTCCTTGGCTACCTCAATGGTGAAGCGCACCTTACCGTTGAACTGAACAGGGTACTTTTGTGTTGATTCTACCAAGTATGCTTCGTTGCACGCTGGCCATTCTGCGTGGCAAACAGAAGTTGTTTCACCACAAAGATGCCATGCCTCCTCTGCAATGTGAGGAGCATATGGTGCGAGCAAGATAGCGAAGGTCTTGAGCACTTCTACCTTGTTGCACTTGAGAGCTTGCAACTCGTTTTGCGCAATCATGAAGGCAGGGATAGAGGTGTTGAATGAGAAGTTCTCAATATCCCAAGTGATCTTCTTGATGAGTTTATGCAAGCTACGCAACTCCTCAGCTGTTGGCTCGTCGTTAGAGAGGGTCTCGAACATGTTCCACCACTTGCGCAAGAAGCGATGTACGCCATCAATACCGTTGGTATCCCAAGGTTTGGACATCTCCAAAGGACCGAGGAACATCTCATACAAGCGCAAAGTATCTGCACCATACTTAGCCACTACATCGTCTGGGTTCACGACATTGAACATAGACTTGGACATCTTCTCAACTGCCCAACCGCAGATATATTGCTTGTCGGTAGGAGTACCCATGTAAGGGTTGTCGATGTCGGTAGTACCATCTGAATAGATGAACTCCGCATTCTTGAACTCAGGCATCCAGTTGCGGAAGGCATCTATGTCAAGGACATCGTTCTTGACGATATTCACGTTCACGTGGATAGGTTGTACCTTATCTTTGTACTCTGGGTTGTCGATGAGGTTGTAGCTGATGAAGAGGTTACCCGTAGCGCCTTCGCCAATATAGCGATAAACGAAGTTAGAGCGACCTTGGATCATACCTTGGTTGATAAGTTTGCGGAATGGCTCGTCCTCGCAGATATAGCCGAGGTCGAAAAGGAACTTATTCCAGAAACGGCTATAGATGAGGTGACCCGTAGCATGCTCAGTACCGCCTATATAGAGGTTGACTTGACGCCAATAATCGTTGGCCTCTTTGCCTACGAGAGCTGCATCGTTGTGGTTGTCCATATAGCGGAGGTAGTACGCAGACGAACCTGCAAAACCAGGCATGGTGCAAAGCTCGAGTGGGAAGATGTTGACATTGTCAATCAACGACTTAGAAAGCACTTTGTTGTTCTTCTCGTCCCACGCCCAGAGGTCGGCATTGCCAAGAGGAGGCTCGCCTGTGGTGGTAGGTTTGAAGTCAGATACCTCAGGCAAGAGGAGTGGCAAACACTCTTCTGGGAGCATGTATGGCATACCGTCCTTGTAATAAACAGGGAATGGTTCACCCCAATAGCGTTGGCGGCTAAATACCGCATCGCGGAGGCGGTAATTCACTTTCACACGACCGAGACCGGTGTTGGTGATATGCTCTTTCATTGCTTGGATAGCGTCTTTCACTTGCATGCCGTTGAGGAAGCCCGAATTGATCATCACGCCCTCTTTGGCATCAAAGCTCTGCTCGCTGACATCTGCCCCCTCAATGAGTGGGATGATAGGCAAGCTGAAATGCTTAGCGAAAGCATAGTCACGGCTATCGTGTGCAGGTACCGCCATGATAGCACCTGTACCATAACCGCTAAGTACATAGTCGCTTATATAGATAGGTATCTCGGCTTTGGTAAGCGGATTGATGGCATACGAACCTGTGAAAACACCTGTCACACGGCGGTCAGCAATACGCTCACGCTCGGTACGGTTCTTCACCATTTGCAGGTACGCCTCTACCTCTGCTTTTTGCTCCTCGGTAGTCACACGCGCTACATACTCGCTCTCTGGGGCCAATACCATGAAAGTCACGCCATACACAGTATCTGCACGGGTAGTGAAGATAGTGAATGGCTCATCTTGCCCCTTGATAGCAAAACGCATCTCTGCACCCTCGCTGCGACCGATCCAATTGCGTTGAGTCTCTTTGAGAGAGTCGGTCCAATCCACAGTATCAAGACCTTGGAGCAGGCGTGGCGCGTAGGCACTCACACGGAGGTTCCATTGGCGCATAACACGTTGCTCTACAGGGTAGCCACCACGAACAGAAAGACCTTCGCTCACCTCGTCGTTGGCAAGCACACAACCGAGTTGTGGGCACCAGTTCACTTTGGTATCAGCGAGGTACGCGATACGATAGTTCATAAGGCGCTCTTGTTGCTCTTTCTCGGAGAGAGTTGCCCATGTTGGGTCAGTTTGCTCAAACTTCTCAATCAACTTGCTGATAGGTTGAGCCTTCTGCAAAGAGGTGTCGAAGTAGGAGTTAAACATTTGGATGAATGCCCATTGTGTCCACCTGTAGAAGTCTGGGTTGCAAGTCTTCACCTCGCGGTCCCAGTCGTAGTTAAAACCAATCTTTTGGAGTTGCTCAATATAGTGAGCGATATTCTCCATAGTGGTTTTCTCAGGGTGTTGACCTGTTTGAATGGCGTATTGCTCCGCAGGCAAACCATAGGAGTCAAAGCCCATTGGGTGAAGGACATTGAAGCCCTGAAGACGTTTGTAACGGCTGTAAATGTCACTGGCGATATAACCGAGAGGGTGACCTACGTGCAACCCCGCACCCGATGGATAAGGGAACATATCAAGCACATAAAATGGCTTTTTGTCGCTTTGGTTACTTACGCGGTAAGTACCAGCTTTCGCCCATTCGGCTTGCCATTTCTTTTCAATATCGGAAAAATTATAGTCCATAATTTTATTGTTTCACGCGCCTATGGCGCTTGTTTCAAAGTTTCAGAAGTTTCAATGTTTACCCGAGCAACGCTTTTACTTGGTTATACACATTCTCTGCGGTGAAGCCGAGTTTCTCGTCTAGCACTTTGTATGGTGCAGAGAAACCGAAGGAATTGAGTCCCCATACAGTGCCATGTTCGCCTACGAGGCCTTCGAGGTTGCATGGCAGACCTGCGGTCAAACCAAAACGAGTAACGCCTTGTGGCAATACCTCTGCTTGATACTCTTTGCTTTGTTGGCGGAAGATAGCCTCTGAAGGAACACTCACGATTTGGAGGCGGATACCCTCAGCACGGAGGAGTTCGGCACCAGCCATGAGGGTAGAAACTTCGCTACCAGAAGCAAGCATCACCACTTGTGGGTTCTCATCTTTGCTTACGATATACGCGCCTTTCTTCACGCCTGCCTCTGAGGTATTAGGCACAGAGGTAACATCTTGGCGAGAAAGGATAAGGGCAGTAGGAGTATAGATATTCTCCATCGCCATCTTCCAAGCAGCAGTAGTCTCCTCGGCGTCAGCAGGACGGAGTACCATCACGCTTGGACGGCCAGAGTGGTTGTGGAGTTTCTCCATGAGGCGGATTTGTGCCTCTTGCTCTACTGGCACGTGGGTAGGACCATCTTCGCCAACACGGAAAGCATCGTGGCTCCAAACGAACATCATCTGAATCTCCATAAGGGCTGCCATACGGATGGCAGGTTTCATATAGTCAGAGAAGACGAAGAAGGTACCGCAGGCAGGAATGATACCGCCGTGGAGTGCCATACCGATGCAGACGCAAGCCATGGTGAGCTCGCTCACACCTGATTGGAGGAAGCGACCGGTGAAGTCATCGGCTGTGATGACATGGGTATGCTTGAGGAATCCGTCGGTCTTATCTGAGTTGCAAAGGTCGGCGGAGGATACAATCATGTTGCCGACATGCTCAGAGAGGAAAGCGAGGGCAGATGCAGAAGCGGTACGGGTAGCTACGTTGTCTTTTTGCTGGAGCAGACTCCAGTCAAGGCAAGGTGTCTCGCCGCTCATGAAGGTCTCATACTCGTTGGCAGCCAATGGATTCGCCTCTTTCCACTCGTGGTAAGCCGCATAACGTTGGTTGGTAATCTCACGAAGTTCCTCGGCGCGTTTATCAAAGAGCGCTTGTACGTCCGGGAAAATTTGGAATGGGTTCTCAGGGTCACCACCAAGGTTCTTAACTGTAGCCTCGAAGCTTGCGCCAGACTTGCTGAGTGGTTGACCGTGGGTAGAGGTCTTGCCCTCCCAACTTGCACCTTCGGCATTTACGCAACCTTTTCCCATAGAGGTATGACCAATGATGAGCGAAGGACGATTTTTCTCGTTTTGTGCGTTGATGATGGCTTGGCGAATCGCATCTGGATCGTGACCGTCAATATCTTGTACATACCAACCCCATGCCTCGTACTTCATGGCTACGTTCTCGGAACTTACCTCGTTGCAAGAAGTAGAGAGCTGAATCTCGTTGGAGTCGTAGTACATGATGAGGTTGTCGAGTTTGAGGTGACCTGCCATACGGCCTGCACCTTGGCTGATTTCCTCTTGGATACCACCATCAGAAATGAAAGCATATATGGTTGGGTTGTGGATCTCGCCATAACGAGCGTTGAACCACTTAGCCGCGATAGCTGCACCTACAGCAAAAGTGTGACCTTGGCCGAGTGGACCAGAAGTATTCTCTATGCCACGTTCTACATTACGCTCTGGGTGACCAGGAGTAACACTACCCCATTGACGGAGTTGCTTGAGTTCGTCCATGGTGAAATGACCAGTCATGCAGAGTTGCGCATAGAGCATTGGTGACATGTGACCAGGATCAAGGAAGAAACGGTCGCGTGCCTCCCAACATGGGTTCTCTGGATCGTGGATAAGGAACTCAGAGTAAAGCACTTGTACAAAGTCAGCTCCACTCATAGAGCCACCTGGGTGACCACTCTTAGCTTTTTCTACCATAGCAGCAGCAAGGATACGGATGTTATCTGCCGCTTTTGTCATTAGTTGTTTTGAGTTCATGATTGTATGTTTGTTTTTTGTTATTGTTCAGTTGTTTAGGAGTTCAGATGTTTAGAAGCGATAGCCAATGTAGTAGTTAAATCCCCAGTTCAAGTCATTTCTAAATCCTAGACCTGGCACATAATAGGGAAGTACATTTCCTTCTGCTACATTGCGAGTAAACAATAGTTTTACTCGTCCATACCATCCCATATGCAATCCTTTCCATAAATACACTTGACATCCCACAACGACTTCTCCCCAACAATCAAAACGAGTTTGATTGTAAAAATCAATCGGATTTGTTTGCCAATAGTCCGACTGTATGTGCACATTGGTCAAATCATAATTTTGATACGCTCCGCCACAACGCAAACCTATCAACAAATTATTATCCGTTGCACCTTTCTTGACAATCGCCAAATCCATACCCAGTCTGGCAAACCCGCCATGCCCTTTGTGTTGCGCTCCATCTGCCCCACATTCCGCAAGCGCATAACCCAGTTCGAGAGTTGGATAAAAACGGTTCTTCAACCGCACATTGATCGCCATCTCATAATCCTGAATCCTACCCGCGGAGCGAGCCGCCTCAATGATCGGCATGGCTATATCCAATTTCACATTTACTCCCTGATACACGGGGATGGAATCCTTCTTTTCTTTTTCCTCTTCATCGCGCGCGTACAAGAATAGCGCGAGAGGCAATAGTAATGATATGATAATCCAACGCTTATTCATGCATATAAATGCACAAGTTATCTTGTGCTAGGGCTTCCACACTCGCATTGATTATTGACACACTATCTACTCGAGGGTCACTAGACCATGCACGCAAAATGGTGTGATATATAGCACAACCGCATGCTGCATTTATATATTGCAAACGAGGGGTATGCTCTATAGACAAAGTATCCACCTGATTATGATATTGCACCAAGAACTGCGTCAAAGTAGTGTCTAGGCGCAACTCCAACCCTATCCCCTTGAGATTTTTACCCTTCAAAACAACATCATTCCCAACTCCAACTACTAACACACTATCCCATTGCGCATATGTAATCGTATCGCCCTCAGCACTCACGGAGTCTGCCGAGAATATTATCTGCGCAGTTGCTTGCAGTTCCTGGTGGCATACTTTGTCAGGCTCGCACGATACAAGGACAAAAGAGCCAAGGGCCGAGAGCCAAGACACGATAAATATGGAGAGACGGGAGCTCATCGGTTACAATAATGTTTGTGCTTCTTTCTTCAATGCCTGCAACGCGAGTTCGTTAGGTGTATCGCCATTGGTTGCGTAGGCAGTTATCAACATTTTGGCATAATCAAGGGCCGTACCATCTGCGGGCAATTGTTGTGCAACCGTATTCACAAAGGCAAGGGTCTGCTCTTTGGCATTTTGAATCATTGCCCACACCTCTTCGCTGACATAGACTTGTTGGCTCATATTGTGCTCATGCTCCATGCGTATGGTTCGCACGAGATGTTGCTGCACTTGCAAGATAGTCATCTCACCTAGGTTGAGATCAAGCAGCATATGTTCAGGGGTAGTGCGCTCAAGCAGGAGCGCAAGGCGCTCGTACGCGCGTAAGCGCAAGGGAGATATTTCCTTTTGCGTTAAGCGTTTGAGTTCCCATAAACGTTTATCTGCTTCAGCTTTGTAAAACTGACGCATAACGAGCCATGTGGCAAGTAGCACACATAAAGCAGGAATACAATATTTGAGAATTTCTACCATAATCTAGATATTTAGCACTTACAGCCTGCAAAGGTAGTGTTTTTTTTTGAATTATGCAAGCAGATTGCCAAAAATATCTATTTTTGGAAGATTTCGCCTAATTTATGTTTGATATAATGCTCATCCGTAAAATGGCTTCGTAGGTGCGGTGTCATTTCGGCATGGGCGAAAAACTTCTGGTATTCGCGTTTGATATCCTCCCCTAGATTAGGGTCATGTTGGGTATAATGACAGAGGGTATTAGGTGTATCTTTAGGTTTGAACGCTTTGAAGCGAAAGAGGTCCTGCATAGTAAGTTTAAACTCTTTTTCGCCATTTTCGCGACGTCCACGATATTTGTTGATTCCAACGGCTTTTTTGAGTGAAGACATAGGATTGAGCACAGGGTTAATCACGAGCTTTTTCCCGATGAAATCGGAACAAAGTACATAAAATCCACCCAATGAGCTACCAATAAGATACTCTACATCGGGATTTTTACCGATGAAATCGTTGATTTTGGCGACAGACTCGTCCACAAGATGGTTCACTTCAAGTGGACACCACTCAATGTCAGGATAGTATTTTCGAAGGTTGGTTATGGTGTCCGAATGGATGGAACCTGCAAAACCGTGTATATAAACTGCTTTCATTATAAATAAAAAACAAACACCCTTCCGACTCTGCGCAAGGGCGTTTGTAGTATAGAGTTCAAATTAGATTCCTAGACTTGCTTTGATAGCAGGAACTTTGGCTTCGGCTTCGGCTACGGCTTTGTCGTAGTCGGCTGGAGTTGGCATCTCGGCAGGAATCTCGAAGTAGAACTTGATCTTTGGTTCGGTACCACTTGGACGAACAGAAATCTTCATGCCACCTTCGGTAAAGTATTGGAGCACATTGCTGGTGGCATTGAGTGCCATCACGATAGGTGTCTCTACCCACTCGCCGTTCACGAGTTCGCGTTGAACGAGGGTCTTGAAATCTTTGGACTTAACCACCTTCTCGCCAGCGATTTCTACAGGAGGATTTTGGCGGTAGTTGACCATCATGGCTTGAATCTCCTCTGCGCCAGACTTACCTGGACGAACGACATTGATAGTAGTCTCGCGTTGGAAGCCGTACTCCATATACATATTAAGGAGATAATCGTAGAGGGTCATGCCGTTGTCCTTCGCATAGGCTGCAATCTCACAGATGAGGCAGATAGCAGAAGGCGAACATTTATCGCGCACGCCGTCGAAAGCCAAGAAACCAAAGCTCTCTTCGCCACCGCCAATGTATTTGTGGGTACCTTCCCACTCGCGGATACGGTTAGCAATCCACTTGAAGCCTGTATATTCGTCGGTCAAAGTCACACCTTGTGCATCCGCCATCTTGCGGATTAACTCACTGGTAACGATGGTCTTAACAAGGTAGTGCTCTGGGCGGAGTTTGCCAAGTTTCTTCATATTGTTGATGATGTAGTAGCAGTACATCATGCAGGTTTGGTTGCCGTTGATGATGGTCCATTCGCCTTTGTCGTTGCGGCAAACAATAGCGATACGGTCGGCGTCTGGGTCAGAAGCAATCACGAGGTCGGCGTTGAGTTGGGTACCAAGATTCATACCCATGGTCATTGCCTCAGCGTTCTCTGGGTTAGGACTTTGTACGGTAGAGAAATTGCCATCGATGACCATTTGCTCAGGTACGACGTGGATATTCTCAAAGCCCCAAGAGCGAAGGCACATAGGAATGATTTGGCGTCCTGCACCGTGGAGAGGGGTATAAACGATGTTGAGGTCTTTTTGACGGAGAATGGTCTCTTGGTCAATCATAACGGTCTTAACCGCTTGCATGTAGTCGTAGTCCATCTCGCCACCAATAATCTCGATAAGATGCTCATTGCCAGTCATTTTCACATCTGCTAGGGTCACTTTGTTCACCTCGTCAATGATACCTTGGTCGTGTGGTTGGAGCACTTGGCTGCCGTCTTCCCAATAAGCTTTGTAACCGTTGTACTCTTTAGGGTTGTGGCTAGCGGTTACATTGACACCACCTTGTGCAGAGAGGTGACGAATAGCAAAGCTAACCTCTGGTGTTGGGCGTAGGCTCTCAAAGAGATATACCTTGATGCCGTTGGCAGCAAATACCGCAGCTACGGTCTCGGCAAAGAGGCGGCCATTGTTGCGGCAGTCGTGACCTACTACGACGCTAACGGTGTCGCCCTTGAGGGTAGTAAAACCGCCTTCGCGTTGTACTTTGAGCAGGTAGTTGGCATAGCCTTGGGTGGCTTGTGCCACGATGTATTGGTTCATGCGGTTGGTACCAGGACCCATAAGGCCACGGAGACCACCTGTACCAAATTCGAGGGTGCGATAGAAACTATCGATGAGTTCGGTTTTGTCTTCCGCCTCAATCATCGCTTTGACAGCAGCTTGTGTCTCGGCATCGTAAGGCGCTTTAGTCCATTGCTCAGCAATGGCTAATACTTTTTCGAGTTCTTCGTTTTTCATATTGCTTGTATTTTTAAAGTTTGCATAGTTTATCGGGTGCAAAGGTACGAAAAAAATCGCATATGTGCAAGGGCTATGCGATTTTTTGTTTAGTGGAGGTGCTTTTTAGCAAGCAAACCAACAAACAAAAATACACATTCAAAAAAAAAGTGATAAATACTTGCGTATTTAAGCAAAAAGTTGTACCTTTGCAGTCTTAATTGCACAAATAACCCCAAGCCCCACAAACATCATGCAAAGTGTAGAAGTAAACGGACTCGTCTTTGACGAATATTTATCAACTAAAGAGATCTCCAAAATCGTAGCTAGTGTAGCAACACGCATCAACCGCGATTATGCAGGTAAGGAACCATTATTTATTTGCGTATTGAACGGTGCATTCATGTATGCATCGGACTTATTTAAGCGCATTACATTGCCTAGTGAAATCACATTCGTGCGCCTAAAATCCTATGAAGGAACAGCGACAACTGGCGAGGTAAAAATCCTCACCCCACTTACCGTAGATGTTGAAGATCGCGATGTGATTGTGATTGAAGACATCATCGATACTGGTTTGACCATGCACGGATTCATAGAACAATTAGAAAAGATGGGTGCCCGTTCTGTAGAATTAACTTCGTTCTTGTTTAAACCGGAGGCGTTGAGATACGCAGACGCGACACCAAAATATGCGGGATTGGAGATTCCGACTAAGTTTGTATTGGGTTATGGCTTGGATTTTGACGAGAAAGGAAGAAACCTGCCTGCGTTGTATGTGCTGAGGAGTTCAGAGAGTTAAGAGTTGAGAGTTGAGAGTTTATTATGAAGTTTTTAGAGAAAATAGGCGAGTATTTTTTGCTGATGGGTCGCGTACTGCGCACACCAGATAGATGGCGTATGTTTTGGCGTCAACTGAGCAAGGAGATGGAAAAACAGGGGTTAGAGTCCATCCTTATTACATTGATTGTGAGTGTGTTTATGGGTGCAATTATGACTCTGCAAACCAAGTTGAACACAGAAAACCCATTGTTGCCTGCATATTCAACAGGTTTGGTAACACGTGATTGTATTTTGTTGGAGTTCTCAAGTACGATTTTGTGTTTGTTGTTGGCAGGAAAAGTAGGAAGTAATATCGCTTCTGAGATTGGAACAATGCGTATCACCGAGCAAATTGATGCCATGGAAATCATGGGAGTTAATTCGGCGAACTACTTGATTTTACCCAAGGTAGTAGCCTTTATGGTAATGATGCCACTATTGGTAACATTGTCTATGTTTATGGGTCTTGTAGGCGGTTACGGTATTAGTGCCATTACGAGTGTGTTGCCCGTGTCGGAATATCTATTGGGTATTCAATATGCGTTTATACCATTCTATGTTTGGTATTCATTCATCAAGACTGTAGTGTTTGCGTTTGTAATCGCGAGTATGGCTTCTTATTACGGTTACTATGCAAGAGGTGGTGCGTTAGAAGTAGGTAAAGCAAGTACAAAAGCGGTAGTAAACAGCAGTATCGTCATCTTGTTGCTTGATGTAGTATTGACGAACCTTATGTTGAACTGAAAACTGAAAACTGAAAGGTGAAAACTGAAAGGTGAAAACTGAAAGGTGAAAGGTGAGAGATTATGATTCAGGTAAAAGATGTAGTAAAGAGTTTTGATGGGAATGTGGTATTAAATCATGTTTCTGCGAACTTTGAGGATGGCAAAGTGAATATGATCATCGGGCAGTCGGGATCAGGAAAGACTGTGTTGATGAAATCAATGATTGGTTTGCACCAGATTGATGGTGGGGAGATCATTTTTGACACAAGCGATGGGCAACAAAACTTGGCGGGGATGACAGAGAAAGAAGTGCGGATGTTGCACAGAGAAGTGGGCATGTTGTTTCAGGGTGCGGCATTATTTGACAGCATGACTGTGCAAGAAAATGTGATGTATCCGCTGGAGATGTTTTCCGACATGAGCAAGGATGAAATGGTGGCGCGAGCACGATTTTGTTTGGAGCGTGTAAATATGCCAGAGAGAGCATTTGGATTGATGCCAAGCGAGATTAGTGGCGGTATGCAGAAGCGTGTGGCGATAGCGAGAGCGATTGCGTTGAATCCGAAGTATTTGTTCTGCGACGAGCCCAACTCGGGATTGGACCCAAGGACTAGTTTGGTGATTGATAAGTTGATTCAAGATATTACGCGAGAGTATAATATCTGTACCATTGTCAATAGCCACGATATGAACTCAATTATGGAGATTGGTGATAATATTGTGTTCTTGCGCAATGGAGTGAAAGAGTGGCAGGGCAGCCGACATGAGATATTCCATGCGGAGAATGAGGCATTGAATGATTTTGTGTTTGCGAGTGAGTTGTTTAAGAAAGTAAGGAGCGCTGCGCGCTCGGTTTAGAGGAAGCCCTTCGGGCTACAGTTTAGAGTTTAGAGGCAAGAATATGAAACGACTATTATTGATATTGACGATTGGTAGCGCATTGTGCGTGTGGGCGCAGCAGAAGCCGGCACGAGTGCCTGCGTACAAAGGTGTGATTGAGCGGGTACAGCCTAATGGGGACACGGTGTATGTGCGATTGCATGGAGATGAGAGAAGGCATTGGATGACGTTGGAAGACGGCGTGACACTCGTCAAAGAGAATAAAAAAGGATATATCTGCTACGCAAAAAAGAAGAAAGACGGAAGGATTGTAGCAACTTGTAAGAAAGTGAAACAATCGCAGGGGCGATTGTAGTTTAGAGTTTAGTGTTTAAAGAAAAGATAAATATGAAAAAGATAGGATTATTGATTGTATTTAGTGCATTGGTGTGCTCTGCTTGGGCAGTACCTGCACGCAGAGGAGGAATAGTAAAAACGCAACCAGATGGCAGCCAAATCACTGTGTATCAACATGGTGATGAGCATTTCCATTGGATAACCAACGAAAAAGGTGATTGGTTGAAGATGGACAATGACGGTTTCTACCGTGTGACGGAAGCTTTGAGTGTGGAGCAGATAGAGACTAGACGAGTGGCTTCGTCCAAGCGAGCTGCAATGGCTGCATATCCACTGAATGTAGCACCTAGAGGGTTGGTGATTTTGGTTAATTTTGCGGATGTTGCATTTGAAACAGAGAAAGCAGAAATGGATAGCATGTTGACTGGAGAGGATTACAATCGCAATTACTCCTACACCTATAGGGGCAGGACATACAATGTAAATTCTAAAGGTTCTGCTCGTCAGTATTTTTATGACTCATCACATGGGCAATACAATCCACAATTTGATGTAGTAGGTCCTGTGACAGTAAGTGAAAACATGGCTTACTATGGTAAAAACAATAGTTATGGTAATGACAGTCATCCAGAACATATGATTAACGAAGCGTGTAAATTGGCAGATTCTGAATGTGGTATAGATTTTACTCAATACGATAACGACGAGGATGGTTATGTAGATTTTGTGTTTGTGATATATGCAGGATACGGCGAAGCAGATGGCGGCGCCTCGAACACTATTTGGCCACATGCATGGAATCTCTATTCTGCAGCTGGAATAAAATGTCAACTAGATGGTAAGACCGTAGATTTGTATGCCTGCGGTAATGAGTTGGACTTCTTTTCAAAAAAACACACAGGTATTGGTACGTTCTGTCACGAGTTTAGTCATGTGCTAGGTTTGCCTGACTTATACGTGACCAATACGGCCACTCACCCAACCTTGAATGAATGGGATATTATGGATTATGGACCATATAACAATGACGGCAATACTCCACCCTCTTTCTCTGCATATGAGCGATTTTTTATGGGATGGTTGCAACCTAGATTGATCGTTGATCCTGAGAATGTAGTTTTGAATGAGTTACAAACAAGTAACGAGGCATTGCTCATATCTACTACAGACCAACATAACTTGATTGGCAATGATCCTAATCCCACGACATTCTATATGATAGAAAACCGCCAGCAAGAAGGTTGGGACGAACATCTTCCTGGTCATGGAATGATGTTAACAAAGGTACAATATAACTACAACCGGTGGTTTCAGAATATCGTGAACAACTCATCGAGCAAGATGGGTGTAGATTTGATTGAAGCCAAAAGTAACTCTGATAATCAAGGTAAGGCGACCGACCTTTTCCCTGCAGGAGCAAGACTGTATGTAGGTATTGAAGACCATGCTATTGAATCCATTGAGGAAGTGGATGGAGTGATTAAGTTTAAGTACAAAGGTGGTGTTGAAAACCCAGATACAGCAATAGAGGATGTAGAAAAGACAGCAGATATCATTGCTATTTATAATATCCTTGGACAAAAACAAACAACTACTGACATTGAGGTATTGACTACAGGAACGTATATTGTCGTAACCTCTTCAGGTAGTTATAAAATGGTACGCTAAATGAAAATTATATCTTATAACCTCAACGGCATTCGCAGCGCAATAAGCAAGGGTTTGTTTGATTGGCTTGCTAGCGAACAACCCGATGTGTTTTGCATTCAAGAAAGCAAAGCACAACCCGATCAGATAGATGTGATGACTATGCAGGAGTTGGGATACACTAGTTATATCCATTCCGCAGAAAAGAAGGGATATTCGGGCGTGGCGATCTTTACTCGTATTCAGCCAGACCGCGTAGTCGTGGGTATGGGTAATCCGAAATATGATTGTCAAGGTCGGGTGATTCGTGCGGATTATGGCGACGTGACAGTGGTGTGTGTATATATTCCTTCGGGTGAAGCTGAAGGTCCAAAGTATGAATACAAGATGGAGTTTCTGGAAGATTTTCTTGTATGGATCAAGGAGTTGCGCAAAGAGAGACCCAATATAGTGGTGTGTGGAGATTACAATATTGCACACAAACCTATTGATATTAATAATTGGAAACGACAAGTAGGTGTGAGTGGATTCTTGCCAGAAGAACGCGAGTGGCTAGACCGTTGGGAGGCGAGCGGAATGGTGGATACATTCCGTATGTTTGACCAAAGCGGCGAGAAATATAGTTGGTGGAGTTTTCGTGCGGGTTCACGTGCCAGGAATGTAGGATGGAGAATCGATTATCATTGGGTGAGTGAGCCATTGTGTGAGCGTGTAGTGGATGCAAAAATATTAGCAGAAGTGGTGCATTCGGATCATTGTCCGGTTAGTATAGAGTTGAGTGTTTAGTGTTTAGAGAGATGGATAAACTAAGAACAGAACATTTGTACAAGAAGTACGGCAAACGCACTGTGGTAAATGATGTGAGCATTTACCTAGAGCAAGGTGAGATTGTAGGTTTGCTAGGTCCAAACGGCGCAGGCAAGACTACGACTTTCTATATGACTACAGGATTGGTCTTGCCCAATAGCGGTAAGATATACCTCAATGATATGGATATATCTAGTATGCCTATGTACCGCCGCGCAAAATTGGGCATTGGTTATCTGCCTCAAGAGGCGAGCGTTTTTCGCAAGATGAGCGTGGAAGATAATATTCGTTCGGTATTGGAAATGACCAACTTCACCAAAGAATATCAAGAGCAGAAGTTAGAGCAATTGATTCAAGAATTTAATTTGGGTCATGTTCGCAAGAATATCGGTGATCGTTTGTCTGGTGGCGAAAGACGTCGTACCGAGATTGCTCGTTGTTTGGCTATTGAACCAAAGTTTGTGATGTTGGATGAACCTTTTGCAGGTGTGGATCCGATTGCGGTACAGGAGATACAAGATGTGGTTTGGCGATTGAAAGACAAGAATATTGGTATTTTGATTACCGACCACAATGTGGATGAGACACTGATGATTACTGATAGGGCGTATTTGTTGTTTGAAGGTAAGATTCTTTTTCATGGAACACCAGAAGAATTGGCGGCCAATCCTGTGGTCAGAAAAAATTATTTGGGTAGAGATTTTGAGTTAAAAAGAAAGACAAGAAGTGAGGAGTAAATGGTGCTACATATTACTCATGATTCTAGTTGGCACTTCGTGTCATAAAGATATAGAACTCCCCCTTATTACGATGGATGAATGTGCTCCTATGCCAGAAGCAATAGCTGCTGGTAGTTGTTTTGCTCATAACAATTCTGTATATTTATTTGGGGGACGAAACAAGGCGGGTATATATAGCAATCAGTTGTGGGAATACAATACATTGTCCGATCAATGGACCTCATTGGGTCGCACTCCCATGGCAGCACGCGTATCATCAAGCGCCTGTGTGATAGACGACTGCGCATACATCGGATTGGGATTTGCTGGTGCATTATATCGCGACACAAACTATCTGCGCGACTTTTGGAAATATGATCTCATTACGCAGAAATGGAAACGCCTGGCAAATTTTCCTGCCAACACCACTGTAAAAAACTGCCTTATCAAAGGAGATGGATGTATCTATGCGCTCTATGGTTTTTACAGACAATTCACGCAAGATATATATCGCTATGATATCGAGCTAGACAAGTGGGAGAAAATGGATGTCCATGCTCCACTGAGCATACCTCGTGCGATGGATGTAGTAGGAACGAGTTGCCAAGGAAGACATTTCGTAGGTACAGGATTCAACCATGGAAGTCTGCGTTTTTGGGCAGAATGGTATCCCGATCAGCAAAAGTTGGTGCCACGCAAGTATATTTTAGGTCCCGGACGAAATGCCACGAATTGCTGCGCAACAGATGAATACATCTATCTCGTAGGAGGGCGCCACTATGGTGACACATTGACAACTGGTTTTTTCTATAGCAGCATCCAACGCTATGATCCTGAAAAAAATGTGTGGGAATATGTTGGAAACATGCCATACGAAGCAGAAAACATGGTTGTAGCCAGCGTGAATGGACAGATATTCGTAGGAATGGGCGAAACTCCAGAAGGAAATATACAAAATTGTTGGTATCGAATTGAAGAATAGGCAGATTATCATAGTATTATTTTGTACTTGGGCTAGCATCTTGTCAGCTCAACGATGGGATTGGTGGCCTTTGCTTATCAATGATACGACAACAGCTGCCGACACAATCCTATATCATGGATATATATCTGGCGTATCCTCATCGGGCAAGCAGACTCCGTTTTTACTGCGTGCGAATCAAAATGGGAACATATCTCATTCTCCTCACAGTGGGAACATCAGCATAGGAATAACCAAACCCGCCACTCATCCTACTCGATGGTGGGATTATGATTTCGGTGTCCAATTGGCCGGTAGATTTGGGAGCAACGACATTACGGGATATTTCGAACAACTCTATGCTCACGCAAGACTATATATCGTAGATGTGAACATAGGTATTCAACCTACGGTATATGGTTCACAATCAAGAATACTGAGCATGGGAGGATTACTATTCTCAGGTAATGCACATCCTGTTCCCCGAGTATCTGTGGGAATCAACGATTATATTGCCTTCCCCGGATTGTACGGTTATTTGGAGATTAAGGGAGGAGTGAGTTATGGTTGGTTGGATGATGCAAGTCAAGTGAAGAAGACGAAACTGCACCACAAGTTCATCGGTTTGCGTGTAGGAGGCAAGTGGCCGGTTACACTGGCCTATGAGATGCACCATGCGGCCCAATGGGGAGGATATAAAGGCGAGATTGATTATGGAAACACTTTCTCTGATTTATGGAATGTATTTCTATTCCGTTCGGGAGGAATCACAAGCAGTGACCAACTAAACGCTCAAGGTAATCATATTGGTTTTCAAGAACTTGCGCTCTCTTACAAACAAAATGGATGGCAGGCAAGAATATACTGGCAATCCTTATTCGAAGATATGAGTGCAACATTTATTGGATTTGGCATGAATGCAGCAGATGGTTTATGGGGAATCAACATCCAACAAGACCAATGGCCATTTATCAACCAAATAACATACGAATTTCTAAATACGACTAGTCAATCTGGTCCTTTACACGATAAGGATGGTCTAATATTTGCAGGCAGAGATTCGTATTATCACAACTCTGCTTACCCACAGGGATGGACTTATTTCGGTTCAATCATAGGAAACCCATATTTACAACTCAATAATAGTCGCGTCCGCGCACATTTTGCAGGCATTGGGGGTAATATTTATGGATACAAATACCGATTAATGGCATCTCATGTGAATAATTATGGTACCTATCAACAACCTAGCAAAAGTTATTCTACGGCACTAATGTTAGAGGTAAGTCGCTTATTTGAGAAAGCATGGGGGCTGGAATTTTCTCTGGCCCTGGCAGGAGATATTGGCACACAATACGGCAACCAATTTGGAGCCATGCTTAGTATTCGCAAACAAGGAATAATCACACGATGGTAGACAATCCACTACATATTATCATGCCCGTCAAGGATTCTATTGCGATTGCAGAAAGAGCCATTCGGGCAATAGTCGATAGCGGGCACCAACTCTGCGTGTATGACGACAATTCGACACCTGAGAATGCACGACATTTGGATGAGATTGCATCGGAATTGAATATTCAAGTAGTTCATCTCTCTACTATCACTGACCATCCTTCGCCTAATTACCGATTGGTATTGCAGTTGGCCGAGCAAGAGGCACTAGAAACGGGGCGTCATTTGGTTATTGTAGAGAGTGATGTAATCATCAAAGCAGATACACTCACTAGGATGCTTGAGGAAGTGCAAGCAGGTGTAGGTATGGTGGCGGCAGTCACTGTGGATGAAGAGGGAATATATAATTTCCCATATCACTATCTTCATCGTTTGCGCTATCGTTTCTTGGACAAGAAGACTATTGACACAAAGAAACGATTCTCTTTCTGCTGTACTTTGCTAACAAACGAACTGCTCCAAAAAGCCGATTTTCAACTTCTTGATCCAAGCAAGAATTGGTATGATGTAACTATTTCACATTGGTCACTCAATTTAGGGTTACACAATCTGCTGATGTTGAACAACCCCGTACTACATTTTCCACACGCATCACGCCCTTGGAAGCGATTGAAATATACCCATCCATTGCGCTATTATTGGCGGAAAATCACCCAACGATTAGACAAGATATGAAACCATTCAAGATATATAGTTTGCTACTTGTCAAGAACGAGGCTGATATTATCCGTACCTCCATTTTGGCTGCTGCCCAATGGAGTGATAAAGTCATCGTAATGGATAATGGCAGTACGGACGGAACATGGGAGATAGTACAAGAATTGGCTTTGCAAGACTCTCGTGTCATAGCATTTATCCAATATACTGGTGGTTTCCATATTGGTTTGCGCGCCAAGGCATTCCGAGCATTTCGTCATGAGATGACATGCGACGACTGGTGGTGTGTAAGATTGGATGCAGATGAGTTTTTCAGCGAAGATCCACGAGAATTCTTAGGCGGTTTACCCCGCAAATATAATTGTGTAAAAAAAATCAGCACAGACTACATACTAACGCAAGAAGATATACAACTTTATACATTTACGGGTGATTTCGCTATTGATCGTCAGTATATCACGCACTATCTGCCTGAAAAACGAAAGGAGCGAAGATTCATGCGCCATAGTCCTTACCTAGTATGGAGTGAAAAATGGCGCTACCCTCATCCTATAGGTCGTTGCGCCAAAACATGCATTGCAGTAGATCACTACCAATATCGCAGTCCACAGCAGATGGAGAAGCGCTTTTTAACCCGTCAGCAAGCCAAGAAAGATGGATGTGGATCATTCTTGCATGAAAACGGCAAGGATTGGAAAGACTATTTATTGAGCAATAAGCAATTGGAAAAACTAACCCGTTTGCTGCAAAACCTACCTGAATTATTTTCTCACTCCAAGGAGGTGTTGTATCAAAAACGCAATACGATTAAAATTGTAGAAGATGATTTCGTAGTAAAATCATTTGCCGTGCCATCACTATTCAAGCGTATCATCTATAGTATTTTTCCTAGCAAAGCAAGACGCTCATTTATCTACGCACAACGCTTAGGAGATTGGACGCCCAAACCGGTAACATACATTGAAGTACGCAAAAAAGGAATACTCAACGAAAGTTATTATATTAGTCACAAATCCCCTTGTAGGCTTGTATTGAAGGAAGTTATTAAAGATGTCAACTTCCCACATCGTGATGCCATTTTTGCTGCTTTTGGCAGATTCACAGCTCAATTGCATGAGAAGGGGATGCTACACGCTGATTACTCCATGGGAAATGTCTTGTTCGAACCAACAGACCAAGGAGCAGACTTTCAACTGGTAGATCTGAATCGTATGCGCTTTAATCAACATATTGATTGCCACAAGGGTTGCCGAAACTTTGAACGCATAGACACAGATTCTCATGCGTTAGCCACCACCGCACGCGCATACGCACAGGTACGAGGTTATGACGAAGAAGAATGCGTAAGATTGGTGCTGAAAATGCGATGGCACAAACACAAGAAAGTCTAAACAACGACCATATAGTTAGAGCACTCCCTACTCACTCAT
>JAZQTO010000028.1:0-6827 GCA_045630805.1 Paludibacteraceae bacterium
TGGGTTTTGCCCTTCTTGGCGAAGGAGATGTCAGAGTGTCCGCAGATCTTACCTGACATGGAACCGATAAGGTCCATAGGAATGATTTTTGCCATACTGTGTTAAGGTTTAAGGTTTAAGGTTTAACGAATTAACGAGTTAAGGAACGCTTCGCTGTTAGGCGTCCACACTATACTATACCGAATAGGTGTCAAAAATGAAAGCATTTTCTCGGACTTGTGTGGCTATTTTCTCGGACTTTGCAAACGATGCCACATAACCAACTAATTATCAGCACCATACAAATATCCCCACAAAAAAAATGAATGCGACTTGCACATTGCAAATCGCATCCACTTGACACTTGACACTTGACACTCGCCTTCAACAAGCCGCAGCCTTATCCTCCTTGGGGCATGGCTCGCAGGGCGTGTTGCAGAGCTTTTTTTCGGATTTGTCCTACATGCTGTATGCTTACGCCTAGCAACATCGCCACTTCTTGCATGTTCATGGCGGGTCTTACTCCCAACCCATACAATAGTTGCAAAACCTCCCGTTCGCGCGATGGCAACAACTCTAATGCCATCAACAAACATCTGCGGCGCTCGTCGCTCATCCATTCCTCATCCACGATCCTATAGGACGCATCGGACAGGATAGTCGTCTCGTCCTTTATCGTATCCGCACGCGTAATATACTCATCTGAGTCCTCAAACACAGGCGTGTCCAGCACCAATACCTCCCTCCTCTTTTGCACAAAGTGTATTATTCTGTTTCTAATACAAATCGCGGCATATCCCACAAAACTTCTGTTGGATTCGGGGATATAACTATCTACGGCCTGAATCAGACCAATATTACCTTCTTGGATGAGATCCATGATATCTTCTTGCCTACTGAACTTTGGATGTTGAGCGATGCTGACTACCAATCGCAAATACGATTGGATAAGTTTCTCACGAGATTGCATATCACCCTTACATATTTGCTGGATGATCTGGCACTCTTCAGCAGAGGATAATGTCTTGTATTGGCTTATTTCACGACAATACATAGTTAACAACGAATGATCTACTGTATTCATACTACCTATCTGTTTTGGATGATTAATTCTATTTTTTCCTTGCGTCTAACGGCTTTATCAATCCGATGACATATGCGCTGATGCATCTGCGCTGCCTCTAATACCAACCCAGGCAACTCATATACCCCAAAGGATATTTCTCCTTTTAGATTCTTCATTGCGCCATTTCCACGCAGAAAATAATACCGAAAAGAGGTGCTATTTAGTTGATATATACCAAGCGGCTTATATGCTGTAGGATGTTCTACGGTGTCGCAGACTTTCTTGCCCTTGATAAAACATTCGCCGTCGACTCCCCAACGCGAATAGTGTTTGCGTTTAATGATAATTTGCATTTTTTTAGTTTAAAGTTTATAGTTTAAAGTTTAAAGGCGGGTATTTTTCCAAAGGTCTCCGAAATCTTTGCATCCAGTTGGCAACTGATGCCTGACGAGTTGCGGGAGGTGCGACTGCAACTGCCAAAACAACCTTTCGCCGGGTTCATCTTGGTCAGGGTACATGTGTAGGTTCAGACCATGCAAGGGATCCAAGTCATTCTCTTTCAGCATACTGGCAGATGGTATGGCTATCGCCTTCCGTCCCGATGAGAGCATCGCCCAACAGTCGGAACAACCCTCGGTAATCCACAGTTCTTCACCTGCTTTGAGCATGCGCAACACTTGCAAATTATACACATGGCAACTGGCTCCTCTTGGAAAACGAAACCTAGGTTTATCCTCTGTGCCCAGGTACCTCGATTGTACGCTCATCAGTCGCCCATCTAATCCGAAATACGGTATCAGCAAAGATGGTGCATCATAAAACGCTTTTCCATAGCGCCAACATGGGGTTGCCACATCGATAGAGGACAATCGGCACCATCTCACCACCCGCTCATCTATGCGTCGGTTGCTGAGCCACTCTTGCGCCTCTTTGTTCAGTCTCGGACACCTTACCAAGGTCTGCAGATAAGGCAGATCTGCCTCATCACCTCCTCGCCTTTCGCCTGCGGGGTCCCCGAAAAATCTGCCGATTTTTGGGGTGCACTTCGCCTCGTGGATCATCGGACCACCTAGCCACTCGCAAGCCTCAAGGAACCCACAATGGCGCAGGTTCATTACCATATCAATCACTCCGCCATGCGCATCGCATACATAGCAACGGTATCGGTTGCGTCGCACATCAAAACTCAAACTCGGATGCCTATCGTCATGCCAGGGGCAACGGCTCTTATGCCGCTCTACATGCAACCCCAATCGCTCAGCTATCATCTCTATGGGAGTGCTATTTAGCTCTGCTATTTTCCATTTGTCTATCATACCCCAACCTTCTCAAAAGTATTTTTGTCTATTTCGCGGATGACCTTCATCTTGCGCCACATATAGATAAAAGCACGGGCAGGGGTGGTCAATCCTAACTCCTCTATCTTGAGGTTCAGCTGATCACGGCTAAATGGACTAGTCAGTTGCTCAAACAATATCGGCTTGCTTTCTACCGCATGGCTCAAATCACGCTTCTGGTTGAGTTCACTAAACGACTTGCCCCAACGGTTGAGCATACTATTTAGCGTAAACTCCGCCATATACAGGTAGATCTGTCGGCTCAGTTTCTGAATCTTTTCATCGCAATATGCTCCCTCTAATCGATAAAGATAGTAGCACAACGCCGATATACGAAAAGCCGTCACGCTACTGCGTTTGCGGAATACATCCAGCGACTTATTACCCGACAGAGCCGCCTCATGACCCTTCTGTTTAATCCATTTGCAGACGGTCTTGTCAAGCCAACTCATATCCACTTCTACCACAGGTCGTAGACCGTCGTTATCATCGTACGTCTCGTTCATCAGACGATTGAGCATATGATCAATTCGCTTTTGTTGCTCGGTGGTATAGGGCAAAAATATAGCCCCTTCTTGCCCCAGATCATCTTCCAAGGGACACAGCAAGCAGCGCGTCACATTGCCGCCTTCTATGGCTTTCTTGTCGTAGTAGTCGTCCACAGCCGATGGCGTAGCACAGAACATCGAACAGATATTGATGTCCACGATAGCGGAATACGAGTTGTCTGAGGCAAAGTCGATACCGAAGAGCGAGCCGAGGTCGTAGGCGGTACGCATGATGGTGCGGAGGTTCGAATAGCCCTGTTTGCCTGCATCGGTCACTTGCGCCAACTCCTCGGCAAACATCCAGAATGTGAGTGTATCATGGTGTACGCGTTGAAACATGTCGGCACGCTTCGTGAGTACGGTCTTCGAGATAGTGGCGGGTACCACACGGATAGTCGTTTGTGGTTCTTCGCCCACTTTCTCGTTGGCACGGCGGCGTTTCTTGAGTTCGCGGTATTCCTGTTCTGCTCGACGCATGGATTGATCGCGTAGTTTGAGTGTTTTGTCCATAATGAGCGACTCGATGTCGGCAGCAAAGGACTTTCCCGATGACTGCGCACCTTCGATGAGGACTTGCAGCAGCAGGGCGGAGGGGCGGCTGTCGTAGTAATACTGTAGTCTCACGCGACTACAGAGGGCGCATAGGGGTGATAGACTGGCAATAAAAGCAGGCACTTTCCTGCTCTTTGGAGCGTTGGCTACAACCTCTCGGATGATTGCAGGTAGTTCGTGGTCTTGTGGTAGGTTCATGTTGTTTACTGTTTAGTGTTTATGAGTTCTTTTTTTGCTTGCAGTAGATCGAAATAGATCCGTGATACGAGCAAAGCTGTGTTGGTGTCTTGTTCCAGGCACAGGGGTTTGAAGTTGACACGCAGCGAGCCATCGGGCTTCTGCGAGATGTTAATCATTTTGCCGCTCCATATGCGTGGGTTGCGACGTTCTTTTTGCGCTTCTGCCTCATAGAAGAGGAAGTGATCTTCGTCTTGCATCGTGAGGACGCCTGTTCGTGACTCTTGTGCACGGAAGTGTGTGTCTTGGGTCATCGCCTTCAAGTCCACACATAGGTAGATTTGTGATTTCATATTCGTAAAAAAAATTATGGATTTATATACTTGTTGACACTTGGTCATTATCAGTTTTGTTTTGCTCTCCAAATGCGGCTTTGCTGCATTTCATTAGAGCAAAAAAAAGTACCCTCGAATTGACAGAGGTTGCTTTTAATAAATTGCTTTATGATATTTTGAGGTTTGTATTGAGCAGATAGTAGTGCGGAGTGAGTGAGTGGTGCGTGCACCACGATTGAGCGACAATCTGCTAGATGCCAATAATAAACCAAAAGATCATAAAAGTGTTTAATGTATACGTCCTTTAATGTTACGAGTAAAACGTGCAATTTTTAAAAGAAACCTCACATTGACAATCAAATTGACAATAATTGTCGTTAAAATATATCCTTTGCCTTTAAACTCTAAACTGTAGCGAAGCGTTCTCTAAACTGCGACAAAGTCGCCTCGATTTTCTACTGCAAAAGTACCATAGACTAATGGACTGATGACGTTTTTTTTTCAGTCCATAAAAAATTCTTTGTAACTTACTGATTAGTAGGTACAACTTTTTTTATTCTTAAGACTGAGTATATTTTTATTCTAAAAACACTTGCATAATTCAAAAATATCTTGTAATTTTGCAGTCCAAAAAACTGAAAAACACAATGACAAACCTGAGCCACATATTCCCCTCTGGGTATCCTAACATACCGACCGAAGAGGACCTCCATTTTGAGGTTCAGGAGATCCTATGTCATTGCGAGAACGACAAGCAGATTATGGATGCCCTGCGCAGCATTGCTTGCCCTTATTTGCGCAAAGCCACCACGCTGTGCTTTCAAGAAGATTGGAATCAGCTTGTACAAGTACGCGACGACCGCACGGGCTATTACGATAGCGATGGCGGTTGGAGGATTTCGTGGCTCTACTTCGATGCAGACATGCGGCAGATCATCAAGCTTGCCAACCACGAACAGGTACTGCTCGAAACGCAACAACCCACTACAACACCCGAACCACCTAAACAGGTAATTCAAACGACAACAGATATGAACAAAGAAAAACCTAACTACCAAATCAAAATGGAGAACTGCAATGTCATCATGGGAGATAGCATTGGCGGTTTCTTCACCTTACCTGGCTCACAGGTGACTGTGCACCAATCTACCGACATCAAGGGTCAAACTCGTCAAGATATCCAAGGCCCCGTAGAGGCACAGGATGACCGCTTAGCACGCCAACAGGCGGCTATCAAGGATATGTGCAACCGCCTCTACAACCTCGAGGAGGATATGCTCGGCTATGACAAAGAGGGCAAACGCATCACTTATACCCAACTAGCTGCCTGGCTGCACAAGGTGCTGGGTATGTCGGAGGTGGGTTGCAAACCCGAATATAAGGGCATACAGGAGGGCCTTTGGACGATTCTCATCGACCAACGGGCTAAATGTAGCAAAGACCCGAAGGATCTCTATTTCCATCAGACATTCTTAGGAATGGTGGGGTATTTGGTTGACAAACAGCTGATTCATGGCAGAGCCCAGAAGATACTGGACTGCCTATATGCGAAGAATGACCAGAGTATGTTGAAGAATCTCCAACGCGGACTGGTGACCGCCTTCCCTAAAGGTACCGAGCAGATGATGGACTTTTATATTGACCGCCTTCACCTATAGCCCATCACCTTTCAGTTTTCACCTTTCACTTTTCACCTTTCACCGCGCCTCTACACCCTACACTCTACACCTTACACCACGCCTCTACACCCTACACTCTACACCTTACACCACGCGGCATCGCCGTCCAATCAGGGCTCCCACGAGCTGCGTGAGCGAGTGGGAAGAGCGGAGGCATCGGTCGCCCTAATGCTGACGGGGTCAGCAGTCAATGCGATCCGATTGCCGAACGCGAGCGTAAAGTGTCAAGTGTCAAGTCGATGCGATTTGTTTTGTGCAAAGTGGTATACTCTCTTTTGTCCCTATAGATTGACTACTGTTTTCTTGGGACGGGTGTCAAGTTGTATTTTCATATTGAATTTTCGTGCGCATGCGCATTATTCAATTTCAATTTCTATCGACTTTACACTTGACACTTTACATTATAAATAAAAAACACCTGCGTAGCACATGTTACGCAGATGTTATGCAGATGTTACCTTTCCCCTCTCGCCTTTACACCCTACACTCTACACCTTACACCGCGCCTCCAGCGCCCACCTCTAAACCCTAAACAGTAGGCGCATTGCGCCGTCCACTAAACAGCGCTGCAAGCGCCCGCCTTTCAGTTTTCACCTCTCACCTCATCGCTCTTATATTATTGGCTGTTTAACTACATTTTTGTTTTGAATCCGCCAAAAATATTTTCATTTTTCTTAAAATTCCCCGCCTCATTGCCTCATCACCTCATCGCCTATAGCCCATAGCCTTATCGCCTACCGCTTTTTTTGTTTGTTTATTGTCCCGAATAGTATTCGGGTTCTCCCCGCCTTTAAACTTTACACCCTACACTTTACACTCTCCACTATAAAAAATCGCCCCAGCGGTCATTTTTATTTGGTCATGTCAAAAAATTGTTGTATATTTGCACCGCAATTCCACGCCGGGGATGTCTGCGCGTCATCGGCTGGGGTAGCAGACATATTTAAAAGGCGTTTATTGACGCTCTGTTCTGACCCTTAGAAATGTCGCAGTTTCAACCATGTTCAGGACTTAGCAACGGTAGATGTCCTACGGGATATAGATTATCCTCCTTGTGCCTATTGGTGTTGGTACATCTTTTGCGTATATGTGTATGCGCATACGCGTACCTTAACTTGAAAACAGCACGAGAGTATATTTATATTCGGCGTGGG
>JAZQTO010000029.1:0-2382 GCA_045630805.1 Paludibacteraceae bacterium
TGATTTAATATCCAGTCTATCACATCATCTGAGGTACGCGGATTGCCGTGTGTCCGTTGCTGCTGTAACATGCTCTTCTTGAATGCTTTATCCTCACACAATCGCATGGCTATCGTCACTTGTTGGCTGATATCGTTGGTATGGTAAGACAAACCATGATTATGGAAAAATCGCGCATTGTAATTCTCCAAACCAGGGATAGGAGCCGTGTGAATGATAGGGATATTCTTAACCATTGCCTCCGTGGAAGTGATACCACCAGGCTTGGTAAAGATAACATCCGAAGCATCCATCAATAACGACACCCGATCTGTGTAACCCAATAAACAGAGTTGCTCGTCGTTAGCAAAAGTCATTGCAATATTGTCGTACATTTGCTGATTACGCCCACAGACACACACCACTTTATCATCCTCACGAATACGCGACAACAATTGATGTATCAGTGCATCCACATTGCCATATCCCATTGATCCTGACATGATTAAGTACCAATGCCCGCGATTTGTATTCCAATTTTTCTTCCCCCAACTCTCCGTCAACTGCTGGCGTGCTTGGCGTTGGGGTACTCGTGTGGTAAACTTCTGCTCATCCACAGGAATACCTATCGGCACAATCTTCTCACGGGGCACACCTTTCTCCACAAACTCCTCTATCAGGTGCTCATGCGGAATGATATAGTAGTCCAAATCAGTCTCAGGCAAAAAAGGAATACAGGTGTAGTCGGTCATCACAAAATAGGTAGGAATCCGTAGCATCTCATTGCGCCGCAAAGCAGTCATCGCCTCTGCAGGAAACAGGTGTACGCATACCACTGCATCATACGCGTTGTCATGAATATACTCATACAAGGTATTGGCATACAATCGATTAACACCATAGATGATAGACTGATGAAAGTCGATCTTGTCGCTCACAAAACCACCAATCTTATATACCGTTTCAAACAACGATCCTTGTGTAGAGGAAACATAAGCATTTGCCACGCGTAGCGATAATTCATCGCTCACCAATGCCAGTGTATCCTGAATATCGCATGCTATGCCTCGCCTATCCATGGCTATCTTTAGGGCTTTAGCACAAGAGTTATGCCCTTCGCCTGTGTTGCAGGAAAGAATTAAGATCTTCATAGTAAAGTTCAGATAGTTATAGATATATTAACAAAATCCGTGCCATATTATAACTTAATATAATGCGTATAAAAGTACTGTTATTTAGATTGCCATCTCTTTTCCCTATCTTATACCTTGCCCTATTCCACCGTGAAGGAGTGCTGTCATTAAAAAAATGCAAGAAAAAATTGCAAAAGATAGAATGTTTAACGTACCTTTACAGCGTGTTTAACGAGTTACAAAACCTTACAAAAAAAATACACATTTTATTCATTTTTCTTGAGATACTGACAACTTTTAGCAGTTTGTTGTAGTAATTTTGCAGTGAAATTAAAAAATCAAGCAAAATTATGGACAACAACAATCAAATTATTATCTATCAAACTGCCGACAATCAAACGCAGATTGATGTTCACATGGAGAACGACACCGTGTGGCTAACCCAAGCACAGATGGCGAACCTTTTCCAAAAAGACAGGACAGTGATTTCAAGGCATATCCGCAATGTGTTTAAGGAAGGAGAATTGGATGAGTCCTTGGTATGTGCAAAATTTGCACTACCCAAGAAATATGGTCGTAGAGCGGGGTATATGCAAGAGACAGAAGCAACAATTTACAACCTTGACGTCATCATCTCCGTAGGCTATCGTGTAAAAAGCCAACGCGGTGTACAATTCCGCCAATGGGCAAATCGCGTATTAAAGCAGTATCTTATCAAAGGATATGCTATCAACGAACGCTTGCGCCATGAGCAAATCAGCGAGTTACGTCAATTGGTTCAAGTAGTTAGTCGCACGCTACAACATAGTGAGCAGCAAGATACTATCGAGACACAAGATCTTCTTGATGTAGTAGTGGATTACACCTATGCCCTTGATACGCTTGACAACTATGACTACGAGCGTTTAACCATTGACCAAACCACGAAAAACGCTTCGTTTCATGCCACTTATGAAAATGCTATGGAGCAAATTCAGCGCTTACGCGATAAGTTTGGTGCATCAGTATTGTTTGGCAATGAGAAAGATGATTCTTTCAAAAGCAGTATTGGTCAGATTTACCAAACTTTTGGTGGTGAAGAACTATATCCCAGTGTAGAGGAAAAAGCCGCCATGTTGCTATATCTAGTAACGAAAAACCACTCATTCAGCGATGGAAACAAACGAATTGCTGCCACATTGTTCTTGTGGTTCTTAAATAACAACAAAATACTTTACAACTCCGATGGTAGCAAACGCATCGAAGTCGGAGGCCAAGCGGTCTTAGGAAG
>JAZQTO010000030.1:0-6267 GCA_045630805.1 Paludibacteraceae bacterium
TACTCTCGCGTGAACATCTATTGAAGAATGTGTGGGATAGCAATGGATTTGTATTAGAACGCACCGTGGATGTGCATATCACCCACTTGCGCAAGAAACTAGGGCAGTACGGAAAGCGGATTGTTACTAAGTCGGGGTATGGGTATATGTTTAGTGTTTAGAGGCTATGAATATTTGGATACTTATAGGAATAGGGATTGTGGCGATTGTAGGTGTGTGCTATGCCATCTACAAACGCAAAATCAACCATGCGCGTGAGCAGCAACGATTGACACTCACGCAGAACATCAGTCATGAACTCAAGACACCTGTAGCGAGTATTCGTGGGGCATTGGAGACCATCCTAATGCACCCTGATATGGACGAAGACCAACGCCGTCAGTTTATTGAGCGGGCTTATCAACAGTCAGGTCGCCTCGCCAACCTTGTGGAAGACATCTCTACCATCAACAAGCTGGACACCCAAACCGACTTTTACACCCGATTGCAATTGGATTTGCATACGGTAGTGGAGAATGTGGTACAAGACTTGTCATTGCGGGCTACACAAGCAGGAGCAACCATTACCCATAATATTCCTAAACACTTGATTATCTCAGGCAACTACACACTACTCTACTCTATTTTTCACAATATCGTGGACAACGCCATCAACTATGTAGATAAAGCGGAGATCAATATCCAACTCACCAATCAAGATCCTGCAAACCTATATTTCAGCATTAGCGACAACGGTCAAGGTGTCCCAGCAGAAGCATTAGCGCATATCTTTGAGCGCTTCTATCGTGTGGACAAAGGTAGAAGTAGAAAAGCAGGTGGCACGGGATTGGGACTATCTATTGTAAAACATGCTGTGATATTCCACGGCGGAAATATCACAGCAGTTAATCGTTCGGAAGGCGGATTAGAGTATCAGTTCTCCCTCGCCCGTCGTTCAAAATAAGTTTATCAACTCATTTCTAACATGCGTTGGATAGGACGAATAGCATCTTTAGCTATTGCTTCATCTACTATAATTTCGCCTATCTCATCGCGAAGGCAATTATAAAGATTTTCTAGAGTGCACATTCGCATATATTCACACTCATTACATTGACAAATTGTCATATCATCCATTACAGCAGGAACTGCAATAAATTCAACTTCCGGGCATGCCTTTTGCATCTCATGAAGGATACCACTTTCGGTGGCAATAATATACTGGATATGGGACGCTTCGCTATTGGATATAGGACGCTCTAACGAGCTATTGGCAATAGCATAGTTAAGGAGTGCTTGGGTAGAGCCGATGACATCCGCATGCTGCAAAATAGATGCTTTGCATTCAGGGTGAGCAAGTACTTTGGCATCAGGGTATTGCTCTTTGAGTTGGAGCAATGCTTCTTCTGAGAAACGCGCATGCACATGGCATCCACCATTCCATAGGTCCATCTTGCGGCCCGTCATGCGATTGATATAGCCGCCAAGATTTTGGTCTGGACCAAACAAGATAGGTTTATCTTCTGGCAATTGTTTTACAATCTTCAAGGCATTGCTGCTAGTCACCACCACATCGGTCAAAGCCTTGACTGCCGCGCTAGTATTCACATACGACACGACCATGTGGTCTGGGTGCGCAACTTTCCATGCCGCTAAATCTGCAGCCTTGCAGCTATCTGCCAACGAGCAACCTGCCTCTGGTGCAGGAATAAGCACTTTCTTGTCGGGGCAGAGAATCTTAGCTGTTTCTGCCATAAAATGCACGCCACACATCACAATGATATCAGCATCCGTTTTAGCTGCCTGTTGTGCCAAAGCCAGGGAATCACCTACGAAGTCAGCCACATCCTGAATCTCAGGGCGTTGATAATAGTGCGCCATGATGATGGCATTCTTCTCTTGGCACAAGGTGCGTATTTGTTCTGAGAGATTATTCATTATTGTACTTGTTGACCTAAAGTATTGTAATACACTCCGTTGTACTCAATAAGGAGCTGACCGTTGCGGATAATTTTGGTATTTGGTTTTTCTACAACATTCTCCTCAATGTCAGAAGTTCCATTATTGCATGAAGTAATATAGCGAGAGTAGCTGTAAGTCGTAGTGGTGCCCGTGCCGCCACCTGTTGTTTCAATGGTAATACTGCTAAAGGCTGGACCTGCATCTGCAGTACTTGTTGGACTAGAGAAACGCAAAGCACCTACTCCAGATGGAGTGGTAGTAGGCTTCCATGTATAATCCTTCAGATTATTATTGTCCGCTTTCAATTCGCCAATTTTCTTACCGGCAACAGCGAACTCAATGGTGTTATACTGAGTACCACCCCATGTACGCATATTGATGGTAATACTTGTTATCTTGCTAGCATCCACAGAAGGAGATTCGGCATACGAATTTTTGACCATTTTCCAATACTTACTTTGCTTATCTAAGCCCGAAAGTGTCCAACCTTGAGTATTAGTCAGGTTTATAGCAATAGTGGAAGGGGTAGATACCGTGGTTTGCTCCTCGGTCAATTGAGCAAACACCGCATGGAAAGTGGTATTTTGCGTAATGTCAGGTGCGTCATCTGCAGTAGAGAAGAGGTCAGTTGGTACATTATCTTGGGTTCCTTCAATCACCTCTTCGCTCCATCCAACAAACTGATTACTAATCTCGTCGCAAGACTTAGGTGCCGTAGGAAGCACAGATACTACTCCACCCTTGTTGACTGATTGAGTTGGGTTACCCGCAGTATATTCTTCGCCATTCACAAGCCATGTGATAGTACATTTGGTTTCTGGATCTACTGTACTTCCGCCCTCGAGTGAACCATTACTTTGACCCAAGATAAAACGTGAGTCATAAGCTGTGATGAGGTCAGCGAGGTTAAGTGTTTGACCCGCTTTCTCGCCCCAGATATACTCTGCCAAGTATGGATAGTCAATAAATGGATTACGATTGCCTTGTGTCTCTTGAATACCGTTATTACGATCAATTTCCTTTTGTGATACAGGATCTTGGCGATGCCATTTCATAAGCAATGCCACGCCATACTTCGTAAGACCGAAGGCGCCAGTAGAATAATTAGTTGAGAATATCTTGCTTCCATCACCAGTCGTAAATGCTGAATAATCGCCATTAGCCCACTTAATCATTGTACCAAAATAACCACGAGCGAAATCACCTTTGTATTCATCGCGTGGTTCGAAAACAGTACCAGAATAAGAAACAGATGTTCCTGTATTACCAGCGATGGTATTTCCGCCAGTAATAGTAATACTCTTAGCAGAACCTAATTTAGCGCCATCATAGGTATATGAAGCACTAGATACTTCACCAAAAGCATAATTACTACGTCTATTATTCACATATCCATCAGTAGGTACTACTTGGAAGATATCGCAACCAGGACCACTCTCTGATCCGCCAAACCATGATTTAGGAATGGAGTGCTCGCGATTGTAACAATCACACTCATTGCTATAACCGCCACATTGGTCTGAACCTACAGTCCAACTACAGTCGCTATACATATCCCATATCTTACCATTATCACGAACATCAGTAGTCCTATAGGCGGTCCATAATCCGCTATAGCCCAAAGAAGAATATCCTACTTTTGCTACGACATGTACGGCATCAAAAAGCGATTTGCCAGACTTGCCATTTATATCCTTATAATAAGTAGGCAATGAAGCGGCAGAAGTTACTGACTTTGCAAACAGTGAAAGTGCAAAGAAGAAAATAGAAGTAAGAAGAAAAAATCTTTTCATATTTTGTCAAATTTATATTTCATATAAAATAGCCTACAAAATTACTGCTTTTTGGGGAGATACACAAATATTTTGCATAAAAATTAGGATAACCCATCAAAAAAAGATGGATTATCCTATTATTTTGTTCGCTCTTCTTAGCCACTAGGACACGATAATGCTTCGCTCTTCCTTCGGAGTTCCTTCGGTAACCCTTCGGAGTGATATCGGAGTGGTAACGGGAAAGTCAGCTATCTTCCTAAGGCTCTCTCTATAGTAGCCACCTCTTGGCGGAGGACTGCATCATAACTCATCAAATCCTCCATTTGAGCTAGCGAGTGAGCGACAGTAGCATGATCGCGATGTACTTGTTTGCCGATTTCCGCGAGTGAACTATCCGTGTATTTCTTAATCAAATACATAATTATATTTCTAGCTCGAACCGCTTCTCTTTGACGAGTGCGAGCCGTAATAATCCGCTCTGATACATTCATCTGCTGACATACAGTATCCACAATATCTTTTGGATCAAATGTCTTAGGATGAAGTTGTACCAATCGCCCAACCGCCGTTTGTGCAAGCGTGATATCGATTGGACTATCTGTCAAAGTAGCATATGCCAATAGACTAGCTAACACACCCTCCAAATCACGCACATTCTCAGTCACATTAGTAGCGATATACTCCACAATATCCTCGCTCAATTTGATACCATCCTTGTGCAAACGATATGCTAGAATATCTTTTCTAAGTGCATAGTCAGGACGAGTAATTTCAGCTGCCAATCCCCATTTGAAGCGAGATAATAGGCGCTCTTGCATACCACGTAATTCCATTGGACTACGATCGGAGGTTAAGATAAGCTGCTTATGCGTCTGTTGCAAATGGTTGAAAATTTGGAAGAATGTATCTTGTGTACCCTTGAGGTCTGCAAAATACTGGATATCATCCACAATCAACACATCAATAGACTGATAGAACATCAAGAAGTCTGGTACGCGATTGTGATTTACAGCATCTTGGAACTGCAATTTGAACGTATTAGCAGCCACATACAGCACTCTCGCATTAGGGTTGAGCGCACATACTTCATTACCAATAGCATTCGCCAAGTGCGTTTTACCAACTCCGCTGCCACCAAAAAGGAATAAAGGGTTAAAGATTGTTTTACCTGGATTCTTAGCAATCTCCACCGCTGCTGCGCGGGCTAGTTTGTTAGGCTCTCCCTTAACAAAATTAGAGAATGTATATTGCGTATTGAGATGAGTCTCCCAATTGTTTCTCGCTTCAAACGTTGTTCCTTGTGTTAGAGGAGTTCCCGTTGTCGTAGAATGGATCTTTTGGGTATCACTAGGAATATCCACGCTACTACCCGCCATCAACACACGATACTCCAAACGAACATTTGCTCCAAATACCTTGCGTAATACACGAGATAGGATATCCAAATAGTTTTCTTCTATGTAGTCAACAATAAATTGACTTCTCACCTGCAAGACAAGCAAATTATTTTCCCATTGGATAGCCTCAACAGATGCAAACCACGTTTGGTATGCACTTTGCGAAAGATTGTCTCGCAAAATCTGTTGGCACTCACCCCATAATATGTTCAAATTATCTTGCATTCGTTTTGTATTACCTTATATATATTATATATGCGTTGGCGCAAAGAATATCTATACTGTATTCCTACAGCGTTGTTGAAAAATTACCAAATTTAGTGGAAAAGAATCAGTATTTTCCTTAAATCGAGTGCAAAGGTACTGCTTTTTTCTTAAACCTGCAAATTCCTATTTTTTGTTAACAACTCAAAGCGCGTTAGCATACACTCAATCAGCGATTTAAGTTATATTATTTGATTTTCTTAGAATTAGACAAGTCCGACCTACACAACTCGTTGATTTTCACGCGTGAAACAAAACTAAGTTCCACACTCAACCATCATGACATCATCACTCAATCACCTAATTGTCAATAAAATACATATTTTTTCAACATATTTCATTAATTAGACAATTAAAAAATAAAACTATTTAGGCAATTTCTTTTGAATAAATGGACGTGCTTTGATAGACATCATTATAGAGTCCACATTAAGTACTGCTTTATCTAAATCTTCTAAAGCCACATTGAGGTTCTGGTACAAGGTTTTATCATTCAACAATAGCCCCAAAGTACCATCATTAGAGTTGATGGCATTGTCCACTCCTGCGATTACATTTTGTACGCTATCCACAAGCCCCGCAATATCCGCCTTGCGTACATCTGTAGCAAGAGCAGCAAAACCTGTGATAGTTGTATCTACCTTAGCCATAATAGTAGGTAGTTGTTTGTGTGTCAACTGACGCAAGTCAGCTCCACTTACCTTGAGATCCGCAGTTATTTGCTCTACATTTTGTAATGTTTGATAGAGACTTCCCTCTTCCATTGAGCTATTGAGGGATGCCACCAACGTATTGGCTTCGCCTAATAAACTATCTAATTTAGCCAAAACACCTTGTTCCAATGTTTCAAACAAGCCTGGTACTACTACGGATGGCAACGTATCACCACG
>JAZQTO010000031.1:0-3404 GCA_045630805.1 Paludibacteraceae bacterium
GATACCCTCGTAGCGTTGGCAGTGGTCGTCGGCGCATACATCAAAGCCCTCGTGTGCGTCTCTCTCGTACCAGATGACATGGCGATCAGGGTCGCTCAAATCGGGTTTGTCGGTACCTGTAGATGGACTGATGATAGGACGAAGAACCCAACTGCGTGAGATGACCGCATGCGCTTTCAAGAGCTCCAATGATGAGGTAGCAGACATCTCAGAGGTGATAACCGAACTGAGGTAGTCTTCAACATCGAGGCGGTTGATAGCAGTTTGTGTGCCATCTGCATTGTCTCGTATTTCAAGTGTGCCTTCAAACTCTTGATCTTCGAGGCGGTCCCAGTGGAAACCGATACCGATACGAACATTCTTCAAGAGGAATGTAGGATGTTCTGGGGTGGAGTGAGGACCTGGGATTACGGCCTCTATCTTTGGGGCGGTCATTACGCCCACTGCAATTTGGTGTTTCATGTGTGTATGGTTTTTATTGTTAATTATCATTCTACTTCGCCTTTCCACGAGTTGAAGCCCGTGTTGAGTTCTACTACCTGGTAGCCGTGTTGGGCGAGTTGCATGGCAGCATTTTTGCTTCTTCTGCCTGAGCGGCAGTAGAGAGCGATGACTTTATCTTTAGGAAGCAATTTATCAGCTTTCTGCATAAAGTCGGCTTGTGTCACATCAATGAGTAATGCACCAGGTATATGTCCCTGTGCATATTCGTTTGCTGTTCTTACATCGAGGCGTACAACGGTAGTATCTTCAATAACCTGCACAAACAAATCTGCATCCACCGAGCGGAAGTCCGCTGCCTTGCAGCCTAAAAAACTCATCAGGCAGAGTAGGATAGGAAAGGGTTTCATGATGTTATAATGGTTATGCGTTTTTACTTAAGTAGGATATATGCAAGACTGGCGGCACTGATAATGATCCACAGCAGGACGCCTTGTAGTAACGGACGGATGCCGACGGATTTGATGACATCTACGGAGAGGGAGGCGCCGATGAAGAACATTGTGATGATCAGTCCCTTGCGTGCAATACCTGCGATGAATTTACCTATCTCGGGATAATCCACCAAAAGGTAGGTGTTGAGGAGCATGGCGACGATAAAGAACAAGATAAACCATGGGATACTAATCTTCTTGCCTTCGCTGCGGAATATTACCGAAGTAACCAATGCTAATGGAATAATCCACAATGCACGAGTGAGCTTGATGGTCGTAGCTACTTGCAGGGATTCTTCTCCATAAGCCGCTCCTGCGCCCACTACCGAACTGGTATCATGGATAGCAATAGCAGCCCATGTGCCGAACTCTTGTTGGCTTAGTCCCAACCAATGACCCAAAGCGGGAAAAAGGAAAAGACCAATAGCGTTAAGGATAAACACTGTGGCTAATGCCATGGACATATCGGTATCTTTGGCTTTGATGATAGGTCCTACTGCCGCAATGGCACTACCGCCACAAATGGCTGTACCCGAACTGATGAGGTAGGAAGTGTTACGGTTGAGTTTCAGTACTTTACAGCCGATAAACATACCAATAAGCAAGGTACCTATGACCGATATAATCGTAAAGAGCATTCCCTCCTTACCTGAGGCGAGTGAGGCTTGAAGGTTCATTCCAAAGCCCAAACCAATGACGGAGTATTGGAGGAGTTTCTTAGATACATTCTTATTAAAAGTAGGGTAGGCTTGTCCGCAGAGTAGCGCAAATACTAGTCCAATGAAAAGCACCACAGGAGGGGTGACCCACATAGCGAGAAAACGGAGTGCAGGGATATAATCGCAGAGCAAACACAATGTAAGCAGGGATAGCAGTGCGATGTATATATGTCGGTTGTATTTGCGAAGCACCATGTTAATTTTGAATTAAGAATTTTGAATTATGAACTTCCGTTGGTGTATGTACTAGAAAATCTAAATACTCTGCAAAGGTACTACTTTTTTGTGAGATTTGCAAGAGGTGTATTAAATTTGTAGGAAATAACTATTGATAGGAAGGATAAGAGTGATGTAATCTCCTACGCGCAGAGCGCGAGAAATCTTATAAAATCCAATTTGCTACGCTACAAACCTCGCTTTTACTAAGTTCTCCGAAATAAATTGCCACCGCTCCTCGTATCGGGACTACCGCTCCTCGTGCGCTGAATCTTAAGTAAATACCATGCGGAGTGAGACGACAAGAATTATTTATTTTGACAACAACCACAACAACATAATATCAACAACATTACGCGGCAATCAACTCCCTGCCGCGATCAGGGGGGAATACTTCTATATAATATAGTATTGCCGTATCTTCGGCATTATGGTGTTTTTGTGCCGAAGATTGGAGAAGTTGAGGGAGAATTGGATATATAAAACAAGCGAGAAGTATTGAAAATCAATCGCATCCCGCTTGTGGTTGGTTTTAAAATAAAAGCGTGTCAGAGTTTCATAAATTTTCTAATAATTCTCTTTTTTTTGCATTGTATTCGTCTTCTGTTATTAAATCTGCATCCAACATCTTTTTTAATGTGGATAACTTTTCATAAGCATCTTCTTTTACTACAGGAGTTTCATTTTGCTTTACCGAAGGTTGTTGGGTTATATTGATGTCTATAGTTTCTTTCGGATCTTTAGTTGAATCAAAATCGCCTTCTCGTCCAAAACTATCAACTTTGCCATTGATAAATCTTACATAGTACCAAGTTTCATGTATATACATTACAATAGGATCCATTCTTGAGTCTAAGTAATTGTAATAAACACATGAATTAATTGTACTAACAGACTCTGGTTCTCCCATAATCTTTACAACTTCTTCTGTTGTCATTCCTACCTGTAAACGAGTCATAAACTTTGCAACTCTTCTAGCATAAGAAAATGTACTGACGAGTACAAGGCAGATAATCAATAAGAACTTTTTCATACCTTTAAATATTTTGCCTACTCTTTGTCGGATTTTCGGCACTCTCCGTTGGTTAATTATTTGATTGTTGTTTGTTTCGGTTGTTCAATTACTTATATACACAAAAAAGCGTGAACTTTCGTTCGCTTCATTTGAGTTTTTGAGGTCTTCGACTACCTTTATCTATCAAAATCTACGCAAAAGCCCACGCCGATAGCGTGAGCGTATATGCTTTGCTTGATAGATAAAAAGTTTTTAAAAGTGTCGAAGTTTCAAAAAACTCAAGATTGGCTTATAACGCTATATCTTATATGTCATACACCGCCTTTACGGTGCCGGTTGTTCATAGGCTATTTTTTTTATAGTATTGTATATAAACTAACCAATATCATTTGTCATTTGTAGGATAAACAAAGATATTAAATAAATCTTTACATAAAACACTTGTACAATATGTTGATGTAAGTAATATTGGATACACTATGATGTCTTTTTGAATCTTTACAGATCCTTTTATATCCC
>JAZQTO010000032.1:0-27613 GCA_045630805.1 Paludibacteraceae bacterium
GAAGAAATACACCTTCTTGGTGTTCCATCGTGAGTACGAGGCCTTCCTTGAACAACTGCGCGACTTAGGCGTAGTGCATGTGACCGAGAAAGCTGCAGGTATGGCAGATGATGCACACTTGCAAGAGCTGCTCGCTAAGGCAGACAACGCTCGCAAACTCATAGCACAAGGTGCTCCTGATCAATTGCTTAACGAGAAAGCTGCGCTTGAACAACGCATCGCAGCTACCCAAAAAGAAGCCGAAAAGATGGCTGTTTGGGGAGACTTCTCAGCTGAGCGTATGGAGCAACTCAAAGCCGCTGGTTATACCCTGCGCTACTTTACTTGCCCTAAGAAACTCTTCCAAGAGGAGTGGGGTATCGTAGTAGCAGAGCAAGGGGCTATGGTGTACTTTGTGTATGTAGAAGGTTTAGGAGTTCAGGAGTTAAGTAGTTTAGGAGAGATTTGTCAAGAGCAATACCTCAATCAGAAGTCTGCTGCTGATCTGCAGAAAGATGTAGAGGGATTGAATGGTCTCTTGGTAGCACAAAATGCACGCATCGAACTCTGGGCGAAGGAGAATATCCCTGCTTTGGAGGAGGAACTCAAGCAATTGCAAGAGCAAATTGACTGGAAGCGTGTTACGCTCAATACCGACTCAGAGGCTGATGGCAGTCTGAAGATCCTTGAGGGCTTCTGCCCAATCGACCAAGTGCCAGCATTGGATGCCGTATTGGAGAAGCAAGAGGTGTACTACCAAGCTGAAGACCCAACCGCAGAGGACAATACGCCTATCAAACTGCGTAATAACAAGTTTACCCAACTCTTTGAGAGTCTGACTGGTATGTATGGTTGGCCTAACTATGGTGAGTTTGATCCTACACCAATTTTAGCACCATTCTTCCTCTTGTTCTTCGCCATGTGTATGGGCGACTGCGGTTATGGTATCTTGCTTATGATTATTGGTCTGCTCATTGCCAAGAAGAAACTCAATATCGAGATGTTTGACGGCCTTGGCCCTATTATCACCGTATTGGGTATCGGTACTACTGTGGTAGGTTTCTTCCTTGGAACCTTCATGGGTATTGATCTCTATAATGCTGAGTGGATGCCACAAGCATTAAAGTCAGTCATGATCAAAGGCGAGGTAATGGGCTACGATATCCAAATGGTATTGGCACTCTGCATAGGTGTGTTCCATATCTGTTTGGCGATGGTAGTGAAGGCTATCTGCTACACCAAGCAATTTGGCTTCAAGGAGAATATCGCTACTTGGGGTTGGACATTGCTCATCGTAGGCGGTTTGTTGGTGGCTATCCTCGGCATGACCGTATTGCCAGCAGCAGTATTCAAAGGAGCGATTATCGCTGTGGGTGTAGTATCTGCTTTGGCAATCTATATCTTCAATACTCCAGGTCGTAACCCATTGATTAACATCGGTGCAGGTTTGTGGGAGACCTACAATATGGCTACTGGTATCTTGGGTGATGTACTCTCATATATCCGTTTGTATGCCCTCGGTTTGGCAGGTGGTATGTTGGGTGCGGCGTTCAACAACCTCGGCTTGATGGTGATGGGTGGAAGTACCGAAGGTGCAACATGGCAATGGTTGCCATTCGTGCTAATCCTTGTGTTAGGACACGTGTTGAACTTGGCGATGTCTGCGCTGGGTGCGTTTGTTCACCCATTGCGTCTTAGCTTCGTGGAGTACTTCAAGAACGCGGGTTACGAAGGTAAAGGTACTTTGTATAAACCATTTAAAAAGTAAATAAAATAAATTAACTAATTAAATACAAAACAATTATGAATGAACTTTTAGGTTATCTCGGCTGGGGCTTGATGCTAGGTCTCGCTGGTGTAGGTTCTGCTTATGGTACCACAATCGCAGGTAATGCTGCTGAGGGTGCATTGAAGAAGAACAAAGAAAAAGGTAGTAGCTACATGATTTTGTCTGCTCTTCCTGCTACTCAAGGTCTCTACGGTTTCGTAGCATTCTTGATGTGGATGGGCAAAGATTTTGCAGCTGATGGTTTCAAACTCTTTGCAGTAGGTATCGCAGTAGGTTTGGTATGCTTGCTTTCTGCTATCCGTCAAGGTCAAGTTTGTGCTAACGGTATCGCAGGTATCGCTGCTGGTCACGATGTACAAACCAACACCATGATCTACGCTGCGCTCCCTGAGTTCTACGCTATTTTGGCACTTGTAGGTGCGTTGATGGTATAATCATCGTAAATGGATTGGTCGCATGACCAATAAAAAATAATGGAAGGGATATGCTCTTCCATTATTTTTTTGTTAATTTTAAAATTTATTTGGTGGATTCAAAAAAATGTTGTACTTTTGCTGCCGATATATAGATGTCGTACACTATAACCTTTTTAAATACTATGCGACACCACCAGAAAATAGCGATAGCACGACTCATTTCAGACCTCATCAAGTCTGATGATGTGATATGTAAAGAGGAGATAGCTCTCTATAACCATATCGTCTGCAGTTTTGATATTTCTCAAGATGAACTGCATGAAGCGCAGTTTGTTTCGCAAGCAGAAGCTGTGTCTTATATCAAAAAGATGGCTCCTAGCGAACAGAAAAAGATTTTTTCTATTCTGCATAAAGCGGCGTATTCGGATAACTCATGCGTAGCACGTGAAGCATTGCTATTGCTGACTCTTTCGCTGACACTCAATGATACAACGGATAAATATCAACTACTTTCTTCGAATATCAAAGGGTGGCAAAATATGGATAAGTATGTGGCATATATAGAAAGTGATTATATGCCAGCGATTAATGAGGAGATTTTGCAACAATACGATACGATAGCTAACCTATTGCATCTCTGGAAGTTTGAGTTCATATATATACCTAAGATTTCACAATCACTATGTGATATGGATCGCACATATCTCTGCGATATCATTCGATATATGAATCCTCGACTCTCTACCGAAATGCTCAGCAATCTATACGAACGATTGACCCAATTTACTACTGAGAGTTTTACTTGTGATTATTTAGCGAACTCTACCCATCAAAATATTTTCTACGATATTGAGCCTTCGTTGTTTGTTAATGTGGGTGTATCTAACGTGCTAGCATTGAATGCAAGTCAACAAGATACGACTTGGGTTAACTTCTTAACGATTCGCCTAGAGGATGAACCTAATTGTGTACTCAATGAAGTCCGCCGTTTTCTAGACAAATACGAAACGTTTATTACTGAACCTGAATATCAGCGTCCTAAACGCGGAAAGGGATTGTTTCGTTACCATGGATTCTACAAACAGTTGTTTGATTTCTTAGCTCGTCATCATGCCAATGGGGTGGAAAATAACATTTTGATAGATATTCCTGCTCGTCGTATTTGGATGCGTGGAGTAGAGGTGCAGATGAGTGCTACTCACTTGGCTACCTATATATTTATATTGCATCAATCGCTCTGTACTCATTATGGTGGATTGATTAAAGCAGGGCAACATCATCCCCTCTCCGAGAAAGAAATTGCTCGCCTAGGGCATACGTATCACGCCATTTGCAATATCTTTCGTGAAATACCAATAACGGATAGTCGTTCCTATTTGGAAGATGTACCCAATATTCGTGGATATATTGCTCGTATTCGTACAGCGATAGAGCATTGTATTGATACACAGGATATTAACTATTATTATCCAAAGGATTCATCAGATAAGAGCATGTATCATATAGCCATCAATCCAATATCTGTTCGTATTCGATATTCTGGTGGTGAGTGCTTATTTTCAGATTTTCCACTTTGGAAACAGTTGAAATAGGGTAGGAAAGATAACGATAATGCAACAATATTGCTATGTTGGTCTATCATGATGTATAGATTGGCATAGCAATATTGTTGTTATTTGTGAGTGAGTCAAAATTGCAGTACTTTTGCAGCGATTTTTATAATAACAATGGACTCGTGCCATTAAACCTAACCAACTAACAACTTAACAATCAATAAGATCTATGAAACAAGATTTTTTTGATAGAACCCATCAAGCAGCAACATCTTGGCTAGTGAGAGGAGTGTTTATTTTTATAATAGCATTACTATTCATGTTGCCTCTGTATGACTTGTTTACAGGTGATATGTCCTACAAAATATGGACCATGTTAATAGTTTCTTCTCTGCTGTTGATTTTTGAGTACGTAGTGATATATTTAACAGGTATATGGGATGAAAATAGACATCTCATGAAAATCCCCGTTCTTTGTATAGCATGGATAACTATACTAATAGTAGCTTGCGGTATAGCGATTTTCTTGGATTTTTTTATAAAATCAATCCTCCATCCATATTGGATTCCTGTAATTGTCGTATTTTTAGGTGTCATTATATTTTTTATTCGAGATAGCTATAGGTATATCAAATCCAAGAGGAGAGATAAAGTAAAATAAAAACACGTAATTTCTTGCGTATCTCCTTTTTTTTTACTAATTTTGCAGCGAATTATAAACTAGGCAGACTAGCAACTTTTATGGCAAAAATATTAGTAGTAGATGATGAGCGTGCGATTCGCAATACGCTAAAAGATATTCTTGAATTTGAAGGATATACTATTGATCTTGCTGAAAATGGTAAAGTGGGATTGGAGAAGGCTTTAGCAACTACCTACGACTTGATTTATACCGATATCAAGATGCCAGAGATGGATGGTCTTGAGATGTTGCAAGCATATCGTCAAGCAGTTAAGGAAAATGGAACGGAAGAATCACCAGTAGTTATGATTTCTGGTCATGGTACGGTTGAGACTGCCGTGGATGCTCTTAAAAATGGAGCATTTGATTTTATCGTTAAACCTTTAGATCTCAATAGATTACTTCTTACTACTAAACATGCCATAGATCACAAGTCTCTTGTGCAAGAGACAAAGGTGCTTCGCAAAAAGATTAACTCCCGTAACCAAATGGTAGGCGAGAGTGCAGAAATAGAGAAAGTTAGAAGCATCATTGAGAAGGTTGCTCCTACAGAAGCACGTGTGATGATCACTGGTGCTAATGGTACGGGTAAAGAAGTTGTAGCTCATCTTATTCACGAAAATAGTTCGCGCGCTAAGAAAGTAATGGTGGAGGTAAACTGTGCGGCAATCCCAAGCGAACTGATTGAAAGTGAGTTGTTTGGACATACCAAAGGTAGTTTTACGAGTGCCATCAAAGATCGTGCTGGTAAGTTTGAGCAAGCAGATGGCGGAACATTATTTTTGGATGAGATTGGCGATATGAGTCTTTCTGCGCAAGCTAAAGTACTGAGGGCATTACAAGAAAATGAGATAACACGTGTGGGCAGCGACAAACCAATTAAAGTGAATGTGCGTGTGCTGGCTGCAACCAATAAAGATCTTAAAAAGGAGATTGCAGAAGGTCGTTTCCGTGAGGATTTGTACCATCGTCTCAACGTAATCCCTATTCATGTACCCGCTCTGGATGATAGAAAAGATGATATTCCTTTGTTAATCAATCATTTTCTTGAGCAGATATGTCATGAACAAGGCTGGAAAACTAAGTCTTTTTCTACAGAGGCAATGACGGCTTTGCAACAACGTTCGTGGCCTGGCAATATCCGCGAATTACGCAATGTAGTAGAGCGATTAATCATCTTGAGCGGTGATGTAATTACAGAGCAAGATGTACAATTGTTTGGAATGTAATCCATGTTACTCAGCGAGTTACATATATTGAATTATAAGAATATCCGTGAAGCAACCTTGCAATTCTCGGATAAGATAAATGCGTTTGTGGGACTCAACGGACAAGGTAAAACGAATATATTAGATGCGATTTATTATCTAAGTTTTACTAAGTCTGCTTACAATGCTATTGATAGTCAAAATATCCATCATGATGAGGATATGGCGATGATTCAAGGTAGATATTTGAATACAGAAACAGATGAAGTAATCAGTTGCGGTATTAAACGTGGTGTGAAAAAGCAGTTTCGCCGTGGCAAGAAAGATTATAAGCGACTGATTGATCATATTGGTTTGATTCCCCTCGTGATGGTTAGTCCGCAAGATAACGAATTGGTGGTAGAGGGTAGTGATGAGCGGCGTAAGTTCATGGACGGAGTGATCTCGCAATACAGCAAGAGTTATTTGGAGCACTTAACCCAATATAATGTTTTGCTCAAACAACGTAATGCGCTACTCAAACAATATGCCGAGCAACCTGAACAATTGCCTGATACTTTGATGGAAGTGCTTGAGCAACAGATGGTTTCTCATGCAATGCCAATCTATCAGGCTCGAGTACAATTTATTGAGCAATTTGTGCCATACTTTCAACAAGTATATAGCGCTATCTCAGATGACAAAGAGCAAGTATCGTTGACTTACCAATCGCAGTTGCATGAACGTGACCTTTTAGAATCGCTTGCGCGTACACGCTCACGCGACCTTATTCTTGGATGGACGTCTCAAGGCATACATAAGGATGAGTTGGATATGATGTTGGGCTCATATCCTTTGAAGAGGGTAGGTAGCCAGGGACAACAAAAGTCTTATCTCTTGGCGATGAAACTGGGACAAGCGCTATACCTGAAAGCGGAACATATCCTCAATGCGCAACCTATCTTGTTGTTGGATGATATTTTTGACAAGTTGGATAGTGAGCGAGTTGAGAGAATTGTACAACTAGTTGGCGATGAGCGATTTGGACAAATATTCATTACAGATACAGACCGCCAACACTTGACCAAAATATTGAGTCAAGAGCAGTTTGATGCTAAATTATTTCAAGTAGATAATGGGGAAGTTAAAACTTTGAACGAAATATAAACTAAAATATAAACTAAAAAACAAAAATGTATGAAAAAATTTACTCTTTTACTTAGCGCAATGCTCTTCAGTGTAATGAGTTTTGCAACTGTTATTACTTTTGATGCAGACGTTGATAAAGGTAATGCAGGAACCGATTCTAACAACGCTGCTGCGTATACCATTACAAAAGATGGTGTAACAGTAACAGTATCTAGTGGTATTCTCGGTACTTACAACAACGAGATGCACTATCGTATTTACAAAAATCAAACTTTGACTGTTACTTCTACAGTAGGTAATGTCACTTCCGTAGAGTTCACATGTACTGCAAACGATGATGCTAAGTATGGTCCAGGTTGCTTCACATGGTCTACTGGCAATTACACTTATTCTGGTGCAAAGGGTACATGGTCTGGTTCTGCTAGTGAAATCGTGTTTACCGCTTCTTCTAACCAAGTACGTGCTACTCAAGTAGTTGTAACTATTGAAGGCGAAGGTGGTGATAATAATCAAGGTGGTAATGAAAATCCAGATGACAATAATGATGGCGAAGAGGATGGTAATACAGATAATCCTGGCACAGACAATCCAGGTAACGACAACCCAGGTACATCAACAGGTACTATTACTTTTGACGCTGACGTAGATAAGGGTAATGCTTCATTGGATGCTGCTAACCAAACTCCTTATTCTGTTTCTAAAGAGGGTATTACTCTTGATGTAACAAAGGGTATCATTGGTACTTATAACAATGAGAACCACTATCGTATTTACAAGAGCGAAACGCTTACTATCACTTCTACTGTAGGTAATATCGTTTCTGTAGAGTTTACATGTACAGCAAATGATGATGCGAAGTATGGTCCTGGTTGCTTCACAGTGGCTGATGGAAGCTATTCTTATTCAGGTGCTGTAGGAACATGGACTGGTAACGCAACTTCAGTTGAGTTTGTGGCATCAACCAACCAAGTTCGTGCTTCTCAAATCGTAGTTAAGGTTGCTACTTCTACTGGTATGGAGGATGTAACTATCGGTGAGGGTGCTGTGAAAGTGATGCAAAATGGTCAAGTATTGATCAAACGCGGTGAGAATGTTTACAATGTTGTAGGTGTACAAGTAAAATAAAACATGGCTTGCTGAAATAATCAAATAGACCTATATCAAAAAACGAGTTGCTCTAATGGGCAACTCGTTTTTCTTTGTGAAAAGTGAAGGAACGAATAATATATAACGGAATAACTGATAAACTAGATACAGGAAAGTAAATTTAATCTATCTCTTTGAATCGTACTTGTTCGCGGCTAAAAAGGAACTGAATAGGGGAATATTTATATCCCGCTTCCGTGGTTATTGGTTTGCCCCAGAATAGATATGCATGTTCACCACGGCGTACATACGCGCCTTGTTCCTTCCATTGCTCGAAGGTTAATAATTCCTTGTCTAACAAGTTGTAACACTCACGAAGTAGTTGATTCTTAGTGAATTTGGTTCTGCCAGCAGCTTTAGCCATTTCTTCTAGCCCATTGGTAATAGTGCGGAGATGTGCACGATAATCTTTCATCTTGTTGGTGGTTACTTGATCCACCTGGTAAGTAGTAGTTGTCATAATCTTAAAATTGAAAAGGTGAATAATAAAGTGTTAATATAAACTGTGTTTAGCTTATTTCTTACTTGGTTGGTGATGTAATTATTTGCATCGCAATAATAATACTGTACAAATTTTCACAAAAATCTTTCATTGTCGCTTGCATGTCAATTGCAGGGGTAAAGTTCAATTCTAGTTGCATAATTTTAGTCGTTTTAGTAGTTAATAATTTCGTTGAATTGTCTCATTTTTCGTTTGACGGTGCAAAATTACTATAGCAAACTGCTAAAAGTTGTCAGTGTGAAGAAAAAAATGCAAAAAAAATGCACTTTTTTTGAGAAAGTGCATTTTTTAGGGGAAAATGTCGGATTTTGGGTTCTTTTTTGTTTGGACTTCTCCGTCACATGGGCTTGATAACGCTTCGGTCTTCCTTCGGAGTTCCTTCGGTCATCCTTCGGAGTGGTATCGGAGTGGTAACGGTGTTTGTTCGTTATCCCTCCGTTATCCCTCCGTAAGAGTGAGGGACAAATTATATTGTCAATTATCAGAAATCCATGTCGGTATTCTTTTTCTTTTTGCAATACATTTGGTATGCTCGCTTTGCTTCGTCTTTGAACACCTTTACGAGCGAGGCTGGTTCTACGATTCGGATATCCGTTCCGTGTGTGCGTAGTTCTTGGATAAAATCAAAAGTAGGCGCTACAAAATATTCAAAGTAGGTAAAATTGATGTGTTGGCGTATTTCTTTTTGTGAAGCATGCAACGGTAATAGGCGCAAGAATGGAGTGGATTTCTCGTTGGCTTCAATGACAATCGTTTTAGGATCTGCATTTTGGAAAACACCATAGTATGGTGCAAAAAAAGCATGTGCGTTGAATTTCTTAGGATAAACGAACTCATTATTCGTTAGCTCAATTCTCTGAATTCGGTCCAAGGCATAAACACGTGTTTCAGTTGGGTGGGTAGATGGACAACCTGCCACATACCAACGTTGTTTGAATGCTTTGAGACAGTATGGCGAGAGTATGAAGTCGTATGTTTGGTTTCGTCCAAAATTGTGGTAAGTCACTTTGAGTTGGGTGCGTGTGCGAATAGCATCCACAATAGATGTAAGGTATTGTGTACCAAGGGGAATGTCTTCGTACAAGATATTTTCGCTCATATCTTGTGCTTGATCCAACATAGAGTGAACCGACATGGCGTTGAGTAGCCATTTGCGAGTGACTCCACCGTTGATATCGTTCTTATTTTCAATGTAATACACACAACCGCGTGAACGGTCGCACTTGATTTCTACATCAAAAATCTCTTCAATCTCCTGTTTATATCGATGAAAACGGCGCTCTGGAATCTCATCTTCGTGGTCATCGTTGTACCGACAACGTGACCAACGGCTATTGATGTCTTGACGCGTTAGATGACCTGATGCAATGGCATCAATAAGCCAAAAATATACGTTTACTTGATGTGCAGCCATATGTTGTGTTTAGAGTTTAGTGTTTAGTGATTAATGTTTAGTGATGCGCATTTCGCAGTTTTTGCAGTCGAACTCTAGAGAGAGGAGGGTGCCGTTTTGCAGGCGAAGATAGCGTGGTTCATTAGCCATAGGGTTGATCTTTCTACAGTGACCTAACTCGTTGAGTATGCAATACTTACACGTCATTAGTGGCGTGGTGGGGGTGATTATATTTGTGTCAATTGTCGTCTCCATAGGTTGAGTTGGCTAATGGGAATAAAATATGGGAAGTGCTCAGAGCATATCTGATTATTATTGATGACTTGAATATTCCGAGCAGCAAAATCAGTATCTCCAAGTTTGCTAAGTTGCTGAATAATAGTCTGTAATGCTCTTTGTGTGTTGTTGGCTTCTTGATGCTCTGCCACAAAATCAGTAGTCTTTTCGCCAATCGTGAGGCGATAACCCTCGGGTATGACCTCAAAGCGAATATCTACTGGTATTTGTCGTTTGGCTTGCAGCGAGCGCAAGAACTCCGTATCTAAATTGCGGTATAAAATTGTACCTCGTTGAATATTAGGCATTTGGTTTGGATATATCCATTCGCCTTCTACGCGGTTGATAGCAAAACCTTTGTCTTCAAAGCAAATACCATCTCCGTTGTGCAGGGTGATATTGGGTTGGAGTTGGACGCAAATAGCGTCTTTGCGAAGTGCTACTACCCGTCCAATCTTTTCTCCTGTTGATTTGGGAGTGTCCCAATTGGCCATTTGTGGGGTGCGCTTGTGTAGGAAATAGTCGGTTTGTCCACGATGGAATGTCTTGGCAGGATTGGGGGTAAAGTTATATGTTTGTACGGATGGGGTGGAAGCTTGTTGCAAGTTGGGGTTCGAGGCAATGATTTGATCCAGTAATTGTCGGTAGTATGCCACGATATTGGTTACATAATCTCTGTCCTTGAGACGACCTTCAATTTTGAAGGTTGTGACACCTGCTTCTATCATCTGAGCGAGGTGCAAACTGCGGTCCATATCTTGGAGAGAAAGTAGATAGCGTTGGTGGATTGGCTTGCCGTTTGCGTCTAGAATTTCGTTGCCGTCTTTGTCCAAGAGGTCGTATCTTTGGCGGCAGAGTTGCGCACAACAACCACGGTTGGCACTTCTATCCATCAGAACTTCAGACAAATAGCAGCGTCCGCTATAACTTACACACAAAGCTCCGTGGACAAAAGCTTCTAATTCGATTTTGATTTTTGAATTTTGAATTAGGATTGCGTTGTTGATGTTTGCAATATCTTGGAGCGATAGTTCTCGGGCGAGGACTGCTCGGCGAAATCCAAGTTGTTGCAGATGAAGTACTTGCTCCAGTGTCCGATTATCACATTGGGTTGATGCATGCAATCGAATAGGTGGAAGGTCATAGTTGAGCAGATTGAGGTCTTGGATAATAAGTGCATCTACTCCTACCTTATATAAATCGTGCGCGAGCGCGCACGCGCGAGGGAACTCATCGTCATGAAGTAGGGTGTTGAGCGTCACAAGTACCTGAGCACCAAAGTGATGTGCGTATTTGACTAGTGCAGCAATGTCTTCAATACTATTGCTTGCCGCCTGTCGTGCACCAAACTCTGGTGCGCCTATATACACGGCATCTGCACCTGCATCAATAGCAGCCTTACCCACTTCTAGATCGCGGGCGGGAGCCAATAATGATATTAATTTTGAATTAAGAATTTTGAATTTGGATTTATGGGTTAGTAATTATCTTAGCATATTGCTCAGTTCGTACATCACTATGCCTGCTGTGACGCTGACATTAAGGGAGTGTTTGGTTCCATATTGTGGAATCTCGATACAACCATTCGCAGCATCTACCACCTCTTGTTGTACACCAAAGACTTCATGCCCCATGATGATAGCAGTCTTTTGATTCTTAGGGAGTTGCATGTCATGGAGTAGAGTAGAACCATGTGCTTGCTCAATGGCATAAACGGTATAGCCATCAGCTTGTAGAGCATGAACGGCATCCAATGTGTGCTCAAAATAACGCCAATCCACGGTTAATTCCGCACCAAGGGCAGTTTTGTGGATCTCGTTGTTAGGTGGGCAGCAGCAAATACCACAGAGCCACACGCCTTGAAGGCAAAAAGCATCGGCAGTACGGAAGACTGCACCAATATTATGTTGGCTGCGCACATTATCTAGCACCACGATCAGTGGCACTTTTTGTGCTTCGTGAAATGCCTCTGGTGTGAGGCGATTCATTTCTTGTATAGTCGTTTTTTGCATTTTGTTCTATTTTTATTCCTATTGTAAGGGTATTGTAAGGGTATTGTAAGCGTAGCGCAAAGGTAGTGCAAAGGTAGCGGAGCGACTATGTGTTGAAAATAAAGGGAAGGCAGATCGTTAGTAGTTTATCCTCTGCGTTAATATCTATGATAAAATCTTCGTGTATTGGAATCAGTCTTCCATCATTAAGTGTGATGAGGGTATTGATGGTTGTTTCGTCCACTTCTTCCACTATGCCCAAATCGCCTTGATCGGTATCGACGACACGATAACCGATGAGACTTTGCCATGTTGGGAGCAGTTCGTCCTCTTGATTCATATCGGAGATAAGCATAAACGCTTCCGCACCAATAAGTCTTTGGGCTTCTTGCTCGTCATGAATGTGAGAGAGTTGAAAGATAAGACTATCACTCCCCTTGCCTCGCCAATCTAATACACGGAAAGGGACAAGGATATTGTCTAGTTTGAGTATGAGGAAGTTAGCCTCTGCATTGTCCCAATATTCGTTGTTCATAAGGCATTGCAACTCGCCCCGTTTGCCATGTGTGCGAGTCAGACGACCTATGGATATGACTTGTTCGTTGGTTATCATTGTTTTTTAGGATATGGTAATGATTTTTTGTAGTGCGTTATATACGATGTGCCCCTCAACGGTGTATCCCATTTGTTGGAGAAGTAGCATATAGTTTCGCACTTGTTCGAGATGCGATTTTCGCTCTTTTTGCCCAAACTTGTAGTCAATAATGATGGCATGTTTGTTCTTCATCATCACGCGGTCAGGGCGATAAGTGTTTTTGGATGTAGTGATGATATCTTGTTCCGTAAGGATTTGATATTCATCGGAAAACCAGTCGTTGTGATTGTAGTGGCTGATGAGTTCTTGCAAACCGATCATTTGCTTGCGCATTTCTATCGCTTGTTTGTGGGTTACTTGTCCACCGTCAATCAGTCGTTGTAATGTCTTGTCTTTGTCCTCCCATGTGCGCATATCAGCCAACCACAAGTGCATCAATGTACCTAAATCCACAATCGTAAGTGGCGCTTCTGCGTCAAAATCATCTTCGGAACGGCTGCGAAGAGTGAGACGTTGTTCAATAGGAATAGAAACGTATTGCGATGGTACAGTGTGCTCCGTTGACTCTTCTCGAGGTGGAATGGAAGAGGTTGTAGTGGATGAAATATAGGAGTTGGTTTCGTTCAAATCATCTTTATAAAGATAGGACACCAACTGTCCCACATTGGAAGTTTTTACTTTCTTGTTAGAACCAGTAGTGTATTTCGGTCCATAGATGTAGAGTCTATACCTTGCTCTCGTAATGGCTACATACGTAATGTTCAGATTATCAGTGTATGAGGCTAATGTTTCAAGAATGTAGTCTTCTGCGAATAATGAACGTAGAAGTTTAGGCGATGGGTGGATTGGTAGCAGGGGTATGGTGTTGAAAGGAGCCGTTTGGGGCTTACACCAAATAATATCATTAGGGTGTGAGTCCACTAGATTCCAATCGAAGAAAGGTATCATGACAATATCAAACTCTAGTCCTTTGCTTGCGTGTATGGTCATGATATTGATTGCACTATTGGTTTTAGGCGCAGGAATGGTGGCTGTTTTTCCCTTCAATTCCCAATAGTTGAGGAAAAGGGTAGTGTCTGCTACTTTGTTTTGAGTGAATTGGTATATCTTATCTTGGAAAGCCGTAAGATAAGGTGTTGCGCCTTCCCATTGCGCTAATTCTAGTTTGTCAATGAGTAGTTGTACATGATCATACAGAGGCAATAATTGTGCTTGTTGCCTAATTGCGTCAAATGTCTCGAAATTGGGCAAAGCATTTTGTAATAGTGCCTGAGCCGTGTCATCTTCTCCAATAGATAACTTTAGTAAGGCAATGAGTATCTGTATGCTAACGTGTGCCCCAATACGTAATCCTCCTGCGGATTGCACTTCGTATCCTTTTTGGATAAGGAATTGTGCGATGGTTTCTACATCTCTCGTGTAGCGGGTCAAAATGGTTACTCTAGAGAGGTCTATTTGTTCGTTTTGCAGGGATTGGAGTTGCTCAAATAATGTATTAAGTGCCGATTCTTTGTAGTTTTTTTCTTCGAAGAACTGCATGTGAAAACACCCATCGTAGGTTTTCTGGGCTTTTTGATGCATTTCATCGAAACTATAAATATGTGCTATATCTTCTATGGGTTCATGATATGAATCTGGGTATTCTAGTTTGCATTTGTCAACTACCCATTTGCAATACTTTTGCATGAGCAACTCGTTGTTATCTACGACGATTTTGGCAGTTCGCCAGTTTTTACCCATGCCTTTGCCTGGCTGTTTGGCGATAAAATCCTTATCGTTATCTACTTGGTTAAGCAGATGCCAATCGGAGTTGCGAAAGCGATAGATACTTTGTTTGACATCCCCCACAATCAGGTTGTCATGTCCAGCGGCTTCGGTGTCTAGGATGAGTGGTTTGAAGTTTTGCCATTGCAGTTTGCTTGTGTCCTGAAACTCATCAATCATGTAGTGATGGTAGTATTGCCCAATCCTCTCGTAGATAAATGGTGACTCCTGACCGTCAATGATTTGGAAAATCAGTCGATTGATTTCCGAAATTGGCAATCGACCTAATTGTCTGTTGGTAGTCTCAATCTGAGCAGCTACATCTTGTAATATTCCTAGCGAATGGAGTTTGGCTAATATAGCATCTGCTGTGAAATATTGACATGCAACTTGACCTGTAGTCATGTCGTACAAGTCCCTGATGAGTGGCATCAATTCTTGGCTCTTGTCTTGCAAAAGCTGTTGCTCACTTTTGGATTTTCCTGTTTTTTTGTATAGTGTCCCCTCGCCATTCAATACATTGAGTAGGGTGGTGTTGAACCCGCTCACGAGAATTTCCTCAGGCTCTTTGTTGAAAAGCCCCGTGCATCTTGTGTTGATGTCACTTTCGTTCCAGGTAGAGAGTGCTTGATTGATTTTTTCTTTTAGCGTTTGTACAGAGATGATAGCTTGCTTTTTTATTTCGGAGAGTTGTTCTAGATACAAACGCATTTTGTTTTTATCCTCAAATACTTCTCTCACTTCATCCATTTGTTGGATGAGTGCTTCTTTGGAGAGTTCGCTCGAAAACGTTTTGATATTATCAATCGGGTTCCAACGTTTGTTTTGCTCCATATTGTTTTGCGCATATTCTATCAACCAGGAAGTTAGGTCAGCATCTTCAGGTTTGACTTCTCGTATGCGACGGAAGATGTCATCAACTGCTTGATTAATGATTTCTTGTTGATCCAAAGATAAGTCGTAATTCGTGGATAATCCCAGTTCTAAGGCAAATGTGCGGATTATTTGTTGAAAGAAACCATCTATGGTGGACACCGAAAAACGATTGTAATCTTGGAGTATGCCCAGCATAAGTAACTGTGCACGTGCTTGAATCTCTTTTTGATTCAAACCGATATTGGGATCTTGAAGAAAATCCTCAATATAGTCTGATTTCTCTGGCTGTTGTGCTAGGATATAGAGTTCTTTCAAGATGCGCTCTTTCATCTCTGCGGTAGATTTCTTGGTAAAGGTTACCGCTAAAATTCTGCTATGGGGTAGTCTGGTGTCACGCAAAGTCTTATCGCTCAACAACATTCTGATGTATTCTCTGGTAAGAGCGAAGGTTTTACCACTTCCGGCTGACGCTTTGTAGATTGATAGCATAGGGTATAGGTTTAGTTAGTAATGCGTAATGTGTGTCCAGTATAGGTGCTATTAAGTATTGCTTGGTACTTGCGTAGTGGATATTTGGTGATCCCTTTGGTGGGGATAGCAAATCCGTAGCTCAAATCAAATTTCTCTTCACATATTGGGCAAACTGCGTACAAGCCATCTATGGTGACTGGTTTGGTTTTGTTCACGCAGTTGGGGCAGCAGAGGTCAGCTGCATGGTAGTGACCATCCATGCCGATCCAAATGAGTAGTCCAGCGTAGCCCACATATTCGTAGTTGAATTTTGCTTTGGTAATCGTGAGGGTTTGGTAGCCATTTTCGATAACGAAGTGTGGATACTCGCTAGTGATATTCATTGTATAGCTAACGGGTACATGTGGTACGGGGTTTTGGTTGTTGATGTTTTCGCAAGCCATCAACAAGTATCCGAGCAATAGTATGGATAGGCTTTTTTTCATTAATATACATCCAGCAGTTCGACTCTAAAGATAAGTGTAGAGTAGGGAGGAATATGCGATTTTGTACCTTCTGTACCTTTCTCAGTAATACCGTATCCTAATTCGTATGGAATGTAGAACTCGTAAATGCCAAATTCTTTCATGAGTTTAAGACCTTCGGTGAATCCAGGTACGAACACATTGACCTGTTCAGATCTCTCATTTGCGTCAAACTCGTGCCCGTTGATCAATTTTCCAGAGTACTTAATAGTCACCATCTTCGCATCGTCAACACGTGGGGTGTTAGGTTCTCCAGGAACAATACACTTGTACTGTAGTCCCGTGTGAGTAGTATGAACCTCTGGGTTCTTGGCATTATTGATGAGCCATAACTCATTTTGAGTTTTCCAATCCAACCAGTTGTTTTGTTTGCAACTACTCAATGCTATCACACTAAGTAGCAATACTATTATTGTTTTTGTTTTCATATGCTTAATTTTAGTCTCTTATCGTAATTATTATTGTGCTAACCACAAGCTAGGGTTTAATATGCTTCTGTCTTTGTATATTTGAAAGTATAGTTCCGTTTTGTTGTCTTCTGCGGCATCTGTCATAATCTCGCCAATCGCTTGCTTGGCTACAACTTTGTCCCCTTGCTTGACTTTGATGGATTTTAGTTGCGAATATACACTACGATAGTTTCCGTGTTGGATGATTACCGCAAAACTGCCATTCATCTGCGCACACCATGTTACTTCGCCTTCATAAATAGCGCGAGCTTGTGCACCAGCTACAGTTTGCAAGTAGATTCCCTTGTTGTTGACAGTCACATGTTCATGGATAGGGTGTTGGTGTTTGCCAAAATGTCCACTTATATATCCCTTTTCTATTGGCCAAGGCAGACGTCCTTGGTTGGCTTCAAACCCACCTGCGATTAACTGTTGTTCTTTGGTTAATGTGGTAGTAGTTCTTACTTGTTTGGCGATTAACTCTTCTATTTTCTTGTTCAGTTCATTGACTTTCTTTTCTTGTTGTTTTTGTTTAGCCAACAGTTCTTTTTCTTTTTTCTTTAGCGAACTGAGCATGTTTTTTTGCTTGCGCTGATCTGCTGTCAGTCGCTCTTGTTCGCGTTTTTGTGATTTTAATGCCGTTGAACGGTTTTCTTTGCGTTCAGATAATAGGTTATTTTGTATATCTATTTCTGCTTGTATATCTTCTATTCGTTTCACTTGTTCCTTGCGATATGCTGCAAACTGTTGCATATACTGCATACGACGGACCAACTGTTGGAAACTATCCGATGAAAGTAAGAACAACAAAGGAGACTGCTGCATATCCGCATAGTGTGTTTCACGAACGAGTCGTGCATAATCTTCCTTGGCTATCACCAATTCGGCTTCCAATTCTGCACGTTTTTTGCGCAAAGTGCCCATTTCGCCATTCAGCGCATTGATCTCACCTTGGATATTGCCAATCAGTTTTTTGCGAGTCTTAATGTCGTTGTTCAGCAGATTGAGTTTGTTCTCTGTCGCGGTTTCATCTTTTTTGGTTTGCTTGAGCATTTTTCCTGTCTCCTCCAATTGTTGTTGAAGGACTTGTTGCTGTCGTTGCAATTCCTTGACGCTTTGTGCGAATATAGACAAAGGCAACAACAATAGTAGATATAGTATCAATCTTTTTTTCATATAGGTAAGATTTCGCGCAAACTAACTTGTTTGTATTTGTTGGTATTTACCATTTGTGGCTCTTTCTGATTATTGTATTCGCGTTGTCCCATATTCGCTTTGAGTTGAAGCGTATGAGTGCCTGCTTGCAAATCGAAGTTAATTTCTTTTTCAGCTTTGTTAATCAATAACTGTAACATTTTGTAGGAAATACGTCTAGGTGACAACTTATTGATCTCTTCGTAAGTCATAATAGTATATCGCCTATTCAGTTTGTCTATGATTGTTACTTGGTCTGGCGTAGCTTCTAGTCTGAATAGTTCTATACCCATCACAGGCGTTACGGATAGTACAATCAATTCGTTTTTCCACACCTTGAGCATACAATTGGTCTTGTATTCGTGTTGGTCGAGTGTGAGTGTTACTTGAGTACGTTGGGTCATAGCTTGTTTGTGTACCCTGTTTGGCCGATTGCTTGCACAAGATACTAGCAGTAACCCCACTATGATCAGTAATATATGTTTGATTTTATACATTATAGTTTTCGTTTAATGGCTTTCCAATGTTTTTCTATCTCTTTGTCTGTTTCTTCGGTAGTATGCTCTTTGGCACGTTGGATATAAAACCAAGCTCCTTCGTAATCGCCTTTTTTGTAAAGTATCCACGCATACGTATCCAGGAATATCGAATTACTTGGTTCTGCCATAATGGTGGTGCGAGATAATTCTTCCGCTTTATTAAGATCTCCCCCGCTAATGCATATATTCCATGCTAGGTTATTCAACCACATCATGTTTCTATTGTCAAATCTCAGAACCGATTCGTAGGCTTCAATTAACTTGTCTGCAGGTTGTTTGGTTTGCTCATAAAGTTGCAAACGAAAGACATGAAACTGATAGTTCTCGGGTTCTTCTTTTAAGTAGCGTTCAATCTCTTGGATGGCTTGCTTATTCTTGTCCATCATAGTGTTCATACGATAGCGCTGTATGGCACTTTGTTCGTTGTAACCATGAATACTGTCCAATGCATCTTGTACCTTTAATGCTTCAGGCAATAGGTTGAGGGATATGTAGGCTTTTTGTAGTACAGCATGCACATCCTCATCGCGTTTGTTAGTCTTGGCTACTGCCTTGAGATTGTTAATCGCTTCTAGTTGTTTGTCTTTGATTTCGGTCTGAAGGAGTAGAACATTGTAGTTGTACCAATAATCCGAAGGAGCCAACTCGTACGCTTTTTGGAAGTAGGTAATCATCTCTGGGATATTACCATCTTCTTTGGCGTAATAGCCCAAGTAATTATTGATATTCGCGTCATTAGGGTTGAGCAGATAACAAAATTCCACAATAGGGCGTGCTTTCTCAGTTTCTTGAAGCAGGATAAGTCTATTAGCTTCATAGTAATAATATAGGAACTGTTGCTCTTGTTCTTTTGTGAGCGTTTGTCCCCATACCATTCCTGCACAGAATAGCATCAACACTATCTCTATTATCTTTCGTGTCATTACCGAAATAGCCCTTGTTTATTTCACTCCACTATGACCAAAACCTCCAGCACCTCTTTCTGTCGTGCTCAATTCCTCGACTTCGATTAGTGTGGGTTGCTCATGTTTAGCAATGACCATTTGGCATATTCTCTCCGCAGGCTCTATTGTTTGAGGTTCGTTACTCAAGTTGATGAGTATCACGCCAATCTCACCTCGATAATCTGCATCAATTGTTCCTGGGGTGTTCAATACGGTCAATCCGCGTTTTAGCGCCAATCCACTACGAGGACGGATCTGAGCTTCATAACCTACAGGTAATTCGATGAATAATCCGGTTGGAATTAATTTGCGTTCTAGTGGTTGCAATGTAATAGCTTCTTGGATATTGCAACGAATATCCATGCCTGCTGCCTGCTCGCTCTCGTATCGTGGCAGTGGGTTGGTACTTTTATTGATAATTTTAATTGTCATATGTCTTCGTTCTTATCAAAATCTCTTCTTAACTAATACTTTGAGTCCATCTTCCACTATCTTGATGTGCAAATCTTTTGCCATTTGTGTTGGGGTGCCATCGATGTGTACTGGACTAGATTCATTTTCACGCTCTAGCACGATCTCTTTGGCACGAATCGTGTGCATATAATGATTCTCATCAATGCTTTTTGTGAACAATTGCCATGCCAATTCGGGTGCTTTAATCAATGGAAATTCACTAACGATAGCCACATCCATCCAACCATCTTGTAAACTAGCCTTAGGAGCTATGCACGCATCATATCCCCATTGACTAGCGTTCGCAAAGTTAATCAAGAAGGCACTAGTCGTAAGGTCTATCCCTTCTCCTTGCAAATGATATTGCTCTGGTTTATATTGGAAGATGTCTTTGAGAATGCTTTCGATATATCCTTTCAATCCTCGGCTCGTGTTACTGAAGTCTTGGGCTACTAATGCATCAAAACCGACACCAAATGTAGAAAAGAATGGTATGTCATTTACTGTGCAATAATCTACAGAGATAACTTCGGAATTGTTTAGCATTTCTACGGCGCGATTCATGCGGGTAGAGATCTCCAGATGGCGTGCAAATCCATTACCGCTGCCATTAGGAATGATGCCCAATGCTGTGTTCGTACCGCATAATCCTTTGCCGACTTCATTGATGGTTCCGTCACCTCCTACAGCGATTACGGCATAGTAGCCTTCGAGAGCAAACTGCTGAGCCAATTGCGTAGCATGACCTGCATATTCTGTCGTAACCACGGTTGGAGAGAATAACTCCTTATTCAACAATTCTCGAATGAGTTTTGTAATCCTGTTCTTGGTTTTGGTTCCCGAAACGGGATTGACTATAAATGCGATATTTTTCATACCAATTTTGCGTTGTTTATGTATAAATTAATACTCCGTATTACTTTTTCTGGGTAGTGTGTGTAAATTGGGTGCAAAGATACAACTTTTTTTTGATATTTGCAAGTTGTACTTCTGATTTTGTTATAGTTTTTGTCTTTACCCTGTCTTTACCCTGTTTTTTACGGGTTTATGACGGGTTCATAGTGTGTTTTTCTCGCGCGTGCGCGCTCGCGGTAGTGTAATAAGGTATCTATACTTGCTCTAATTACCCATTTATTTGCGTTTTAAGGCACTTTGTGTCCTTTGTTGAGGGGGAGCCGAAAAGAAAAATACAAAAAAATACGCGAAAATTTTGGTATGTCAAAAAAATGTTGTAATTTTGCACCGTGGTTTCGTGCGCGCATTAGGCGCGTGTTCCTTAAAATTCAACGAAGGAGCGGCCATGAAACTTTGAAACAGCCCATTGGGCGTGAAACTTTGAAACTTTTAAAACTTAAAAATAAATGATTGACAACGACAGAATTATTCCTGTGAAGATTGACGAGGAAATGCGAACCTCGTACATCGACTATTCGATGAGTGTCATCGTGGCACGTGCTTTGCCAGATGTGCGTGACGGCTTTAAGCCTGTTCACCGCCGTGTGCTCTTCGGAATGAATGAGCTGGGAAACACCAGCGATAAACCTACTAAGAAATCCGCACGTATCGTCGGTGAGGTAATGGGTAAGTACCACCCACACGGAGATAGCAGTATCTATGGAACTCTCGTTCGTATGGCGCAACCATGGAACATGCGTAGCGTATTGGTGGATGGTCAAGGTAACTTCGGCTCTATCGACGGTGATGGCGCTGCGGCTATGCGTTATACGGAGGCGCGCCTCTCTAAATTGGCTGAGGAGATGCTCCGCGATATTGAGAAGGATACTGTGGACATGCAGCTCAACTTCGACGACTCGCTCAAAGAGCCTGTTGTTTTGCCTTGCCGCTTCCCCAACTTGCTTGTTAATGGTGCAAGTGGTATTGCTGTGGGTATGGCTACCAATATGCCTACACACAACTTGGGCGAGGTGATAGATGGTTGTGTCGCATATGTGAAGAATGCGGTAGCTCGCGTGGAGAACCCAGAAGTAGAGCCTATCACTGTGGCAGAACTCATGGAGCATATCAAAGCGCCTGACTTCCCAACCGGTGGTACTATCTATGGCTACCAAGGTGTACGTGATGCCTATGAGACAGGTCGTGGACGTATTATCATCCGCTCCAAAGCAGAGATTGAAACCGAGGACAATGGTCGCGAGCGTATCGTGATTGGCGAGTTGCCATATGGCGTAGTGAAGTCTGACCTTGTCAAGAATATCGCTGACTTGGTTAACGATAAAAAGATTGAGGGTATCTCTGGTATTAGTGACCAATCTAAACGCGATGTGCGTGTAATCATTGAGATCAAACGTGATGCGAACGCACAAGTAGTGCTCAATAAACTCTACAAATATACAGCCCTCCAATCTAGCTTCTCTGTGAACAGCATTGCACTCGTGAAGGGTCGTCCACAACTCCTCAATCTCCACGATATGGTGGCTAACTTCATTGAGCACCGTATGGATGTGGTGATTCGTCGTACCAAGTACGATTTGCGCAAAGCAGAGGAGCGTGCGCATATCTTAGAGGGATTGATTATCGCGGTGGATAATATCGACGAGGTGGTTCGTATCATCCGTGCTAGCCGCACTCCTGCTGAGGCACAAAGCAACCTCGAGGCACGCTTTGGTTTGGATAACCTCCAGTCTAAAGCAATCGTGGATATGCGTCTATCTCAACTCACAGGCTTGCGTATTGAGGAGTTGAAGCAAGAATATGCTAAACTTCAAGAACTCATTCAATACCTCAATGAGCTGCTCAACAACGAGACCAAGCGTTACGAGGTAATTGAGAACGAATTGGTTGAGATCAAGGAGAAATATGCAGACGAGCGTCGTACACGTATCATCAAGATGGCTACTGAGTTCAATCCAGAGGATATGTATGCCGACGACGATATGGTGATTACTATTTCTCACTTGGGTTATATCAAACGTACTCCATTGACTGAGTTCCGTCAACAAGGTCGTGGTGGAGTAGGTGCTAAGGCTAGTGCTGCGCGCGATGAGGACTTCATCGAGTATGTACACCAAGCGAATATGCACTCAACGATGATGTTCTTCACAGAGCAAGGTCGCCTATATTGGATCAAGGTTTACGATATCCCAGAGGGTAACCGCCAATCTAAGGGTCGTGCACTCCAAAACATGATCAATATCCAAAAGGGAGACAAGGTGTGTGCATTCATTCATGTCAAGAACCTCAATGATCAAGAATATGTGGACAACCACTACCTCATCTTCGCTACTAAGGATGGTTTGATGAAGAAGACCACATTGGAGTCTTATAGCCGTCCACGTGCGAATGGTATTATCGCACTTGGTTTGCGTGAGGGCGACCGTTTGATTCGTGTGACATTGACCGATGGCAAGAGCCAAATGTTGGTAGCTTCTTATAATGGTAAGGTGGTTCGCTTCCCAGAGGATACTGTTCGCCCAATGGGTCGTACAGCAACAGGTGTGCGTGCAATCAAACTCGATGAGGATGGTCAAGACCGTGTAGTAGGTATGATCTGCGTAGAGGAGGGTAGCAAGGATACTGTGCTTGTGATCTCTGATAAGGGTTATGGCAAGCGCACCTTGCTCGATGATGAGACAGGCGAACCAATCTACCGTATCACCAACCGTGGCGGTAAGGGTGTCAAGACCATGAATCTTACTGATAAGACAGGTAATCTCATTGGTATGGAGGCAGTTAATGATGACCAAGATCTCATGCTTATTACCAAGTCGGGTACCGCTATCCGCATGGATATGTCTTCTATCAGCGTGCTAGGTCGTGCTACACAAGGTGTCAAACTTATTGAACTCCAAAAGCGCAACGATACCCTTATGTTCGGTTGCGTAGTGCCTAAAGAGGAGACCGAAGAGGCTACGGCTGAAGAAGTAACCGCCGAAGAAACTACCACCACCGAAGAGTAATATGAAACAAGCGCTTATGGCGCGTGAAACTTTGAAACTTTTTAACTTTTAATGAATATGAAAAAATCCATTTTTCTCGCAGCTCTCGTGCTTGTAGGTGCAGGCTGCTTTGCACAAAAAGCTAACGTAAGTAAGGCTCGCAATTTGGTAGAGGCTGAGACTCCTGATTATGCTGGAGCTCGTGTGGCTATCAGCGAAGCGTTGCAAAATGATGAGACCAAGGACCAAGCTAACACATGGTATGTAGCAGGATATGTTGGTTACAAAGAGTTTGATACCAATAACCTCAACCGTCAAATGGGACGTAATATTGATGTGGATGCATGGGGTGCTTCTGTTATGGAGTCGCTCAACTATTGGGAGAAAGCATACGAGTTGGCGCTTGTACCTACTTATGACAAGAAAGGTAAAGCGAAATACGATACCCGTACTCCTAAGTTGATTTTGCCTAAAGTAACCGAGTACTATAACAACTCTGTACTCATTAGCGCAGGTTTTAATGCCTATGAGGCAAATAACCCTTCTTTGGCATACGACATGTTTATTGCTCATGTGAATATCCCTGAGTTGAAGATTATGCAGGATTATCCAGAGGAGGCTGCTAAATTGCTCCGTGATACCAGCTACTACACTTGTCTCTATTATGCAGGTCGTTTTGCGTATGAGGCAGAGCGTTATGCAGAGGCTATCACAACGCTTGAGCGTATGAATAGTGAGCATGCTGCGGCTAATGCACTTCGCAAAGAGGTGATTTATGCTAACGAGTATATCTACCAAATTTATTTGGAGCAAGGTGATACCGTTAAAGCGGTGGCTTCTATCCAAAACAGCATTAACCTCTTCCCAGAGGAGCCTTGGTTCATGCAAAACCTTATTAACCTCTATATCAACTCTGGTCAAGAGGATAAGGCTGTTGAGTACCTTGATTTGGCTATCCAACGTGAGCCTAATGTAGGTCAATACTACAACTCTAAAGGTTCTATCCTTGCACGTGTGGGACGTTTTGATGAGTCTTTCGCAGCATTTGACAAAGCGATTGAGTTGGAGCCAAACAATGCGCTCTTCGTTTCTAGCCTTGGTTTTGCATATGTAGATCTTGGCAATAAGATCAACGATGACGCTGCATACTTGGATGCTAAGGCATATGCAGTAGAGAAGAAGAAAGCAGATGCAGCATTCCAAAATGCGTTGACATACTTTGAGAAGGCTTACGAGCTTGAGCCAGATAACTACGATTACAAGCGCTCTCTACGCTCTCTCTACTATCGTCTCGGTATGAACGATAAGTACGAAGCCCTTGCAGACTAATGGGTAGAATACTTGCAATTGACTTCGGTCGCAAGCGAACAGGATTAGCCGTTACGGATCCGCTCCGCATAACGGCTAATCCTCTTATTACCATTCCAACGCATACTTTGGAGGAGTGGTTAAAAGACTATTTTACCAAAGAGACTGTAGATGAGGTGGTTATAGGTCATCCATACCAAATGAGTGGCGAGGATTCTGAGTCTATGCAATATATCCAACCATTTATCAATCGCTTTAAGAATGTCTTTCCTAATATGCCTCTCAAAGAATATGACGAACGCTTTACTTCTGTTATAGCCCATCAGGCTATGATTGCAGGAGGCATGAAGAAAAGCCAACGTCAAGATAAGTCTGTAGTAGATAAAATCGCTGCTTGTATCATCCTTGAAGGCTATCTTGATAGTATTAGATAAGGATGAAGTACGCACTATTTACGCACAATAAACGCACTATTTACGCACAATAAACGCACTATTCTTATGATTTTACCAATATATCTATATGGTCAACCTGTGTTGCGCAAACCCACAGAAGACATCACACCAGAGTCGCTTGACCTTAACCAACTCCTCGCTGATATGTGGGAGACATTGGCCGTAGCTGAAGGCTGCGGTTTGGCTGCACCACAGATTGGCAAGGCTATCCGCCTCTTTATTGTGGATGGTACCGAATTGGCAGAGGATTATCCTGAGTGTCAGGATTTTAAGAAAGTATTTATCAATCCTGAGATTATTGAAGAAAGCGAAGAAGACAGCACTTTCTCTGAGGGTTGTCTTTCGTTGCCTGGTATTTCGGAGAATGTTGTTCGTCCTGCTAGCATCACTATTCGCTATATGGATGAGAACTTCACCGAGCATACGGAGACATATGATGGTTTTGCTGCACGTATTATTCAACATGAGTACGACCATCTCGAGGGCCATGTCTTCACCGATCGTATTTCGCCTATTCGTCGTCAGTTTGTGAAAACCAAACTCACCAATATTGCCAAAGGCAAAGTAGCAGCACGCTACCGCACCAAACGCTAAACAGTAGCGCAGCGTTCACTAAACACAAAGTATGTCAATACTGACCATCATACTCCTCGCCATTGGCTTAGCTATGGACTGTTTTGCGGTGTCGGTCTGCAAGGGACTAACATCGCCTCATGGCTATGTCCCTCGTTATGTCAAACCGATGCTGATGGCATTGTTGTTTGGCGTTTTCCATGCGGGCATGCCGCTAATAGGCTATTTTACAGGCAGTTTCTTCGCTTCTTTCTTTGAGCGTTTTGCCCCATGGATTGCCCTTGCATTGCTTGGATTTATTGGTGGTAAGATGATCTACGACTCTCTCCACGATGACGATGATGAGGCGCATCTAGCCGATTTCTCTTTTTGGGGACTGCTCTCCTTGGCTTTTGCCACTAGCATGGATACGTTGGCTACGGGGGTCATTTTCATCCCTCACCCAGAGGTATTATGGCTGGCAGTAGGAGTGATTGCTGCCACATGTTTTGTATTCTCCATGACAGGTTTTGTACTAGGACATATCGTTGGTGCACGCTTGCGTGTGAATGTCAATATCCTTGGCGGCGTGATCCTGATCCTCATCGGTGTGAAAATCTTCCTCGAAGGAATCCTCTAAACACTAGTTCACTAAATACTAAACAATAGCGGCTAAGCCGCGTCCACTAAACACAAAAAATATGTTCTTAATTCAAAATACATTAGTCAGTTTGGATGTCTTGGAGAAGGACTTCTGTTGTGATTTGGATAAATGTCGTGGTTGTTGTTGTATTGAGGGCGATGCGGGTGCTCCTCTTACAGACGAAGAAGAGGAGAAGATCCGCGAGATTTTGCCTGTTATCCTGCCCGATATGACCAAAGAAGCAAGAGCCGTGGTAGAAGCACAAGGATTGTCATACCTCGACCCATCCGGCGAAAAGGTTACTTCTATTGTCAATGATAAAGACTGTGTCTTTGCTCGTACCGACCATAATGGCTGGTGTTATTGTTTGATTGAGAAAGCATATAATGCGGGTAAGATTGATTTCAAGAAGCCTATTTCTTGTCACTTGTATCCTATTCGCTTGAATCATGTCGGCGATATGATTGGGGTGGAGTACCATCGTTGGGATATTTGCCATTGTGCTCGTGTACTAGGCAAGAAACTGCATTTGCCTATTTATCAGTTCCTTAAGGAACCACTTATTCGTCGTTTTGGTCAAGAGTGGTACGATGAATTATGTCTAACTGCTGAAGAGTGGAAGAAGCAATGCGCGCAGAAATAATTACCATCGGTGACGAACTGCTGATAGGGCAAGTGGTAGATACCAACTCTGCTTGGATGGCAGAGCGCCTTAATGAGGTGGGTATATATCTTCATCAAATCACCTCCGTTCACGACAACCGTGAGCATATTCTTACGGCATTGGACGAAGCCTTCTCTCGTGCAGATCTTGTCTTTACTACAGGAGGTCTTGGTCCTACCAAAGACGATATCACCAAGCATGTGATGTGTGAGTATTTTGGCAC
>JAZQTO010000033.1:0-48919 GCA_045630805.1 Paludibacteraceae bacterium
TCCGTGTACCTCTGGTTTACCAAAGAAACGCACTTGTACACCTGGCATAGCCAAAGCTTCTTCCACGCCGCTGAACACTACTTCGGTCGCATCTCCTTCCACTACAATCGCCTTCGATGCGCTTGCGCCGAAGAAACGCACCTCTGGAATTGGCAAGCCCAAAACCGCACGCGCATGCAGCGCAAACTCTGATAAGTCTTGTGAAATCATCGTCACCATACCTGTATCGTGTGGACGAGGACTCACTTCAGAGAAGATCACATGGTCACCTTCCACGAACATCTCCACGCCGAAGATACCATATCCGCCCAAGGCATCGGTCACTTTCTTTGCGATATCTTGTGCTTGTGCAATAGCTGTCTCGCTCATGGCTTGTGGTTGCCATGACTCGCGGTAGTCGCCATCCACTTGGTGGTGACCAATTGGTTTGAGGAAGGTCGTTCCACCTGCATGACGAACAGTGAGGAGGGTAATCTCATAATCAAAATGTACGAATCCCTCTACGATGACGCGGCCTGCACCGGCACGACCCCCCATTTGTGATTCGGTCCATGCTGGCTCAATATCTGCCTCGCTTTTCACGGTGGATTGACCATGGCCAGAAGATGACATGATAGGCTTCACCACGCATGGAATACCTATCTCCTCGATGGCTGCGAGGTACTCCTCGTGGGTGTCAGCAAACTTATATCTAGCAGTAGGTAAGCCCAGCTCCTCAGCCGCCATACGACGAATAGCCTCTCGGTTCATAGTTAAAAAAGCCGCGTTAGCCGTAGGGATAACGCGGTAACCTTCTTTTTCTAATTCGACGAGAGTAGGGGTAGCAATAGCTTCTACTTCAGGGATAATCATACTTGGTTGCTCTTGCTCAATCACTTGGCGGAGTTTTGCTCCGTCCAACATATTGAATACATGTGAGTGATGTGCCACTTGCATAGCCGGAGCATTGGCGTACTTATCGCACGCAATCACTTCCACGCCATAGCGTTGGAGTTCCAGGGCAACTTCTTTGCCCAATTCGCCACTTCCGAGCAATAATGCCTTAGTAGCCACAGAGGTAAGGGGAGTTCCGAAATTCATATATAATACAATTATATTGTTATCTTTATTTCGGGGTGCAAAGGTAGTAATTTTTTTTGGATTGTACAAATGTTTTTTGAATTTTGTAAAATCTATTTTTCAAACTTACTTTTGACCCTTCTTCCAAAATATCCATTTTGGCTTTTTAGGGCTTGGTTTTGGAGTATCTTCAATCTTTAATATAAAACGCTTGTAATACGAAACGAGTAGGGTGGTAAGAGGCAATGCAATGATCATTCCTACAACGCCCAAGAGCGATCCCCAGATAGACAAACTCAGTAATATCCATGCGGGTCCCATACCCGTAACATCGCCCATAATCTTGGGTACGAGTATCATGTCTTGGATGGTTTGTACTATAATAAATACAGCCGCTAGGCACAAGAGTGTGACCCAAACGGGACGTCCTGTTTCGGAAGCTTGGATTAAAGCTAATAATATACAAGGTGGAATACTCAATGCCTGCATATATGGAACGAGATTGAGTATACCGATCATTAGTCCTATACCTATACCCATTGGCAAACCGATAATTTGAAAGCCGATAGCAAAAAGCACGCCCACTATACCAGCCACTAGGGCTTGTCCGCGGAAATAGGCATTCATGTTACGATCTAGATCCGTCATGAGCATTTGTATCGTTCCGCTAAATCGCTCAGGGACGTATTTGAGCCAATTCTTGGTGATTTTCTCGTAGTCTATTAAAAGGAATATAATATATAATACACACACGAAAGCAACGGCTAGTCCGCCCAAAGCATTGATACCATTGCCGATCCATTCGCTTAGCATTGGGATGGCCTTTTTTATGCCTTCTTGTACCTCGTTGTTCTGAAGCAATGTCTTGATATCCAAACTTTGAATCAATTCTTTGATCTCAGCATTGAATTCAGGCGAGAAGTAACGTATGCTATCTCCTTGATTGATGTAATGTTTGATACTATACGAGAGCGAGGTGGCTTGTTTGCTAATAGCAGGCACTACGGCCGCTACCACACCCGCGATCACGCCCGAAATGAGCAAAAGTGTTACGAGGATAGACAGGAGACGATTTTTAAGTCGGCATGTCTCTTGAAAAAACTTAACAATGGGTGCTAACATATATGCCACCACAAAACTAATTAGGAAGGGCAGCAGCACACCGCTCAAACGACGGATTAATACATATAGTGCAACCAATACAAGTACGGTAATGATACTCCGTACTACCCATTTACGATCAAGGATCGATGAGGTCTCTTTAGGGGTTGTTTCTGTCGGAATATTGAATGGACGCTCCATGGTTTTTGATTAGCCAACATTTTGCGGTGCAAAGGTAGTAAAAAAAAATGAAATATGCAAATTTTACGTGAAATATATAAAATATGTAAAAAAAACTTTGTTTTTCCTTGCGCATTTGTGTTTTTTTTACTACCTTTGCACGCTATTTAATAAGTAAACCATTATGGCTAAAAAAGAAATTCAATTCTCCCTTGTCTATCGTGACATGTGGCAGAGTAGTGGCAAGTATGTGCCACGCAAAGATCAGTTGGCTAAAATTGCGCCAGTAATCATTGATATGGGTTGCTTTGATCGTGTTGAAACGAATGGTGGTGCTAGCGAGCAGGTTAACCTTCTCTATGGTGAGAATCCTAACCAAGCAGTACGCACCTTTACCAAGCCCTTTAACGAGGCAGGTATCAAGACCCATATGCTGGATCGTGGTCTCAATGCGTTGCGTATGAACCCTGTTCCTGCGGATGTGCGCAAATTGATGTATAAGGTAAAGCATGCACAAGGCGTAGATATCACCCGTATTTTCTGCGGCCTTAATGACCCTCGCAATATCATCCCATCTATTAAATGGGCGAAAGAGGCGGGTATGACTGCACAAGCGACCATGTGTATTACCTATTCTCAAGTACACAATGCGGAATATTATATCAATCTGGCGGAAGAACTTATTGCTAACGGCGCACAGGAGATATGTCTCAAGGATATGGCGGGTATCGGTCGTCCTGCTATGCTCGGCACTATCGTCGCGGCTATCAAAGAGAAACACCCTGATATCATTATCCAATACCACGGACACTCTGGTCCTGGTTTCTCTGTAGCTAGTATGCTGGAGGTGGCTAAGGCAGGTGGTGATGTGTTGGACGTAGCCATGGAGCCACTCAGCTGGGGTATGGTACACCCTGATGTGATTACTATTCAGTCTATGCTCAAGGACGCTGGTTTCCTAGTGAAGGATATTAATATGAAGGCCTATATGGAAGCTCGTTCGCTCACCCAAGAGTTTATTGACGATTTCCTCGGCTATTGGATTGATCCTCGCAACTCCAAGATGACCTCGCTCCTTGTGGGTTGTGGTCTTCCTGGTGGTATGATGGGTTCGCTGATGGCAGACTTGAAGGGTATGCATGCGGCTATCAATGCCAATCTTGTGAAACGTGGACAAGCAGCACTCAGCGAAGATGAACTCCTCGTTGAGCTCTTTGATGAGGTGCAACGCATATGGCCTATGCTCGGTACACCATGTTTGGTAACTCCATTCTCTCAATATGTTAAGAATGCTGCTCTGATGAATCTCTATAGCAAGTCTATGGGTGAAAAACCATTCACACGCATGGACCCAGCTATGTGGGGCATGATCCTTGGTAAGTCAGGTAAACTCCCTGGCGAACTAGCACCAGAGATTATAGAGCTCGCCAAAGAGAAGAATATGGAGTTCTATACCGATGATCCACAAGCGCTTTATCCAAATGTATTGCCACAATTCATTGCAGAGATGGAGAAGAATGGCTGGGACCGTGGTCAAGACGATGAGGAGCTCTTTGAGTTCGCTATGCACGAGAAGCAATACCGTGAGTATAAGTCGGGTCAAGCCAAAGAGCAGTTCAATAAGGACCTCTTTGAGCGCATAGAGAAAGCGGCTGCAAGTGGCCAACCTGTTAAGGTATTGACAGCGGCTGACAAACGTGCTATCCTTCATCCTAATGCTGAACCATTGGAGGCTACTCTCTCTGGTAAAGTGATGTGGGAGTTGGACTTCAACGAGGACAGCAAAGCGCCTGCATTGGGTACTTTCTTTAAAGAGGGCGATGTGGTATGCTACCTACAAACTCCTCATGGTATTGAGCCTATCCGTGCATACTGCCACTGTCGCGTGGTTTCTATCGAGAAGGAGCAAGGAACTACTGCGGTTAAAGGCGACGCACTCTGCTGGGTAGAGAAAGCCGACTTGGTAGAAGAGATCGTAGAAAATGTAAAAGAAACTGCCAAGAAGGTCAAAGACGCCATCAAAGATGCAGTCAAGAAAGCGGATACCGAAGTGATCGAAGGTAAAGATAGTAAATGGAAAATGACGAAAAATCATAAATAATATGAAAAAATACAATTTTAACGCAGGACCAAGTATCCTGCCAGCAGAAGTGATTAAGCAAACAGCAGAGGCTGTAGTAGATTTTCAAGGCGAGGGCTTGAGTATCCTAGAGATCTCTCACCGTGCAAAGTATTTCCAACCTGTTGTGGATGAGGCAGAAGCGCTGATGAAGGAGCTGTTGAATATTCCAGAGGGTTACCGCGTGATTTTCGTGGGTGGTGGTGCTAGTTTGCAATTCTGCATGGTACCATTCAACTGCCTTGAGCATAAAGCCGCATATCTCAACACGGGTGTTTGGTCTAAGAAAGCTATCAAAGAGGCAAAAGCCTTCGGCGAAGTGGTAGAGGTAGCTACATCTGCAGCGGATAATTTCACTCATATTCCTATGGACTTTGAGGTACCACAAGATGCTGATTATCTGCATATCACAACCAATAATACTATTTATGGTACGGAGATCTCTGACGAGAAACTCCAGGCTATCTATGAGAAGAAAGGCAATGTACCTTTGATTGCAGATATGTCTTCGGATATCCTCTCTCGTCCAATCGATGTGAGCAAGTATGATATTATCTATGGTGGCGCACAAAAGAACTTGGCACCTGCAGGTGTTACCTTCGTGATTGTGAAAGAGGAGTTCCTCGGTAAGGTGAGTCGTTATATCCCAACAATGTTGGATTATCGTACGCATGTAGAGAACGGCAGTATGTTCAATACTCCTCCTGTATTGCCAATCTACACCGCTATGCTCACTTTGCGTTGGCTCAAGGCTAATGGTGGACTAGAGGCGGCTAAGGAGCGTAATATAGCGAAATCAGAATTACTCTATAAAGCCATCGACGAGAGCAAGATCTTTGAGGGTACCGCTAAGGCAGAGGACCGTTCGTTGATGAATATCTGCTTTGTCTTGAAACCAGAGTACGCACACTTGCAAGATGACTTCTTCAAGTTTGCTACCGCCAAAGGTATGGTGGGCATCAAGGGACACCGCTTGGTAGGTGGTTTCCGTGCTAGTACCTATAATGCAATGACCCTCGAAGGTGTGCAAGCCCTTGTAGACTGCATGAAGGAGTACGAAGCTACGCTATAGCTTAGTTACATTATATAATGATAGGAATTTTTAATGATAATTTTCCTCCGGTTTTAGACGGAGTGGGAATTACTGCGCAGAACTATGCCTATTGGTTAAAGGAGACGGGACACGATGTGTCTGTCATTACTCCCTATGCTCCCAATATGCAAGAAGTGATGAGTTCTGCGACTTATCCGATTTATCGATATGTGTCCGTTCCAATTCCATTTAGGGCACCATATCGATACGGATTGCCTTTTCTAGATTTTCGATTTATGCACCAATGGAGACAAATGAACTTTGATTTAGTGCATGCTCATTGTCCCTTTACAACAGGTTCGTTGGCATATAAGATTTCAAGAAGGCAACAAATACCGCTAGTAGCTACATTTCATAGCAAATACCGCCAGGACTTTGAGCACAATGTTCGCTGTAAATCTATTGTGGATGCGATGGTAAAACACATTATTCGTTTCTATGAGAAAGCAGATGAAGTGTGGATACCATTGCCAGCTGTAGAAGAAACATTACGTGAATATGGTTATAAAGGCCATGTAGAGGTGGTAGAGAATGGCAATGATTTCTATGCAAGCAAAGCGCAAGTAGCGGTTATGCGTGGGGCTATGCGTGAAGAGTTAGGAATACTGCCAGAAGAAACGATGCTTCTCTATGTGGGACAGCATACATGGGAAAAGAATATCAGTTTTATTCTTGAGTCATTAGCTCAGATAAAAGATAAACCATTCCATTTCTTTATGGTCGGTACAGGGTATGCTGTGCATGCTATTCGTGCACTCATCGTGCGATTGGGTTTATCACACCGTGTGACATTATTGGGTTGCATACACGATCGCGAGCGTCTCAAACGCATTTACGCTGCAGCTGATTTGTTCCTCTTTCCATCATTATATGACACCTGTGGATTGGTTGTACGCGAGTCTGCTGCAATGCACACACCATCCGTTTTGCTGCGTGAGTCAACAGCGGCTACTGCTATCGCAGATGGAGAAAATGGATTCCTTACTCATAATGATCCTACGGATTTTGCTGAGCAAATAACCTATTTGATGAACCATCCTGAGGAGATGAGACGAGTAGGAGATAGAGCTTCGAAAACAATCTCTCGTTCTTGGGAAAGCGTCATAGAAGAGGTTGCTCTACGCTATCGAGATTTGAAAGCGTCTTACCGATTTAAACAAGGTAAGTAATAAAAGACATTATAAAATCAATGAAAACTTCGTATTTACTTCTTTTTATGCTTGTACAGCAAGCCATGTCTGTGGTAGGACAATTGCTCCTAAAAATGGGTATGGCTGCAGAGAGTCCATTCACCTGGACTTGGCGTAATGTAGGACACTTGTTTCTCAATCTTCATCTACAATTTGGTTTGTGGTTATTGATTGGTGCCAACGTGTTTTGGTTATGGCTACTTAATAAATATGCCTTTTCACTCGTTTATCCATTGACCAGTCTAGGTTTTGTTTTTAGTGTGCTGACTGGTATGATTATTCTGCGTGAGCATGTTTCTCCTATACATTGGGTAGGACTTGTCTTGATTATGGCAGGATGTTATTGTATTGCTAAAGTATGAGAGAACGTATCAAACAATGGCTAGCCATTGACAACAGAGCTAATTGGTGCTTATTTGCTCTATTTACCTTATTTATTTTTGGCAAAACATTGCTCTTTGATCATTTCGCTTTTCGCGAATTGGATTTGCAATCCTCCTTCTTGGGTTGGACCTCAAAGACCTTCGTCAAGATGGCTGCCGCCTTGTTTTTTGCGTCGTTCTCATTTATCCTGCGTGACAAACGTTGGTTAATTCTTCTATCTTTTCTGATCGATACATGGTTTATTGCTAACCTCATATATATGCGCAATAACCATATCTTGTTGGATGCAGAGGCATTTAATATGTCCAGCAATCTACAGGGGTACTTTTGGTCGGTATTGATCTATATAGAGTGGGGTATTGATTTGCTCTTTTATGGGCTTACCGCATTGTTTTGCTTAGTCTATCGCTATATCACTAAGACTACACGCTCTTGGCGAGCATGGGTAATCATGATGATTGTATCCGTAGCTTTGCGCTGGACGGGTGAATCGCTCTATGCGCTAGACCAAAAAACGGACTTTGATGTTTGGCCTTTTATTCGCGAACGTAGGGAGTCTGTCTACGGTATGCATTTTCCTACTGCTGTAGCCAATACTAGCGTCTTGTATTCACCTTTGTATATATTGTCGGACTATTACCTGATGATCAATACCATCCTACCTGATCGCCCCCTAACAGATGCTGATTACCAGGTGATGACCCAACTAGATCATGGTCAAGCAGCCGATACTTTGCAGTCGCCATTGATTATCATTCTGTTAGAGAGTTTGGAGAATTGGGTGCTGACCCCTCAGATAATGCCTAACCTCTATCGGTTGACGCAGAACGATCATGTGTTTTACGCCAATCGTATTCGTACCCAGATAGTGGGTGCTCCCTCTGCGGATGGACAAATGATTGTCAATACGGGTTTGCTGCCTATCAATGCTGGTGGAACCTGTCTCTATTATGGTAAAAACACCTATCCTGCCGTGATGACCTTAGCTCCTGATTCTACTGTTTGTCTTTTACCTCATAATATACGTGTATGGAATCAAACAGAGATGTCTCCTGCCTATGGCTATGATACTACTATCTGTTATAATGATATTGACACCCTTCTGTTCCAGAAATTAAACCAGCTGGTTGACGATGGCGTACAATATATACAATGTATCACACAATCTACTCATGCTCCATTTTTAAGCGAAAAATATTCTCACTTGCCTTTGCCAGAGGATATGCCATGGGTGATGTATAACTTTATTCGTGCCTTCAATGCGCTAGATGATGGTTTGGGATATTTCGTACGCAAATTAGAGTCGGATTCTGTATTGCAGCAATACACCATAGTTATTACAGCCGATCATAATATTTTGCATTATGAGAAGCGCTGTATGATGCAACACTATGCGGATATACATCAGATGGAGCTACAACCTATGGATAACAGCTTACCACTCATTATCTATTCGCCTCAAATTCAAGGAAACCCTCACTATAATGATGATGCGTATCAAATGGATGTCTATCCTACATACATGTCATTGCTAGGAGTAGATGACTATCGTTGGAATGGATTGGGCAAGAATCTCTTAGATAATAATTCAAAACGCCTCATCCAAGAGAAAGAGGCGTTTGTGCTATCCGATAAGTTGATTCGAAACAACTATTTTTCAAAGTAATTTTTATTGACCCAAAGTGGGGAGGGACCCTTGGGGTTAGAATGAGAAACGGACGGTTATTTTGACTCCGTTTCTTCCCCATGCACCCATCTTACGGCGTGCATTGATCATCACAGGTTCGCCATTCTCGTCCAAAACGCTATTACCATTACCATCTAATTGTGGCACTTTGTAGGGCAATTCGTAGTCGTTGTAAGTGAGACGACGAATATAATCAATACGGATGAACTTCAATATATTCTCCAATCCCACAGTCAGCTCCATGTAAGGCAATTGTCCCATAGGTGAGGAGGTTCTAAAATCTTCGTTAATGTAGGGTACTCCATCTATATAGTTGACGTCGCCTCGTGCATCAACTCCGTTCGTAAAAGCTGCGTGAGGAAAATCATATAGACCCGAGTTGCTTTCTGCTACGTGATAAGGATTATTCTTATTGGTTAGACCGCCGTATATAGCCGAGAAACTAATCACTTCACGCAGTCTCAGTTTGTTGATTCCAGGAATACGGTTCAAAATCAATCCTTTGAGGTAGTATGTGGCATGCAAACCCACGTAGTAATCCATAAGAAACTCCATTGGTTTCATCAGGTTATATGCACGTTGTGCCAAGAAAATACTAGTACTCGTTTGAGGTATATACAACTTGGTGAATGGCACTTGTTGCCAAATGTATCCTCCTTGCAGGCGCAGATCTAAGTGTCCAAATGCCGAGAACCAAAAGCGCTTATCCACCAAGGCTTCTGTGCGGTTATATACATACCCTTTGCCTCCGTTGTGTCGGTCATCCAAATAACCTACGTAGTGTGTCAATTTGAATGTTGGTGCATCTTTGTCCATCGCAAATGGGCTCTCGATACCCATTCGGTCAATATAGATACGTGTGCCAGGAGAGTATTTGAACTCTACCATTGCTTCATAGTTGCGATACTGCTTAATGGATGTCAAACTAGGAGAGTAAGTGTCATTGTACGATGTGTAGTTGATACCATTGTATTGAAGTGCGCCTGCTGCTTCGTTGTTGCTAAAGTCAAAAGCCGCTTTGAGGGTGAAATTATTTTTCCACTCTTTCATATACTCCAATTTGGCATGGAAGACATACTGATCAAATCCAAGGGTAGGCGTACCTGTTGGAATAGACATCAATATATTATCTCGTCTAATCACATCGGTTATCTGTCCTGGTTCCTCCACATCGTACTGAGCACTCAACTGAATATGATGGCGCAATCCATCATATGGCTGACTTTTATGCTTGTCAAACGTATAAATAAGCGTTGCATTGTATTTGGGGCGAAGGTCTCCTATACCAAAGGCAGCGTAACCGCGGAAGAAAAACTGGTTATGTAGTTTGGCTGTCGAAACACCTCCGACGCGCAGACGAACACCCTCTAACTTGTTCCAACTAACGAAGTTATAGATAGGACCTATATCAAATTTGGATAGGTCTAAGTCTCTAGCAGGTGTGGTGGCAATAAACTCCGTTGTAATAGCATTGACGGCTGCTATGGCACTAGCTAGTTTGGGCACAGCCGTTACTTCTTGTACCAGTTCATAAACCGAACTCTCATATTTGGTCAGAGGTTCTGGACGTAGCGTATCCCAAGCCGCTGCTCCATAGTGAACGGCCGTTGAATCATTTATATCAGGCTCTTCGCTAGTAATATTGGAGAATATATCTTGTGGGAGAGGATTATCTATATCCCAATGCGTGTATATCTTTGTCTGCCGTGCCACCATACCACGTTTCTTGTTGAAAATGTAGAATTTAGCGTAGGTGGTTGTTCTGTCGGGTGCCCATAGACCATTGTCCAACTGAACATAATCATGCTCAATAGAGTAGTTACTTGCAAAGTTCAAGTTAATCTCTGGAGGAATATTGATCTTGTACTTCTTTATGCGGTAGGTGGAGTCATTAACTATATACAAGTGACCCGTAAATCCGTAACTTTCCGAATTGACGGGCACAAAAGCCAAATCAATACATTGATAACCATCCACCATAATGGTGTCCATGATATAGTATTGATAAAAGCTAACTGCCACACTAGAGGAAAGAGGTGATACAAAACGGTTATACAACAGATTCATACTGTTGTGATTGATGTCTATATCCTTAAAGAGTGCCTTGATGTTTTCATGAAACGAACCGTATGATATCAGGTCTTCTACACCAAACACACGTTCTTTTTCTAGCACTTTCTTTTCTCTGTGAGGGTTATGTTGGTAGTATTCGTTGTTTAGGTTCTCACGAATACTAACGGTCACATTTGGATATACTCCTGTCGTATCAATATACTTCTGAACAAAAGAAAATGTCTTCCAAAATGGCTTTTCCCAATTGATGTTGATATTATCCAACGCAAAAGACATACGTGTGTAAGACTGCGCTGTGTAATGATCCAAGGTCTGTACGGAGTGCAAATTCTTGTTGGCTATCACTTCTTTGATCAGCTCTACTGCAGGGTTACCGCGACGACGATAGCCTTTTTTCTTGTTTTTAGGTGGGGTGATTATGACTTCCTCCAATCCATATACATCAGGGCTAAGCAGTATCTTAACGTTTGACTTGGTTTGACCTTTCGTCAAGGTTATTGTCTCCGTCTTATATCCCACCATATCAATCTTCACAACCGTATAACCTGCTGTATTGCTTAGGCTAAAGTTGCCATCCATATCGGTTGTGGTACCTACTTCAGAGGCCACTAAACCTTTATTGGTAGTGGATCTAAGAAAATAAACCTGCACAAAAGGCAATGTTTCACCGTTCTCCGCATCCACAACCATACCGCTGATCGATGTGCGTGAAACGCCTTGAGCAAAGGCTGTCATAACCAAGGTTAAAACGAAAAATAATATGTATAATCTATTCTTAATCATTATGGTTGTTCAACTCTATTTCGTGTTTTTGAAACGCGCATTTTATTTATAGTTTCGTGCGCGCACAAAAAGCGCTGCAAAGGTACAACTTTTTTTTGATATGTACAACTTTAATTACCTATTTCCTGATTTTTGTATTTTAGACTTTACACTTTATTTTCCATCTATTTGCCCTCTGTTTTCATAGGAACTTCATAGGAACTTCATAGGGACTTCATAGGAACTTCGCCGATATTTTACCGAATAATCAACGAAGTTTACCCTAACGATCAACGATAAAAATTATTCTTTTTAAGAATATTTTTCTACAAATTTGCATATCTCAAAAAAAAATTGTACCTTTGCAGCCAATATGGAACATGTGTATCACATACCTGAGCAAAAAGAAAAAGAAACATTTGTATTCTATACAACATTAGTCAAAAATATGAAAGTATTAGTAGCAACCGAGAAACCATTTGCTAAAGTAGCAGTGGACGGAATCAAACAAGTAGTAGAACAAGCTGGATATGAACTCGTTCTATTGGAGAAATACACTAGTAAACAACAACTACTTGAGGCAGTAGCAGATGTAGATGCACTCATCATCCGCTCCGACAATGTGGACGCTGAAGTTCTAGACGCTGCCAAAAACCTCAAAATCGTCGTTCGTGCCGGTGCTGGATATGACAATATCGACCTCGCAGCCGCTACCGCCCACAATGTAGTAGCTATGAATACTCCTGGTCAAAACTCCAACGCGGTTGCCGAACTTGCACTAGGACTGATGGTAATGGCCGTTCGCAATATGTACAACGGTACTAGCGGTACCGAACTTATGGGTAAGAAACTTGGTATTCACGCTTATGGTAACGTGGGTCGCAATGTGGCACGCATCGCCAAAGGTTTTGGTATGGATATCTATGCATATGATGCATATTGCCCAGATGAGGTGATGGTCAACGAAGGCGTGATACCTATGCACTCCGCAGAGGAACTCTATGCTACTTGCGATGTGATCAGCCTACATATACCTGCAACACCAGAAACCAAAGGTAGTATCAATCATGCGTTGCTCAGTCGTGTACCACAAGGAGCTGTGCTCGTGAATACCGCACGCAAAGAGGTGATCAACGAGGAAGAATTGATCCAGTTTATGCAACTGCGCAAAGACTTTAAGTATGTGACAGACATTATGCCTGCTGCTGATCAAAAGATGCAAGAGTTGTTTGAAGGACGCTATTTCGCTACTCCTAAGAAAATGGGCGCACAAACCGCAGAAGCAAATATCAACGCAGGTATAGCAGCTGCAAAACAAATAGTGGACTTCTTGGTCAATGGTAATACACGTTTTCAAGTAAATAAATGAGAAAAATACTTTTAGCAATCATATTATTTATTAGTGGTATTTCCTATGCCTTCCATTTTGAGGGCGTAGGAAATCGCACTTTCATAGATAACGATGGTGATACCTTGTTCATCTTTGCAACTACTCCAGAATTTGAATCCAAGATCGGACCAATCGATTGGTATCGCTTGCCAGATACAACCAAGGCGTTTACTGAAAATGCCGAGGAATTCACCTTGGCTGAGCACGGCGAAGGTTATGCCATCAAAGTAAATGGTGTATGGGAGTACTTTTGGGTATATGAATATGAGCAACTCCGTCCACAAGTTAATGGGGTAGAGGCAATACTCTCTTGTACTGAAACGGTATTAGATATAGATGGCACTATTGCAGTTCTGCAATACACCGATGCAAACGAGAAACTCCAAACGGTAGATCGCCTCTGCACAGTAACCTATATGGATGCTATGTGGGGAGAGAACGATTGGGTGGATTCAGTGGCGGTTATGGAGACGGAGTTTACGAACTCTATCGTAGTAGGTGCAAGTCCGGTAGCAACCGATTTTGTGATTGTTGACCCATTAGCAACGGAATTGGGATTGGCAGACTCCATCGTTACAGACATCTACCAACCTATGGCTATCAAAACACATCCACAAGCTATTGTTACAACACGTGGAAAAGAAAACGATCGTTCCAACGAGGTAGAACGTCCTGTAGATGCTGAAACACTCATTCGTCGTTCTGCTCCGCTAGAGGTGGAATTTAAAGCCAATGGTTTGAATGCTGAATACTATCAATGGAATATTTACAAAGGCACCGAAATTTATTTGCAACGTAGCGAGGCACAACACCGATATACCTTTACCGAACCTGGTAACTATCGAGTTATGTTGGGAGCAAGCAATAGTTATGATTGTGCAATAGATTCGGTACAATTTGATATTTCTGTCAGCGAATCGATGCTTACTGTTCCTAATGTATTCACTCCTAATGGAGATGGACATAACGACGAGTTTCGTGTAGTCTATCGCTCTATCAAAGAGTTCCATATGTGGGTGTATAATCGTTGGGGTAAACTGGTTTACAAATCCGATGACCCAGCTGAAGGTTGGGATGGAAATATAGGCGGAAGACCTGCTGCCGAAGGTGCATATTACTACGTGATTCGTGCTCTAGGTACCGATGCAGAATCAGGTTATATGTCCAAACCTGCTTATTCCAAGAAAATCAAGAACCAAGAACTACCTATAGGCGTTTACCAACTATCAGGTGATATCAATCTTTTGAGGTAGTTTAGAAGTTCAGGAGTTTAGGTGATATGAATATGAAAACAACAAAATCAACATACATACCTGAGTTAGAGGGACTGTCGCTTGCGAAGATTGATGCTAAACTAGCCAATATGCCTGTCGCAGGTAAAATCGACACCTTGAATTGGGTAGAGCAATATCCAGCTGCGCCTGAGACAAGTTTTACACTAGCACATACTGATCAAATGCTCTATGTGCGCTACGAGGTAAAAGGCGAAGTGCCACTATCTACCAAGACGAACGACCTCGAACTAGTCAACGAGGATGCGTGTGTGGAGATATTCATTGGGGACAAGGATAATACTCACTACTGGAACTTCGAGTTCAACCCCGCTGGCGTATGCAACGCATCCCACCGCAAAGAGCGCAAAGTGGATGTGGTGCGACTCAACGCAGAACAACTGGCTTCCATCCAACGATATGGACAACAACTTTGTGCTGCCCATTGGACATTGCTCATTGGTATTCCGCTATCACTGATAGAATTAAATGTTACCCAAGAGCATAGCCGTAGAGCTAACTTATACAAATGTGGCGATAAAACGCCGATGAAACATTATGCTTCGTGGAATCCGATAGAGGCAGAAGCCCCCGCATTCCACTTGCCAGAATACTTTGGAGAGATACAGTTTTAGAACAAAGAACAAGGAACCAAGACAAATCACTAACGACTGATAGACGAAACAAATAAGTCTTTGCTCCTGGCTCCTTAATCCTGACTCAAAATAAACTAACAATATGAAAAAATCAATTTTAACTATGGCTGCAATGGCAGTAACTTTGTTGGCTAGCGCCAACCCATTCTTCCATTATAAAGAGTGGAAGACCCCACACGGAACATATCCGTTTAATGACATCAAACCAGAGCATTATATGCCTGCTTTTGAAGAAGGTATCAAGCAAGGTTTGGCGGAGATAGATGCTATCGTTAATAACCCTGCTGCTCCTACTTTCAAGAACACCATCGAGGCATACGAGAAATCAGGCGAACTGCTCTCTATGGTAGCAGGTTGCTTCTATAACCTCACTTCAGCGGAGACTAACGACGAACTCCAAGCAATCGCTATGGAACTCTCACCAAAAATGTCGGAGTATTCAGCTACTATCCGCCTCAACGAGGGACTCTTCCAACGAATCAAAGCGGTATATGACCAAAAAGATAAGCTCAAGCTCAATCCTGCACAAAAGAAACTTTTGGAGGATATCTACGAGTCTTTCGCTAATAATGGCGCAAACCTTAATCCAGAGCAAAAGCAAGTGTACAAAGAGTTGAGCGCAAAACTCTCTCAACTCACCCTTGTGTATGGTCAAAACGTGCTCAAAGCAACCAATGCTTGGACCATGCTCATCACCAACGAGGCTGACCTCGCTGGTCTCAAAGACGACACCAAAGCGATGCTCAAAGCCAATGCGGAGAAAAAAGGACTTGAAGGTTGGCTCCTTGACCTCAAGCCAACAACCTATATCCCAGTGATGGAGGATTGCAAAAACCGCGATATTCGTCGTGAACTCTATACCGCATACAACAGCCGCGCTATCGGTGGCGAGTATGATAATACACAAATCATCATTGATATTGTTAATACTCGTCTGGCGTTGGCTCAACTATTTGATGAGGCTTGCCATGCTGACAAGTCGCTGACCAAAACATGTGCTGAGAACAAGGAGAATGTAATGAACTTCCTCGACCAATTGCGCGAGAGCTATATGCCTGTTGCTCAACAAGAAGTGGCTGAGTTGCAAGAGTTTGCCAAAGGAAAAGGCTTCTATGCAACCCTCCAACCATGGGACTGGAGTTTCTACAGCAAGCAACTCAAAGAAGAGAAATACGCTATCTCTGACGATTTGATTCGTCCTTACTTCCAAAAAGAGAAAGTGATCGAAGGTGTGTTTGGTTTGGCTAAACGCCTCTACGGAATAACCTTCAAAGAGAACAAGAATATCCAAGTATATCACCCTGAAGTAACTGCATATGAGGTGTTTGACCAAAAAGGCAAGTTCCTCGCTGTGTATTACGCAGACTTCCATCCACGTGAGGGTAAACGCGGTGGCGCTTGGATGAATAACTTCCAAGAGCAATACATGGTGGGTAAAAAGAATATCCGTCCTCATGTGGTGAATGTGATGAATTTCACCCGAGCTACAGATAGTAAGCCTGCGTTGTTCTCTTATGACGAGGTAGAGACTTTCTTGCACGAGTTTGGTCACGGTTTGCATGGTATGCTCACCCAATGTCAATATGCCGCACAAAATGGTACCAACGTGCCACGCGACTTCGTGGAACTTCCATCTCAATTCAACGAGAACTTCCTCAGCGAGAAAGAGTTCTTGGATACTTTCGCTAAACACTACGAGACTGGCGAGGTAATTCCACAAGACTTGGTGGATAAGATTCAAAAAGCATCTACCTACCATGTGGCATATGCATGCGTGCGTCAACTCTCATTTGGTTACCTCGATATGGCATGGCATACCTTGACCGAGCCTTTTGTAGTTCCTGAGACTTTGACCGCAAGTGAGGCAGTCATTAAGTTTGGCGACAAGGCGATGGCTGGTGTACAAGTATTGCCACTCGTTCCTGGTACCCATATGCAATATGCGTTCACCCATATTTTCTCAGGCGGTTATGCTGCTGGTTACTACAGCTACAAGTGGTCTGAACTCTTGGATGCTGACGCGTTCTTTGTATTCAAAGCTGCTAAAGCTAAGAATGGCACTATCTTTGATAAGAAGGCGGCAGACCTCTATCGCAAGAACATCCTAGAGAAGGGTGGTAGCGCTAAGCCAATGGATCTGTACCGTGCTTTCCGCGGTGGCGAACCAAGTATTGATGCATTGCTCGAGCGCGATGGTATCAAGAAATAATCCACTAGCATCACTAGATAACAATTAACTATATAAGGATATGAAAAAGATTTTTGTGAAAATCAGCATAATGCTAATGCTGATAATAGGAGCGAGTGCTGCTACTGCGCAAACTAGTCAGTCGCAACCGATGGACAATTATGGATTTCTGAATGCTCCAGACGGCTCGACTTGGACATACACCGCTTCGTTTGAGAAGAAGTATGGCGATTACACTATGGTTACCTTGGCAGTCTATAACGACAGCAAAGAGCATGTGGGTACTATCGTAGATTCATTGAAATTGGATTCTACCATGATTGCCATCAACCAAGCTGAGATCAATCCATTGGTGACCAAACAGTTCTTCAATAACGATAGCAAGTATGAGTTGATGCTCTTTTTGCACGCCCAAACTAAGAATTATGAGGGTAAATTCTTCAATCACGTGTTCTCCATCGCGGATGGTGAAACGGTTACAGAGCCTATTACCACTGTTGAAGGACGCCAGATCTATGCTCAGAACACATCTGAGTTCAACGAGAACTATGTGATGATCTTCGCTCGTGATAGTGCATCAACTAGCAAGAACTATACACTATGCTATGACATCCGTCGCAAAGCGGCTTATGGTGATAAGGATGGTATTCGTCATACCTTCCGTGTGCCTTATGCCAATGTGGCTGCGCTGACCGACTTGCAACCTATCTTCATGGTGCAATCAGGATATGACCAATACTATGTATTGCAACAATACGAGAAACCATACTTTGATCCAAATACTCCGCTGGATCAAGACCCTGTGGTGAATCCAGATAACAACTTGGTGATTACCTTTATCAACAAGATCTTCAAGACCGTTCATACCACTAAGATTCCTATCACCCAAGACGAGAATCAAAAATTGCTCTACACCTTCCCGATGTTGGGTGGACTAGAGGGAGCAAAAGATATTCTTCTCAACAATGATGGTACCAAACCTGCGTATATCATCACCATGGAGAAGTATAACCTAGAGTCGGATGGTTCGATTACAGCTTTCTACAAGTATGATGTGGATGGTAATTTGCTGAACACGATTGCAGAGAATACCTTGGGTCGTATCAAGATGAGCCCTGTGGTAGGTCAAGAGGAGCAATGGATGTTTATGAAGGAGGAATACGACGGCGAGTTCTTCTTTGTGGATCTACCATCCTGCACCCCTCGTGCAGAGATCTCAGTTTATCTAGAGGATGGTCGCACCATCTCATCACAAATTGACCGTTATCCAAAGGGCGATAGCTATGAGTATGCAGTAGCCCTCTTGCAAGGTAACAACGAGGAGGATGGTACTATCAGCCAAGATATTGCATGGTTGAACGCTGACGGTAGTTTTAATCGTTATGAGAAGATCAACCTAGGTAAGTATATTGAGGCCGCACAAGTGAATATCACTGCTGATGCGCTCAACCCATGGGTGATCCATACGGATGACGCGCGCGAGTATATGGTATTGGTGAAACGTTATAACCCAAAGAACACTAGCGACAAAGAGACTGCATTCTTGGTATGCAACACCAAGGGCGAGATACTTTTGGACTATGGAAAAGATGAGGAGAAGGGCGAGTTGAATATGGTATATCTAATGGACAAAGGGGCTAGTCCATCCCTCTTATGCGTATATCAAAAGAATGGCGCTCTGACTATGCACTACACCTCGCTACCATTGAATAAGGTAGAGTTGGCAGGTGCAGGTACAGCGCAAGATCCATACCAACTGACTTGCTCAAATGACTTCAAACTGATGGATAATAACCCATCTGCGTACTACGAGGTGGCGAATGATATTGACTTCTTGTCTATTCCTTTTGAGGGTCCAAAACGCGCATTTACTGGTAAATTGGATGGTAAAGGATATACCTTGAACAATCTATGCCTTATGGGTCGTGGTTTGTTCAACGAGGTGAAAGACTCAGCTAGCATCACCAATATTAAGATTGACCAACCTATCTTGCTCCTTTCGGATAAGCATATGGAGATGGCAGCAGGTGTGTTGGCGAACAGCATGCAGGGTGGTGTAGATAGCGCAGGTGTTGCGTCCAATGCATTGCTGAGCAATGTGTATGTCGCTAACCCAATCATCAAAGCTGCTGGCTACAAAGAGATTATCGGTGGTATCGTAGGTTATGTAGCCTTGAACACCGATGTGAACACTTGCTCGGTAACCGATGCTGAGATTGTGGCTCCTGATGCACAAGTGGGTGGCGTGATTGGTAAATCACAAACCTATAGCCAAATCCATGCATGCCTCTTTACGGGTAGCGCTGAGGGTAAGGTGGTAGGTGGTATCACTAGCGAAGTAAGTGGTGGTGAGCCTGTGTATGACTGCCGCGTAGATGCTGATTTGCATAGTACAAATACCATCGGTGGTATCGTAGGACACAGCGGTCGCTCAAAGATCTACAACAATATCGTGAGTGGTACACTCAACTTGGCTGATACTACCAAAGTAGGTAAAGTAGGTGGTATTATCGGTCATGTAGATACCGACGCTACAGGTGCTGCAACCGATATGTTGGCAGAAAACTGCTTGGTGGCATTGAGCGCAATCAATGTGCCTGAGGGCAAGGATGTGATTGCTCACCGTGTGATAGGTTTCTCTAGCGGCGATGACTATGAATATGATTGGGATAATGTCGATTGGAGTAAACCACAATCAGAGTGGCCACGCGCATATTTCGCACCAGAGAAGAACTTCAAGAACAACTATGTGGTTTCTGACTTAGCTGCTTTGGATGCAACTGTTCAATTGACCGACACCACTACAGAGGGTGCTACATTGGCTTGGAGCGAGGTAACAACTGCATGGCTTGGCGAACATGGCTATAAGTTGGGTACTAGTGTAGATGCACCATGGGTATATGACGAGCAATTAACCTTGTGGTTCGAAAGCGAACTCGAGACCGGAGTAGAGGATATCTTCGGCGGTAACTGCGGTGATATCCTGGGTGGTTGCAAGCAATCAGCTAAGAAGATCATCATCGATGGTCAGATGTATATCCTCCGCCATGATGGTTTGTACAATATCACAGGCGCACGCGTGAAATAACAAAGGGTATAGATATCACCCACATTGCAGACCAATCTCAATGTGGGTGATATTGTTGTTTATACTAAAGTATAATATCGATAGATTATATGAAAAAGATTTTAACCCTTTTTACATGGACGATATTGTCGTTTTCTTTTGTGTTTGCACAATCGAATAATAAAGTTGTCACTGCGACTCCCTTTGATACGATAGATGTAGTGTGTCATGATTTAGAATTGAGTACCGATTTTCTTGGTATGTTTGGAATGGCGTATATCTTTGCTAACAATAGCGACTATAATCTTACGGGTGCTATCTTTGCAGATTCTATTCCGCCGGGTACATATACGAATTGCGTAATGGATCTCAAGCATATCGCTACGCAAAAGCAGATTCCAGCAGCAAGTGTTGTTCTTACATTGGGGGTTGATGCCAATCGTAATTGTGTGATTACTGGCACGATGATCGGCGAGGATAATATCTGCTACAATTTGAATTTGTCATGGACTCCACCTGCTGCTACAGACACGGTACAAATATCTTTTCCAAATACTGCTTCGGTGGCATATTATCCCGACTTGGGACATGATTTTATGTTGAGTAATCATAATGAAGACTACAATATCTCGCTAGATATTGTCAATGTGCCTATGGGGGAAAGCTTCACCGAAAAGAACTTAAATATTCCTTATTGTTTGATTGCAAACAAACAAAATCAGGATACGATTAAAATCTCTTCAGCAAATGGACAAGTATGGCAATCCAATGATACTACCTATTTATCAGCAGATATAGTAGGTTTTGATGCAGTACTATATCGAATTGATTTATGGTATGTAGTACCTGCTATTACTGAAACACAAATTGTCAATATATCCAATGCTACATTCTATAACAAGTTAGAAGAAGAAGGATATTATGCGCTCCTTGGTACTACTGAAGATAAGTCAATAGAGTTTGCTATTTCACTATTGGGTAACTCAGAAGAGGATATCGCAGGCACGTACACCAATGATGGTCTCTTTGGTGGATTTAGTGGTGAGAATTATGATTTTATCAATTTTATTGGTGAAACTTATTCTACTTATATTGCTCTATGGAACGAAGATAAGAAGGATTACGATATTATTTCTATAGAGAAGGGTAGTGCTGTAGTGACAAAAGATGATGAGCAGAATGTGACATTGAATGGCTCCTTTGTAGGTAAAAATGGTGTTCAATATACCGTTTCTTTGACTACAAAAGTGGATATTCCTCGATTGGATGATGATATGACCTCTGGTAGTATTGATTGTATTATTACAGGCAATGACACCACCTTGGAGGATTTAACGGAAGAAAATGGAACAATCTTCTTTGATGTGATGACGGATAGTGTGCTCATGGCATTGTATTTTTATGCAGAGTCTCCAGATCCAGAGATTGTGATACCAGAAGGTATCTACACCATTGATAATTCTGAGGATTATTATTCTGTAAATGCAAGTGATGGTTCGATTGGTACCTATCCTACATTCTTTGCTACACATGATGGCATGAACTTCACATCTATGTATTTCTTCGTGAGTGGCACTGTAGAGGTAAAGAATAAACAAGGTAAACTCTATATGGAGATCAATGCTTTGAATTCATACAATGTCCCTGCCCATATCATTTATGATGCAAGTCTTACTACTGATGTAGATGAGGTGCTTCTATCTGACAAAGTACAAAAACAGCTGAAGAATGGTCAGTTAGTTATTCTCCGTAATGGTGAGAGTTACAATATCTTAGGTGCAAGATTGTAATGTTTAATTAGAATAGCATCATTAGAAACAATAATCCCCGCCCTCGTAAGAGTAGCGGGGATTATGATTATTTGAGCGACCAGTAATCACTCAAGGAACCTATTTCATTAGTTAATTATGCGTCCTTGAACATCGTATTCAATACCATCAATACTGATTACGAATTGACCATTACGCATAAGTTTTTCAACGTGTGCTTTGTCAAATACAACATCTTCTACAGCAGTGTCATCTTTTGGCAATGTGCAAGTAATAGTGAAATTCTTACTATTATCAAGTTTTCCGCTAGCGTAGAAACTACCATCTTCGTAAACCAATAATTTACCGCTCTTGATTCGCCAGATGTGGCACAAACTTTCCATATCAGCAGCCAAATAGTATGCCATATGTGAACCAGCAAAACTTTGTTCTACAATATCTACTGTACCAGTAGAGAAAGTATTCAACTCATTGCCATCTACAAAATCCAATGTGTCTATAGGAAGAATCGTATCAGGGGTATTGAATTCTAGGTAAACAGACAGTTTGAGTGGACCATAGAAGTCAGAACGTGTAGATGATTTGGCTACCAATTCAATTGCTAACTTGTCATCCGCTACCTTGTTGAGTGCCAATGAGTCAAAACTCAATTTAGTAGCGTTGGTAGGCGCTTGATTCTCTGTGATACCAAATGGTTGATATTCAGTACCACCTGTGGAACCAGCTACGAGTGGTGTCTCTTCCGCGTTGATGATAGGCTTTTTAGCCAAAGGAGTGATATAAGCTACTACATTACAATTCTTTGCTACCCATTTCTCAGAAACGGTATAGGTGAATGTCATGCTATATGCTTGGTTCTCTACTTTGACTGTGTCGCCCAATTGGCTAACTGTGAGCAAGTCACGTACGACACATGGGTGCATAAACTCCTTGTAACCAGCAGTTTTCCAAGACCAGTAGTAATCTGCTTGCTTGCCAATCAAACCATTCTCCTTGATGAGTACAGTCAGCAAGTACTCTGTCACCTCGGTATTAGCCACTTGTCCGCTAACGGTTACATCCAATTGACGAGTCTCTGCATTGTAGGTGTGCTCTATTACTACAGATGCCTCTGCTGTGGTGTCACATTTGTCGGCAATAATCTCTGCCATTCCGTCTTCTACCAAATAACCAGGGTGGAAGGCAATGGTTGAACCTTGTACTTTGGTACGGTTCATCGCCATATTAGGTGCACCTTGTACACCACAAGTGCTACCAATCTTAGCACTCTCAGGGATAGTGTACTCGTCGTTGTTATAGCCGTAGTGGTGGCTTACCCAAATACATGGAGTGGTAGTGTAGTAAGTCGAATACTCCACAATACTATACATACCGTATGGGCAGTAACCACATTGATCACCTGTAAAGTGCTCAATGAGGTACTTACGTGGGAAAGAGCTTGGCACCTCTTGTGCCGAAGCTACGAGTGTTGCACAGAGCAACACCAATACTGTAAAGATTTTTTTCATACCTTAAAAATTAAACAGTTAATATTATTGTTTGATGTATTTCTTACCATTGATGATATAAATACCCTTTGGCAACTCATTGAGCTCGCTAACAGGCATCTCTTGACCGAGAAGATTGTAGATCTTACCGTTGTATTGTGGCGCTACTACATCCTCCACCGCAGTCATCAAATAGCTATACTTGATGGTTAAAGTGATAGAAGGGTTCACACCATCGTCGAAGGTGTATGCGATGGTTGTCTCGCTAGGTTCTGTTGGGTAGAAGTGTGTAAACCATATGTTTACAGGACCTAATATGAGTTCTTCTACTTGTGTCTTTTCTCCATTACCTTGTAAACATGCACCAAGACAAAATTGATCATTAAGACCTTCTGCTGAACGCTCAATGGTTACGGTAATCTTGTCACTTGTACTGCTTACTTGTCCTTTTGCAGACATTTCAGGGTTTCCATCCCAATCTTCTTCATAGTTTGTTACTATGAAAGTTGTGTCTTGGGTTATTGTGGTCACAATATCCTCTTCGTTTTCGTCTACTGTGACGAAAGTTAATCCCAAGCCTGCATATGCACTAAGCATCATGCTTGCTAGAAAAAATGTTGATAAAAACTTTTTCATCTTACTTAATTATTTTATTTAGTTTATATTCATTTACTTGAATTGCCTCATTATCTTTGAGCACAATGCATACTATATTACAATTCTTTGCTACCACATTCTCGGGTAGGGTATAGTTCCATTTGACATTAACACTTTTGCTTGGCTGTAGATTTATTTCTTCGCCCCATGTCTGCGTTATAGCATCTCGCATCAAATGGTTGCGTTGGTATTCCGTAGTCTTTTTACCATCTGGTAGTACTTGAGCTCCTACTATAGAGTCCTCCGTTAACCATACGATACATGTTAAATTAAGTTCGTCTTGATAGAGATTTTGAATCTCTGCATCTATCAAAAGATTATTATTGTCATCTATTTCTACCTGTTGCTCAATCTCTACGGGCGATATCTTTCTTGCAGCCTGTTGATAAACCGCTCCCCATTCTTGGTATGGTACATGATAAGATCCATTGCTAGTTGTCATATTGATTACACCAGCAGGTAAAATTGATAGTCCCCAAGTCTTGTAGTATTCATCCGCTTCTGGACAGGTATAATCATAATTCTTTCCACCATTTGTAAGTGCATTGCTAGCAGGATGCATCTCTACAATAACAAGTTTTTCTCCGTACAAGTGTTGTAATTTATGTCCTTCTTCAGCAGCAATTGGGCAATTGTTACATTTTACTCCTGAAAATTCTACCAACAAGATTTTGCGATTCGTTTCTTCTGTCTCTACAGGGATCAATCTCTCTCCTTCGGGTATCACTTCACAGGCTACCAACAAACCTATTGCAAGCACCAAGGTTATATATTTCCAATTTGTTTTCATCTTATTTTACCAAGTAAAGTTATACGTTATACTTACACCTTCTTGTTTAGGTACATATCGGCATACTCCTCCTGAGCAGTTGAATCCTGCACGAGTTTTGGTATATCCTGCCATTACGCGGTGTGCGCCGTGCGTGTAGGTGGCTGCCACGGTGTAGTAGTGTTCATTAGTAGCCTCGTGCGCGTAACCTATATTATACATCCATTGTCCGGATAATACCAATTGACGCCACAGGCTCAGTTCGTACAAGGCTGCCACCCATTGACCTTCGTCTTGACGGGTGTACATATATTGTGCTTCTGCTCGCATTTGTATTTTCTTGTTGAGCGCATACTTAGCCTCTACAACTCCTATGCCAGCACGAATCAAGTCGCCTTTGCCTTCGATGACTTGTTTGTTGTAGGTTTGGTACATCGCCATCGCACCTATGGTCCATTGCTTGGTTAGTTTCTTGTTTAACTCTAGGTTCACGTCAGTATAGTAGGGCGCCTCGCTCATACCGAACCAAGTATCGGTTGTACCACGGATATGTGATGCGTTGAGTTTGAGGGTTGTACCATACTTACCACCCATCTTCGTACCACGTTTCCATGTATAGCGAATCTCGCCTTGGAATGCCCATTCGTTACCCGTCTTCTCTGTTCCATAAGGGTAGAGAGATGTGAGCATATAGGTGTGTTGGTTAGCAAATGGAGGTAAATGATTAATCGTTCCACACATTAAATTAGCTTGACGGTCCGAACGGAAAGACATATTCTCGGAACGCTTGGCCTGTGCAATGATTGCCAATCCTTTTTGTGAATAACTAAGCGACATCATTAAGGCTTCACCATGCTCATAACTATAATCATTCAATATACTAGGATCGTTAGCTTTATATGCATATTCTACCATGGCGTTCCAACCTTTCATCTGCAATTGTGCTCGCACACTACCAGCGCCTACCCACTCAGGCAAATTGTACATATACATTTGCATCTCTTCCATATCTATATATGGTATCGTATCCATCTTCTGATACTTGCTGACATAACTACCGCCGATGGTGAGGTTGGCACCTGCTTCTTGCAACTGAGGTATCCACTCGTGCAAGCCCAATTCTAAGTTGGCACCCAGTACGGCATCTTGCTTGTAGTTCCATCCCCAAGCGCCATCGTCGTAGCAGTTCCAATAGCGGCGTTGCTTACCGCCGAGTGCTTCAATGAAGATTCCCTTGTAGGGTGTGGCTTCGATCTTTCCTCCGCGAAGTGCATTATCTACACCAAGTGCTCGATCTTCGTATAGTCGCAACACCATTCCACTACCAAATTGTCCATAGACATCACCTACTGTGATTTTGCCCCAACTGAAGTTAGCTCCTACGTGCAAGTGGCTTAGACCATAGCCGCCAAAATCTTCATCATATCCCAACATGGGCCACTCAGTAAGTTCGGAACGAGTAATCAGTTCTAGTCCTCGAAAACCGACCTTGTTGTCCATATTGTGCTCCCAACGCATACCTAGGTCAAGGTATGAGTTGCTGAGGTAGTAGCCTTCTTCTATAGTTGGAACAGGCACTAATGCTTCGTGCTGAATACCACCCACGACAATCACCGTATCCTTTGCCCACAGTAACGTAGGGATGAGAGCGAGGAGGAGTATGTATTTCTTAATTTTCATCTTATGTTGTTTCTGTTAACCTTTGGTATAAACCCGTTATGAACCCGTAACGAACCCGTAAAAGACTCGGTATTGTAAAAGTATTGTAAGGGTATTGCAAGGGTATTGGATTCGTTATTGCAATGCTTCGTAGATATCTTCCTCGCCACCATCTACATAACCAGCGTGGTTGTAAACGATTTTGCCTTTGCCATCCAATACAAACACGTGAGGTACGTTTTGCACATTCATCGCACGTTTGAAGTCGCCGTTAGGGTCAAGCAAAACCTCGTACTCCCAGCCAAAGCCATCCACAAGTGGTTTCACTTTGTTAGCATCTTGTGCTTGGTCGATGCTGACGATGATCATCTTCACGCCAGTCTCATCCTGCCAATCAGGATATACCTCGTGAATAGCCTTGAGCTCGCGCAAGCATGGCTTGCACCAGGTAGCCCAGAAGGAGATAATCACAGGTTTGCCATTATTACTAATGGAACCTGTTTGAACGGTATTACCGTTGATGTCTTTTAGTTGTACGTTAGGTAGTTGTGCGTGCATTGCTACGGCAGCTACTACCATCATTGTAATCATTAAAATCTTTTTCATATATTCTTTGTTTTTATTATCTTCTACTCTAAACCCCTTTCAGCGACAGCTGTATTCTACCTCTCGCTCTATCAATATCTATAACGCGCACGCGCACGTGTTGGTGCAAGCTGACTACTTCGCTAGGGCTGCTAATGCGTCTATTAGCCATCTCGGATATATGGATCAGTCCATCCTTGTGTACGCCCACATCGCAGAATGCACCAAAATTGCTGATGTTCGTAATGATACCAGGCAATACCATACCTACTTGTAGGTCATCTATCGTGTGCACCGACTCGTCAAAATGCCATTCCTCGATCTGCTCGCGTGGATCACGACTAGGTTTCTCCAACTCTTGCATGATGTCTTTTAGCGTAGGCATTCCCACTTGCTCCGTGACATATCTCTTAAGGTCAATCTTCTCACGCAGACTGGCATCGCTCATCAGATCGCTTACCTTGCACCCCATATCCTTGGCCATACGTTCTACGATAGGGTAACTCTCAGGGTGAACAGCAGAGTTGTCTAGTGGCATATCCGAGTTGGTCACACGCAAGAATCCTGCCGCTTGCTCAAAGGTCTTGGCGCCCATCTTAGGCACTTTCATTAGGTCTTTGCGACTCTTGAACGGACCATTCTCGCTTCTATAGTTGACGATGTTCTGCGCTAGGGTAGGGCCTAGACCAGAAATGTAGGTCAAAATATGCTTGCTAGCGGTATTCACATCCACACCCACATGGTTCACGACGCTCTCTACCGTCTGTTGCAGGCTCTCTGCTAGACGGGTCTGGTTCACATCGTGTTGGTATTGTCCTACGCCAATGGATTTAGGGTCAATCTTTACTAATTCCGCCAATGGATCCATCAGTCGTCTGCCTATCGACACTGCACCACGCACGGTCACATCCTCATTTGGAAACTCCTCTCGAGCGATCTTGCTGGCAGAATACACCGATGCGCCGCTCTCACTCACCACAAACACCTGCACCTCTCGCCTTGTCGCCTCATCGCCTTTCGCCTCAAGTGCCACACGCACCATCTGCTCTGCCTCTCTAGAAGCGGTACCGTTGCCGATCGCTATGGCTTCTATTTGATACTGATGAACTAGTCGTTGTAGCGTCTCTATGGATTGTTTATTATTGAGCATCACCACCGTGTGATGCAACAGATCTCCTTGTGCGGATAGTACCACCACTTTGCATCCCGTACGGAAACCAGGATCTACGGCTAACATGCGTTTCTGCCCCAATGGCGACTCTAGCAGCAACTGTCTGAGGTTATCCGCAAACACGCGTATGGCCTCCGTGTCGGCTTTCTCCTTGCTAGCAGCAGCCACCTCTGTTTCTATCGCAGGTTTGAGTAGTCGCTTGTAGCTATCTTCCATTGCAAGCTCCACTTGATAGGCTGCATCGCTAGTGTTCTTGAGAAATAGATGTGCCAACTTATCCAAAGCCTTTTCGCTATCAGGCGAGATATCTACGCGGATGTATCCCTCCGCTTCAGCTCGACGAATAGCCAATAATCTATGCGAGGATATGCGCCGCAGGGGCTCGTTGATGGCAAAATAGTCTTTGTATTTCTGTGCCTCCGCTTCATCGGCTTTGCCCTTGACCACCTTGGTGGTAATCATCGCGCTATAGGCGAACTCTCGGCGTATGCCGTTTCTGGCTTGCTCATCCTGACTGATCCACTCCGCCATGATGTCTCGTGCTCCTTGCAGGGCCTCTTCGGCTTTCTTTGCCTCATCGCCTTTCGCCTTTAGTTTTTCGCCTATTTGCCTCATTGCCTCATCACCTTCTCGCTTTTGTGCAAACAGCGCCTGAGCCAAAGGCTCATATCCTTGTTCTCTTGCCACATCAGCACGGGTCTTGCGATGAGGCTTGTAGGGTAGGTAGATGTCCTCTAGTTCGGTGGCATCCCAACACTGCTCAATGCGCGCACGCAATTCAGCAGTTAATTTGCCTTGTTCCTCAATGGTATTCAGGATGGTGGCTTTGCGATCATCTATCTCCAAACAACGATGATACTCTTCCGCTATAGCGGCTATCTGCACCTCGTCTAGACTGCCCGTTTTCTCCTTGCGGTAACGCGCAATGAACGGTATGGTAGCATTCTCATTGAGCAATGCCACGGTCGCTGCTACTTGTTTGACAGCAATGTTTAGTTTAGATGATATTAGTCCAAAATATTCCACGGTGCAAAAGTAGTAAAATTTTTGCACATATACAAGATTTTTGAACAAAAAGTTTACTTTTAAGTAAAATTACTTGCATATGTCCGAAAAAAATCCTACCTTTGCACCAAATTGCATGTATTATGAAAGTTCTTCTCATCAATGGTAGTCCTCGTGCTAAAGGTAATACTTTTATTGCCCTTTCCGAGGTGGCTAAGACCCTCCAAGAGGCGGGGGTAGAAACACAGATTGTTCATATTGGTACCCAAGCTGTTCGTGGTTGTGTAGCTTGTGGTGCTTGTCGTAAAAACAATACCCATTGTGCTTTCTCGGATACGCTCTATGACGAGCTTCGTCAGATACTTGACGCGGGTATTGATGGTTTGGTAGTAGGTTCGCCTGTCTATTACGCAGGTCCTAATGGCAGCCTATGTGCCTTGCTCGATCGTTTGTTCTATTCCTGTGGCGCTAAGATGGCTTACAAGCCTGCTGCTGCCGTGGCTGTATGCCGCCGAGGCGGTGCTAGTGCAACCTTTGATCGATTGAATAAGTACTTCACTATCAATAATATGCCTGTTGTGCCATCGCAGTACTGGAATAGTGTGCACGGTGCCGCTATTGGCGAAGCGGTGGAGGACCTTGAGGGTCTGCAAACCATGCGCACCCTGGCGAGAAATATGGTATGGATGCTTCGTGGCTTGAGCCAAGAAACCTTGCCAGCGAACGAAGAACCTAAACTCAAAACCAGCTTTGTAAGATGACAGAACAAGAAATTGAAAAACGCGTGGAGCGTGCCAAAGAGTTTTTCCATCAGGGCTTCAACTGTAGTCAATCCGTCTTTGCTGCTTGCGCAGACATATATGGTATAGAGGAGCAGACAGCGCTTCGTGTCGCTGCTTCCTTTGGTGGCGGAATAGGTCGTATGCGCCAGACTTGTGGGGCCGCATGCGGTATGTTCCTTTTGGCTGGATTAGAAAATGGTAGCGCCATTCCTGGTGATGCCGAAGGTAAAAAGAATAACTACGCGTATGTGCAGCATCTAGCCTCCAAGTTCAAGGACGAGAACGGATCGCTTATCTGTGCCGAACTGCTAGGCATAGCACCTCGTCCCCAAGAACCCACCCCAGAAACACGTACCGAGGCGTACTACCAAAAACGCCCTTGTGCCGACATGGTTGCTTCTGCTGTGAGAATATATTTAGAGTCGCTAGGGTAACTAGCCGTACTAGTAGCACTAGCCAAACTAGTTTTTTGATACAATGAAACATTTTCTTCTCATATTATCTATCTTTACGGCAGTCACACTCTCTGCCTTTAATCGACCTGTGACTCCAGTAGACTCGTTGCCAGCCTATTACGAGTCTATTGATGGTGCTAGTGGCAAGGATCTGATGGATGCAATTCAGCTCGTAGCCAAGATAGGTTACCGCACCGACGACTTCCGTTACGATAGTATTTGGCTCGCTTTCCAGCATACCGATATGCGTCTTGATGGGTATATTTGGGAGATCTATAGCGATTGTGATTTCGTCTACGAGAAAGACCGCACCTCCAACACCAGCCAAACAGGCGAATGCAAAGGATACAACCGCGAGCATGCTATGTGCCAATCGTGGTTCGGAACAGCCTCTCTGGCAGGCAAGGAGATGAGCTCTAGCAAGAAAAACTCCCCGGGATCCGATATCTTCCATATCTATCCAACCGCCTATGGCATGAACAGCCGCCGTGGCAACCGCCCTTATGGCGAGGTGCTTACTGCTGCCAACGTGTCAGGCAATGGTACCAAGTATGGTACGCCTAAATCTATCTCCGTTTCCAATACCATCGCTGGCGCTTTTGTGGAGGCATCTACCTCTATGAGTACCAATGTGTTAGAACCAATCGACGAATACAAAGGCGATATCGCTCGTAGTTATTTTGGTACTATGGTCAAATGGGCCGGTGAGTGGGCGTTTAACAAAGCAGAGGAGGGTAGAGTGATCTTTGATGCCACCATCGATGCCGATACACATTATGGACCAGAAAACAACTACGGTCTCACCCCTTATGGTGTGGCAATGCTGATTAAATGGCATCGCCAAGACCCTGTTTCTCAGAAGGAAATAGACAGAAACAACGGCATCCAACTGACCCAAGGTAATCGCAATCCGTTTATTGACTACCCATACCTCGCCGAGTATATATGGGGCGAACGCTCAGGCCAAACGCTCGATTTCGAACTCCTGCTTTGTTCGACCGACGAACGCTTTCTATTGGGGGTTAGCAATGGTTGCATAGGTGGAGACAACCCAGTTGCCGTTGATACCGTCTTCTGGATGCTAGGCGACGAGGTCATCGATTACTCCTACGTCTATCACGGTAGCCAGATCAAGTACCTCCCTCAGGAGCCTACTTCTTGCTCCTCTACCAGCACCCAATTCGTGGGTTGGTCTCCACAATCCATCAACGGCACTAGCGCTGAGGCACCTGCTAGATTATATAATAAGGTAACGGAATTCCCTGCTGTACAATCCAACATCCGCTACTATGCCGTTTTTGCAGAGCTTGCACATACTGAGCAAACTGGCCAGACCATTTCGCTCAATAAGTCTGACTCTACCGCTTGGACGCTCACTTCGCTCAAACCCACGCGCAATAGCACCGATGGCGACTATTGGTTGCTAGTTAAGAATGCTAGTATCACTTCGCCTCAGCTCGATTTGTCAACGCTTGATTCCATTGCTTTCACCATCCGTTCATACCAATCCAAGAAGAATATAGATATCCTTCTAAATGGCGTCAAGATAGGTCAGGTGACTGCCGCTACCAATACCATGCAACGTTATGTCTGGCCTGCTCCTGAACTCACAGGCACTCGTTCCTTGGTCTTCACTAGCCCAGACGCTACGAACAGCTATGGTCCAGGTATCAGCGAAATCACACTATACCTAGGCGGTCAGCAAGCCTCCTATACCCATTATATTACTCATTGCGAGGGGGGAGCGGGAGTGGATGCTCCTTCTGTGGTTAGCCCTTATACCAAGGTGCTCCAAAATGGACAATTGTTGATCTTGCGCGATGGCCATACCTATAACGCACAAGGTGCGTTAATTCAATAATATTTGCTAGCCCTACTAGTGCTGCTAGTCCAACTAAAACCCTTAAAACTTTTAAAACTCTTAAAACCCTCATACATATATGAAATACTTTCTCGCTATTATCGGCGGTGGCCCAGCGGGCTATACTGCCGCAGAAATGGCCTCTCGTGCAGGCAAAGATGTCATCCTCTTTGAGCAAACTGCCCTCGGCGGCACCTGTCTTAATGTGGGCTGTATCCCTACCAAAACCCTGCTCTATAGTGCCAAACAGTACTACAACGCCAAGAATGCCACCAAGTACGGTGTCACAACTGACAATGTGACTTTCGATTATACTAAAATCGCTCAACGCAAGACCAAGGTCGTGCGCAAACTCGTAGCGGGTATCAAACAACGCCTCAACAACGAGCATTGTACCGTTGTTATGGGCGCTGCCACGGTTGTCTCTCGCACCGATGATACTGTCATCATCTCCTGCGGCGAAGAGCAATACGAGGCAGAGAACTTGCTCATTTGTACGGGCTCCAACAATTTCGTGCCACCTATCCCAGGCATCCAAGATAATCCTGCCGTATGGGATTCTACAGCAGCATTGGATACCAAGGAACTCCCTCAATCTATGATCATCGTGGGCGGTGGTGTGATCGGTATGGAGTTCGCTACGCTCTACCATGAACTCGGCGTACCTGTTACCGTTATCGAAGCGATGCCAACCATCCTGCCTAACCTCGACCAAGACATCGTGCAGATCCTTCTGGAGAAATACCGTAAGGCAGGTGTTCAAATCCTCACGGATACCAAAGTGACTGAAATAGAAGGCAATAAAGTGCTCACTACCCATGGCGAGTTTGAGGCGGAGCATATCCTCGTCTCCGTCGGTCGCCGTGCGAATATGCAAGGCCTAGAGGCGCTCAACGACATCGAAATCTACCGTGGCGGTATTGTGGTGGATGATTTTATGCGCACGAACCTCAAGAATGTCTATGCTGCAGGCGATGTCACTGGCAAGATCATGCTCGCCCATGTGGCAAGCCGTCAGGCTGAAGTGGCTGTGGGTCGTATGCTCAAGCAACTGCCACTCCAACGTATCGCGTACAACGCTATTCCAAGTGTGGTCTATACCAACCCTGAAATCGCTTGTGTAGGTCTTACCGAGAAGGACCTCAACGAAATCAAAGAGGGCGATTTTGCGCCATCTATGTCCACTGACGAGCCTTTTGTGCCATATGAGGTGCACCAACTGCCAATGACCTACTCGGGTCGTTTTGTGGCGGAGAATGAGGGAGAAACAGGCCTCTGCAAAGTGATTGTGGATAAACGCAGCAAGGCAATACTTGGTGTACATATGATTGGCAACCCATGCTCCGAGTTCGTAGCGGCGGCTAGCTTTGCGGTACGTATGGGCTATACCGTAGGCGAATTCAAGCAAGTCGTCTTCCCACACCCTACCGTAGCCGAAGTCGTACGCGAAGTCATTGCAGAGTTTTAGAAAACATGGAAAGACAAGAGAAAGTACTGAAATATCTATCTGATAATCAGATACCTTTTACCTGTTATAACCATCCTGAAGGTAAGACCATCGAGGAGGCAAAACGTTGGTGGAAGGACGATGGCAGTGTACATTGCAAGAACATCTTTATGCGCAACCACAAAGGGACGCAGCACTACCTCATCTGCTTTGACTGCGAGCATGATCTAGCTATTCATGATTTGGAGCAACGCCTCAAAGCCTCGCTCCTCGCCGCAGGCAAAAACTCCCCTGGCAAACTCTCTTTCGCCAGTCCTGAGCGTATGCTCAAATATCTTGGGTTGGAGCCTGGTAGTGTCAGTCCGTTTGGACTTATCAATGATCAGGATCACCATGTGATCTTGTTCCTTGACAAGAACCTCTTGCAAGCAGAATCGCTCAGTTTTCATCCCAATGACTGCCGAGGCACGGTAGTCATCCGACGAGAGGATTTTGAACGCTACCTCCAATGTGTACAAAACGAAGTTGAATGGATTGAATTATATTGATTATGAAACGATTAATGATTTTCTCTGTGTTGTTGGCTATCGCACTCAACACTTTTGCATGGGGACCCAAAGGTCACCGTATTGTAGCACAAGTTGCTTATGATAACTTGGATAACAAAGCCCGCAAACATGTGGACAAAGTGCTTGGCACACATGGTATGATTTATCTATCTACTTGGCCAGACGAAATCAAGAGCGATACCATTTATCCTACTAGTTTTACTTGCCATTATCAGGATCTAGCAGGTGGCATGACCGATGCTGAAGTAGTAGCTACTCTAACCAATTATCCACAAGAGGGTGGAGACCTCTTTATGGCTTTGGATAGCCTAGAGGCAGTACTTTTGCGCCAACCTGATTGCCATGATGCGTTGGTTTTCTATGTCCATATGATGGCGGATCGGTTTTGTCCAATGCACCTCGCCCACCTAGACGATCAAGGTGGTAATAAGGTCAAAATGAAATGGTTTGGTCAAAACACCAACCTCCATTCCGTGTGGGATAGCAAACTCGTTGAGAACAAAGGTTTCTCTTATACCGAGTATGCCAACTACCTCTATGACGTCTATGGCAAGCAACGTAAAGAGATTCTTCGTATGACGGAAGCAGAAACATTGCTTTATACCTATCACCTCACAGATAGTGTCTATCAATACCAATCTACATGGTCTGGCAACGCCTATCACTATGCTTATCGATGGGCTTCTGCCATGGAATATCAGCTCTATATGGCGGGTATTAAATTGGCGCAGAGCCTCAATGCAATTTTCTAGTTTATTATAGCATTTTCAATATACGAATAGATGCTTATCTCGATTTTGATTACTTTATTCGCATTTCGTAAACACTTGACAGACTTTACATTATATCAATATCATAGTTTGCTGGAGTCTTTGCTTCAACAGGGCTACCAATTCCTCACTTTTGAGCAGTATTGCGACCCCAAAAACTTGCCTTATCGCCTTATCGCCTCATCGCCTGATCGCCCTAAATACATCCTCCTCCGTCACGATGTGGACCTCAAGGCGGCTAATAGTTTGGCAACTGCGCAAATAGAGCACGAGTTAGGTATATCCGCTACCTACTATTTTCGGGTTGTACCTCAGAGCAATCAGCCAGATATCATCCGTGCCATTGCAGCCCTCGGTCATGAGATCGGTTACCACTATGAGGACATGGCACTCATGCAAGGTGATACAGAGAAGGCATATGCTCATTTCCAACAGCAACTCACTTATTTCCGTCAGTTCTATCCAGTGCGTACGATTTGTATGCACGGTGCGCCTACGAGCCAGTGGGATGGCAAAGAACTATGGAAACACTACGATTACCGTGACCTAGGGATTATCGGCGAACCGTATTTCGATATTGATTTCTCGCAGATGTTCTACCTCACCGACACGGGGCGTTGTTGGGATGGATATAAGGTTAGCGTGCGCGATAAGATACCTGTTTACCAAGACCAATGGAATGCCCAAGGATTGGTCTATCATACCACCAATGATATTATTCATGCGGCAGAGCAGGGTAGTTTGCCTTCACGAATCATGATTACCACCCACCCACAACGCTGGACGGACCGTCCTTTGGCATGGCTCAAGGAACTACTCGTCCAAAATGCCAAAAATATCATCAAACGCCTGTTCCTGGTCAAAAAGTAACAATTTTTCTGCCAATTTGTCAGTATTTGTCAGTCTAGCCGTGTCAAAATCACTTTGGCACGGCATTTGTTTGTATTAAGGCAAAGCATCTAGTGCTGCTAGTGCTTACTAGTCCAACTAGTCTAACTAGTGCTACTAGTACTACTAGCTTAACTAGCACAAATCAACAAGAATATTAACAAAAAAACTTAAATACAATGGGAAAAATTATTGGTATCGACTTGGGAACAACTAACTCCTGTGTCGCAGTTATGGAAGGCAATGAGCCTGTAGTTATTACTAACTCTGAGGGTAAACGTACTACCCCTTCAGTGATTGGTTTCGTAGATGGTGGCGAGCGCAAAGTGGGTGATCCTGCTAAGCGTCAAGCAATCACCAACCCTACACGTACCGTATATTCAATCAAGCGTTTCATGGGTGAGACCTATGATCGTTTGGCTAACGAGGTTGCGCGCGTACCTTATAAAGTTGTTAAGGGCGACAACAACACCCCACGCGTGGATATTGACGGCCGTCTTTACACTCCACAAGAGATCTCAGCTATCATCCTCCAAAAGATGAAGAAAACTGCTGAGGATTATCTTGGTCAAGAGGTAACAGAGTCAGTTATCACCGTACCTGCATACTTCAACGACAGCCAACGCCAAGCTACCAAAGAGGCTGGCGAGATCGCTGGTCTCAACGTTCGCCGTATCGTGAACGAGCCAACAGCTGCTGCTTTGGCTTACGGTCTTGACAAGAGCGATAAGGATATGAAGATCGTGGTATTTGACTGCGGTGGTGGTACACACGACGTATCTGTGCTCGAGCTCGGTGACGGCGTATTTGAGGTAAAATCTACCGACGGTGATACCCACCTCGGTGGTGACGACTTCGATCACCGCATCATTGACTGGCTCGTACAAGAGTTCAAGAACGACAACGCAGGTGCTGACCTCAGCAAGGACCCTATGGCTATGCAACGTCCCAAAGAGGCTGCTCAGAAAGCTAAGATCGAGCACTCCAACACCACTTCTTCAGAGATCAACTTGCCATACATCATGCCTGTGGATGGTGTACCAGCGCACTTGGTGAAGACTCTCACCCGTGCTAAATTTGAGCAATTGGTAGATGACCTCGTACAACGCACTATCGCTCCATGCCGCACCGCATTGCAAAACGCTGGTCTCTCTGTAGGCGATATCGACGAGATTATCCTCGTAGGTGGTTCAACCCGTATCCCTGCTATCCAAGCAGCAGTAGAGAAATTCTTTGGCAAAGCTCCATCTAAGGGCGTTAACCCAGATGAGGTAGTAGCCCTCGGTGCAGCTATTCAAGGTGGTGTCTTGACGGGTGATGTAAAAGATGTTCTCCTCCTTGACGTAACTCCACTTTCACTCGGTATCGAGACCATGGGTGGCGTGATGACCAAGATGATTGAGGCTAACACCACTATCCCTACCAAGAAAGCGGAGACTTTCACCACAGCCGTTGATAATCAGCCATCTGTAGAGATCAAGGTATATCAAGGTGAGCGTCCAATGGCGCAACAAAACAAGCTCATCGGTAGCTTCCACCTCGATGGTATCATGCCTGCACGCCGTGGCGAGCCACAAATCGAAGTGACCTTTGATATTGACGCTAACGGTATCCTCAACGTTACCGCTAAGGATAAAGCTACTGGCAAGGAGCAAAAGATCCGTATTGAGGCATCAAGTGGTTTGAGCGATGATGAGATTAAGCGTATGAAAGCTGAGGCTGAGGCAAACGCAGAGGCAGATAAGAAAGAGGCAGAGCGTATTGCTAAACTCAACCAAGCAGACGCTACTATCTTCCAAACTGAGAAGCAACTCGCTGAGCTTGGCGATAAGATCCCTGCTGACAAGAAAGCTCCTATCGAGGAGGCACTCAAGAACCTCAAAGCCGCTTACGAGAAGAAGGATGCAGATGCATGCGAGGCTGCTAACCAAGCCCTCATGACTGCTTTCCAAGCAGCTAGCGCTGAGATGTACAACGCGCAAGCGCAAGCAGGTCCTCAACCAGGCGCTGACTTCACTGGCGGTGCACAAGGTGGCGCTCAAAACGGTGGCAATAGCAACCAAGGCGCAGCCGAGGACGTGGACTTCGAAGAAGTGAAGTAAGCGTTCGAGTTTAAGTAAAAATAAACATACATAAACACCAAGAGGGTAGTCATTCGTTGATTACCCTCTAATGTTTTTCACAGTACTAACTATGTGATAACTATGAGATTACAATAGTGATATAGAACAAAAAATAATACTATATTTGCATATTCACAATAATTTTCGTAACTTTGCACCCGAAATACATATATCATATGTCTAAACTCTCTTTTTGGATCAAGAATGCCCGTAGCATTGCGTTGCCTCAATCGGTATTGCCATGCTTGACGGCTATTATTTTGTGTGTCGGTCAAGATGGCTTTTTGTGGTGGCTGTCTTTCCCTGTTTTCTTTGGTATTTGTGCGGCGCACTTAGGTATGAACCTCGCTGACGATTATTTTGATTTTAAGCACGATTCTCGCACACGTGCCGACATATCTAGCACTAGTGTGCGTGCACGCATGGAGAAGTGTCATTATTTGCAACGTGAGGGCAATGAAACAGGCAAAGCGACGCTCTCTCAACTGGGTTGGGCAGTGGTTGGTTTCTTGTCTTTTGCGGCATTGATGGGTGCTATTGCTTTCGTGGCGCAGTGGCTTATCCATGGTTGGCAAGCGGCTATGGGTATTGTGCTGTACGCTATGCTGGGCTTGATCGTGGGTATCAACTATTCGGGCAAACCGTTGGAACTCGGTTTTCATGGCTTTGGCGAACTGGTTATTGGCTTGATGTTTGGCCCATTGTGTATGCTGGGAATACAAGCGGCTATGACGGGTGTAATATTCTCATGGTCAATGCTTTGCATGAGTGTGGCTATTGGTAGTATGGTGACCAATATTGTGTATGTTCACTCGGTTATGGAAGTGGATGCAGATGCTGAATTGGGCAAGATGACGTTCGCTCGTTTGCTCAAAAACAAAGCGGCTATGATTGTCTTCATAGGTTTCTTTGCGTTGGTGCCTTTTGCGATGCTTGTGTTAGGTATTACAATGGGTTGGTGGAGTGCTTGGTATTTGTTCACGTTGTTGACTTTACCTATGTCTATATTCTTGATTCATTCTACTCGATTGTTTGCCTATGGTTTACCTCGTAATGATACGCCTCGTTGGTGGATGGGGCCTATGGGCGACTGGGATAATTATGTCAAGGCGGGCATGGATTGGTTTTTGTTCCGTTGGCTCTTAGCACGTAATATCTGCACGTTCTTCTGCCTTATCGTGATTATTGTCACATTGATTGTTAAGTGATTGTACTACAACTGATTCTATAAATAGATAACTTCATTTTTACAATGAATATCCTACATTATTTCTACCTCGCACAGTGGTTCGTTCGTGCACGATTTTTCGGTCGTCGTGCTCCACTGCAAACCGTATTGTTCATTACCGATAAGTGCAACTTGCGTTGCAAACATTGCTCGGTCTATGGCAGCGCTGGCAACCACCAACGCTCCTTCGACGATATTGTAGCTGACATGCGTTATAGCTACGAACTAGGCTCACGTTTCATTGACCTTGAAGGTGGCGAACCTACGCTCTGGAAGCAAGATGGACGCACCATTAACGATCTTATTGACGCCGCTCTAGAGATCGGTTTCTTCTCCATTACCGTTACCACCAATGCCCAACAAGATTTTTCTTGGATTCACCCACAGTCTATTTGGGTGAGTATGGATGGAGTAGGTGAGTACCACGATCGCGTTCGTGGTGAGGGTACTTTTGCTCGTTTGGAGAAAAATATTGCTGCCTCTGGATTCAAACATATCTGTGTCAATATGGTGGTCAATGCACTCAACTATGAGTCTGTAGATGCTGCTATAGAATATGCTAAAAATAATCCAGCCATTGAGCAGATTTCTATCAATTTTCATACCCCTTATCCTGGAACTGAATATCTAAAACTACCAAAGGAAAAAGAGATTGAGATTATCGACAAAGTGCTGGAATATAAGCGCCGTGGTTACCCTATTATGAATTCTCGCTCTGGGCTTAAACTCATGAAACGCAATATGTTAGGTAAGATCCAATTAGGCAAGGAATGCTTTGTGACCAATTTTATTTATACAGATGGTTCTCGTGGTCTATGCCTTGGTTATGGCACCGAGCAATGTCGTGCCTGCGGTTTCTGCATGGCAGGTGAGATGGCTAGCGTCTTCTCTTTCAAACCCGACACAATCCTCTCGGGATTCAAACTTCGAATGTAATATTGATATTCACATAAATCGTAATAAAATCGCAGAAATATTAACTTTCTGCGATTTTTCTTGCATATATGCGATATTTTTCGTACCTTTGTGCGCTTTTTGTGTATAATGGTTATTAATAAATTAATAAACAAGAGATTTATGCAAGATTTTCAGAGTTTATGCCAGTTAAGGCGTTCGTATAGAAAATACACCAATCAAGCTGTAGAGCAAGAGAAATTGGATTATATTATCCGCTGTGCATTGATGTCTCCTGCGGGCAAAAGAATGAATCCTTGGCACTTTGTGGTGATTAAGAATGAAGATATCCTTCGTCAATTAGCGGGGTGTCGTACCTACGGAAGTGGTATGTTTGATACCGCTATGGCGGGTATCGTAGTAGCTGCAGATACTAGTGTAATTGATACATGGCAATGCGATGCAGCTATCGCAGCACAGAATATTTGGCTTGCAGCAGCTGACCAAGGGTTAGGCGCATGCTGGTGCCATGTATATCAAAGGGAAGGTGCTGAGGACTTGGTGCGCAAGTTGACCAATCTCCCAGAGAACTTTACTGTGCTTTGCGTGATGTCACTCGGATATAAGAACGAAGAGCGCAAGCCATTTGATTTTGAAAAACTGCAATACGACAAAGTAACGCAGATAGATTAAAGATTAAAGTTTAGAGTTTAAAGGCGAGGTATATGAAACCAATAATTGCAATAACAGCAGGTGATATCAACGGAGTAGGGTACGAGATTATCCTCAAGAGTTTGATCAATCCGCATATTTGTGAGATTTGTCGTCCTATCGTGTACGGCAACGCTAAGATAGCACGCCAATATGCTAAGACTCTCACGGAAGAATTCCACAATATCCAATGGAACATCATTGAGTCGCCTAAGCAAGCTAAGGATGGACGACTCAACCTTATTACTTGCTATAGTGATGATACTCCTGTGCAAATAGGACAGTCCACCCCTGAAGCCGGACAAGCTGCTTTCCTAAGTCTTCAACGCGCTACGGGTGATCTACAACAAGGATTAGTTGATGCCATAGTGACTGCTCCTATCAACAAAGATAACATCCAAAGCGATAAATTTCAATACTCTGGACACACAGAGTATTTAACCCATTATTTCGCGGGAGAAACAGATAGTTTGATGATGATGCTTAGCGAGCGGATGCGAGTAGCACTCGTTTGTAATCACACACCTATTTCGCAGATTAGCGAGAAAATCACCATAGAAAATATCCTATCCAAATTAGCAGTTCTCAATAATTCTCTTCAAGTTGATTTCTCATGCCGCAAACCACGTATTGCTGTATTGGCGCTTAACCCACATGCAGGCGACAATGGTTTGATTGGCAAAGAAGAGCAAGAAGTGATTCGTCCCGCTATTGCTAAGGCGCAAGAGCAAGGTATCTGGGCGTTTGGTCCATATTCAGCAGATGGATTCTTTGGAGCAGGACAATACAACCACTTTGATGCTGTGCTCGCTATGTATCATGATCAAGGTTTAGCACCATTCAAGGCGCTGGATATGAGCGGTGTGAACTATACCGCTGGTTTGCGCGTGGTACGCACATCGCCAGATCACGGAACTGCGTATGGTATTGCAGGTAAAAACGAGGCTGATGCAACTAGTATGATGCACGCTATTTATACTGCTATCGATGTGCTAAAAACGCGTAAAGAAAATACCGAACTATTGGCCAATCAACTGATTGTAGAGCGCAAAGAAGTAAAGAAAGAATATAAAGTAGAGAAATTTATACCACAAGATTAATATGACAAGTCAAGAAATTAGACAATCCTTTTTGGATTATTTTGAGAAGAAGGGACACAAGATTGTACCTTCAGCTCCAATGGTCATTAAAGATGACCCAACACTGATGTTTACCAATGCAGGTATGAACCCATGGAAGGGTATCATTCTTGGCAACGACCCTATTCAATATCCTCGCGTAGCGGATTCGCAGAAGTGTCTTCGCGTGAGTGGTAAGCACAACGACCTCGAGGAAGTAGGTCACGATACCTACCACCACACCATGTTTGAGATGCTTGGCAACTGGTCGTTTGGCGACTACTTCAAACAAGGCGCTATTGACATGGCATGGGAGTACCTCGTAGATGTACTCAAACTCGACCCTAAAAACCTCTACGTGACCGTCTTCGAGGGTTCACCAGAGGAAGGTATCGAGCGTGATAATGAGGCTGCATCTATTTGGGCAAAGCACTTGCCTGCTGATCATATCCTCGATGGTAACAAGCACGATAACTTCTGGGAGATGGGCGACACCGGTCCTTGCGGCCCTTGCTCAGAGATCCATGTAGATAGTCGTAGCGAAGAAGAGAAAGCAGCTGTTTCTGGTCGTGAACTCGTGAACAAAGATCACCCACAAGTCATTGAGATTTGGAACCTCGTGTTTATGCAATACAACCGCAAAGCCGATGGCTCACTCGACTCGCTTCCATACAATGTGATCGATACAGGTATGGGCTTTGAGCGTCTCGTGCGCACCATGCAGGGTAAGCAATCCAACTACGACACCGATGTCTTCCAACCAATGCTCCGCAAGATTGGCGAGATTTGTGGAGTAGAATACGGCAAAGAGGAGAAAGTGGACGTGGCTATGCGTGTGATTGCAGACCATATCCGTACTATCGCTTTCGCTATTGCGGATGGACAGTTACCTAGCAACGAGAAAGCTGGTTATGTTATCCGTCGTATCCTCCGCCGTGCCGTGCGTTATGGTTACACTTTCCTCGGACAACGCGAAGCGTTCATGTATAAACTTGTGCCACAACTCATCGCAGATATGGGCGCAGCTTATCCAGAACTCGTTAAACAAGAAGGACAAATCACTCCTGTCATCAAGAGTGAGGAGGATGGATTCCTCCGTACGCTAGACAAGGGTATCAGTTTGCTTGATAAACTCATGAAAGAGGCTAAGGGCAAAGAGATTTCTGGTGTAGATGTGTTCACCTTGAAAGATACCTATGGTTTCCCACTTGACTTGACTCAACTGATTCTCAGCGAGAATGGTTTCACCACCAACGAAGAGGAGTACAACAAGGCTCTTGAGCGTCAAAAAGAAATGGGTCGTCAAGCCAACAAACAAGAGTTGGGTGACTGGGTAGAACTTAGCGAAGGTGAGACCGAGTTTGTAGGATATGATATTCTCGCTTGCGAGACCAAGGTTTTACGTTATCGTAAAGTAAACCAAAAGGGTAAGGACTTCTACCAAGTGGTGCTTACCAAGACTCCATTCTACGCAGAGATGGGTGGTGAGATAGGTGATACCGGTACACTCGGCAACGTACGCGTATTGGATACCAAAAAAGAGAATAACTTGCCTGTACATCTGTGTGCAGAATTGCCAGAAGGCATTGAGGGTGTACTAGTAGCAACTGTAGATACCGATCGCCGTCAAGCTATTGCTTGCAACCACTCTGCAACCCACATCATCCACTACGCTTTGCGTCAAGTATTGGGCGAGCACGTGGAGCAAAAGGGTAGTTATGTGACTGCTGATAGCTTGCGTTTTGACTTCTCGCACTTCCAAAAAGTAACTCCTGAGCAATTGCGCGAGGCTGAGATCTTGGCTAACAAGATCATCCGTCAAGACTTGGCACTCGAAGAGAGTCGTCATACTCCAATCGAGGAGGCAAAAGCAATGGGGGCTATGGCACTCTTTGGCGAGAAATACGGCGACGATGTGCGTGTGATCAAGTTTGGTCCATCCGTAGAGCTATGTGGTGGTTGCCACGTGGCTTCTACAGGTAAGATTGGTGCACTCCGTATAGTAATGGAGACTAGTGTTGCTGCTGGTATCCGTCGTATTGAGGCGGTAACTGCTGAGAAAGCTGACGAACTCTACTACAAGCAAGTGGATACTTTGAATAACTTGCGTGGTATGTTCAACAATGCTCCAGACCTAGCAGGTGCTATCCGCAAAGCTATTGAGGAGAATGCTGACCTCAAGAAGCAAATTGAGGGTTTTATGGCAGAGAAGATCGCTCGTTACTGCGACGAACTCCTAGCTAAATCAGTAGATTATAATGGCATTAGCCTCATTCGTCTAGAAGGCGAGGCTGACCACAATGTACTTCGTCAAGTGCCTGCAATCCTCAAGACTAAGTTCCCAGAGGGCAAGTACGCACTTGTTGGTGCAACTCAACAAGAGGGCAAACCTATGATTAGCGTAGTGCTGTCACAAGCATTAGTGGATGCAGGTAAGAACGCTGGACAAATCATTAAATCTGCTGCCAAGAACATCCAAGGTGGTGGTGGCGGTCAAGCATGGATGGCTACTGCCGGTGGTCGTAACGCCGAAGGACTAACTGCTGCTATGGAGGAGATGTTGGCGGCGCTTTGCTAACCAACTAGTATATCTAGCAACACTAGCACAACTAGCAAACTAGAATCAATGAAGACCCTAACAGGGCATTTGCCCAAGAAATACCGTTCTGCAGTTCGTTTCGTGCTCGTAGGAGCATTCGGAACGGGCTTGCAGTATGGTGTTTATTATTTATTGTTAGAGGTTTTTCAGAATCATTATCCTGACATACCTGTCCTCACTTCGTTAGCTTTTACCATTGGATTTGTTGTAGAGATGGTGTGCAACTATTTCTTAACAAGTTTCTATACTTTTAGAGTACGTCCATCGCTAAAGAATGTAGGCGGCTTTTTATTTGGACGTACCCTCAACTATTTTATCCAAATGCTACTACTCAATGTACTCATATGGCTACATATGTCAGAAGAGTGGTCAGGATTGGTAGCAATTGCGTTAGCAGGAGTGATTAATTATTTTGTGCTACTGCCATTCTATAAAGACAAAAAACGCAATTCGCACAAAGACACAACAATATCAGTTCACAATTAGAGGAGTTGAATCCCGAACAAAGGTGATCCAAACTATAATTTATGAAACGAAAAACATATATTGATGACCAAGGTAATGCCTTGCCTTATCCTTGGCTGATAAATACAGCACTCTGTCTCGTAGGTGGAACACAGAGATTACGTTTGAATTATTGGAATAAGCACCCTAAGCATGCTGCCGAAAGGACATTGCGTGACATTCTGACGATTTCCAAAGATACAGTCTATGGTAGAGAGCACCATTTTGACCGTATTTTATCTGCTACTAATGCAGAGGACTTGTTCCGCTTATATCGTATGTATGTGCCTGTGAATGACAGTTTTGAGACCTTGCGTCCATATGTGGAGCGCCATAAGAACGGCGAAGAGAATGTCCTCTTCCCTGGCAAACCTGATATGTATGCAACCACTTCTGGTACTACCGCCGAACCTAAGTGGGTACCTATGACGCATAAGTATCTCAAGGATGTCTATGGCAAGATGACCCATATTTGGATTTGGAACTTCATTTGCCATCGAAGTCGCATTTTTGGTGGTCATCTTTTTACTACTGTTGGCAAGGAACTGGAGGGATATGCACCCGATGGTACTATCTATGGTTCCGTCTCTGGCGTGCTTGTGCGCGATGTGCCTAAGATCATTAAAAAACACTATACTGCACCTGCGTGTGTGATGTCTATTGACGATTACGCTGCTCGCAACTATACGTTGATGCGATTGGCTATGCAATATCGCGATGTTACACTATGGGCAACTGCCAATCCGTCTACTATTCTTGAACTTCTTCGCACACTCAACGAGAATGTAGAAGAAATGATTGATGATATAGAGAATGGTACATTGAGTTGGAATTTCGAAATCTCTGAATATATCCGTGAGGAGTTACATGCATATATGTCTCCACAACCCCAACGCGCGGAAGAACTACGCCAATTGCTCAAAGAGCATGGCAAATTGGAGCCCAAGCACTTTTGGCCATGGCTGCAACTCCTATCTACCTGGAAATGTGGTAATACCAAAATCTATATGGAGAAATACCTTGACCAATTTGATTGGAACAAAACTTTCTACCAAGAACTGGGATATATCGCCACAGAGTGCCGCTTTGGTTTCTCACTAGATGATACCAACGAATCTGTCCTCTTCCCACACTTCCATTACTATGAGTTTGTGGAAGAGAGTGAACTGGATAATCCACACAAACATTTCTTGCAGATCCATGAACTCGAGATAGGCAAACGATATTGTGCTTATGTAACAACTTATTCGGGTCTCTTCCGTTATAATATGAACGATCTCGTAGAGGTAGGAGGCCAATTCTACAACACGCCTACTGTACATATGGTTTCCAAAGTCAATGGCATTGTGTCTATGACGGGAGAGAAACTCTATGAGCCACAGTTTATTGACGCAGTACACAAGGCTGAAGAACTGATGGATATTAAAACCAAGTTTTTCGTTGGTTTTGCGGATGTGCGTGAGTCAAAGTACCATTTCTACTATGAGTTTGTCAATGAGGATATTGACCAAGAGACGGCGGATGAATTTACCAAGGTGGTAGATCGCAAGTTACAAGAAATCAACAACGAATACGAATCTAAGCGTGCTTCGTTCCGTCTCAAAGAGCCACAAGCACATATCTTGCTCAGCAATGCATATGCACGTTTCAAAGCTGCGTGCCTGCGTGATGGTTTCCGAGATGGACAATTCAAGTTCAATCTTCTTATGCAAGACGACAAACGCCGTCGCAAGTTTGATCAGATAGAACGCACAGAGACGCTATCGGATAAGATCATGGAGTTTGCTAACACCATTGATGATAATATCAAAGAACGCCAACAAAAACGCACACAACGACGCTCCGCTCGCAAGGCGCGTAGAGGTAAGGCATGATCAAAAAACTCATACCATATATAGCTATTATCTGCGCTATGCTCATTTGGGCGGGCGCAGGTATTGCTGTTAAAGAGGCACTACTTGTCTTTAATCCTCTGACACTCATTGTTCTACGCTTCTCCATAGCCGTTGTGTTGATGCTGTGTGTAGGATGGATTTTTCGTGGTAACGATATTGTTGGACTGCAGAGGGTAGAGAAGAAAGATCTTCCACTCTTTCTCTTTGGCGGACTACTACAACCTTTCTTGTACTTTATTTTCGAGACATACACCTATCAGAGTTTTGCTTCACCTACCATTGCGGAGGCTATGCTCAGTACCCAACCGATCCTGGCGCCTATTTTTGCTTGGGTTATTCTTCGCGAACAAGTGACACGCTACAACATTTTGGGTATCATTGTTTCCACATTAGGTATGTTACTATTGCTGCTGGTGGGGAGCGATAATTTTGCAATAGGCAATCCTTGGGGAATATTCTTGGCTATTCTAACTGTCAGTTGCTCAGTTGGTTATAGTGTAGTACTTCGCAGAATACCACCACAATATTCTCCACTCACTATTGTTTTCTATGTACAGTCCATATCGTTGGTTCTGTTCTATGTTTTGTGGGGTGGAAACCAATTATTGAACTCCTCAGCTCCTGAACTCCTAAACACCTCAACTTCTGAACTCCTGACCCCTATACTCTCCGTTCTCTATCTTGCCGTTTTAGCTTCTGTGACAGCGTTCATTTTGTTTTGTTACACAGTACGCTATATCGGTGTCACGCGCGCGAACATATTTAATAATATACGTCCTGTTTTTACGGCTTTGATGATGTGGATGTTCTTTAGCGAGCAACTTCCATTATGGAAGTGGATAGGGATAATAATTATTATAATTGGACTATTTATTAGTCAAAAACATAGAAAAGTATAACATATATTAATAAATATTTGGTTGTTTGAAAAAAACTTAGTATCTTTGCAAACTAATTTGTGTTCTAGTCTATCGCCAATCGCTTCATAGCCTAGTCACCTAAAAAATATTACATATGGAAATATCTACTGCTTTGGAATCATTTCATAATTTTCTCTTTATCCTCTTTTTAGTAGGATTAGTGGTGTTTGTTGCACTATATTTTGTGGATGCGGGATATGGTAAAATGCGTACCGAGAAATGGGGTCCTGCTATCAATAATAAGGTAGGATGGTGTCTCATGGAGATGCCCGTCTTCTTTGTGATGTTATATCTTTGGGCACAGTCGGAAGTCAAATTTCAACTGCCATACTTGATCTTCTTTTTGATATTCCAATTCCACTATTTCCAACGCTCATTTATTTTCCCTTTTTTGTTGAAAGGTAATAGCAAAATGCCTATTATCATCATGGCATTCTCTGTGATATGGAATCTCGTAAATGGCTATATACAAGGCTATTGGCTATTTCATTTAGCCCCACAATTTGCACCATATGCCACTTCGTGGTTAACGGATTGGAGATTCATTTTGGGTGTAGTTATCTTCATCTGTGGATGGGCTATCAATATGCACTCTGACCATGTTATTCGCCACTTACGCAAACCTGGGGATACCAACCACTACTTGCCTAAAAAAGGTATGTACAAATTTGTGACTAGCGCTAACTACCTTGGTGAGATTACCGAGTGGCTCGGTTTTGCTATTCTTACCTGGTCATGGGCAGGATTGAGTTTTTTCTGGTTCTCATGCTGCAACCTCGTTCCTCGCGCGAATTCTATCTATCATCGCTACAAACAAGAATTCGCAGACGAAT
>JAZQTO010000034.1:0-3164 GCA_045630805.1 Paludibacteraceae bacterium
CAGGGCGTCCTATAGCGAAGCGTCCCATAGCGTAGCGTCCTATAGCCTCTACGAGGCGTCCTCTCAACCAATAAGCTAAGAATCGCATATTCTGTATCATTCCTCTATTCGTTCTCAAATATTCAATTCTCACGAAAGAGAAATTTCTTACTTACTTCTTACTTTCATCCTTCAACTTTCGATCAACAGAGTGGAGTATACCACTCTGTTTTGCGTTGTGAAAATCTAAATAAGAAAACAAAATGCACCACAATATTGTACAAATTCACATCGGCATTTCACAATGCAAAAACAATATTTCACAACTGAACGACATAACTAAACAACCTATATCACAAACCAGCACATTGCCATCCATTTTTCACAAGTTATATTATATTGCTACTTATTATTATGTATAATAATAAGTAAATCAGTACTTTGGTCGCAAAATACAAAGTAATACATATGGTTTTTTCAATAAAAATCACAGATATAGCCAATAATGCCAATAATTAGATATTACAAACGCAAAATATACTGATAATGAATATAGTTACGTTTTAATTATAAAGTAATACTTATATATGTTATACCCAACCTAGTGTATAATGTGCATCTTGGCGATCGTACAGGAATAACACAGTATAGTAGGTGTGATTTTCAAATGTGAAATAATTATATTTTTCAAACGTGAATTTTATATATTTGCAAGTGTGAAATATTTTTTGTACCTTTGCACACGAATTTGATACAGATTTGTGTACTGTATTAATTAATAAAATGATTAGAATATTAACTTTGCTGAAAATTGAATAAAATGGACGAGCGTGAACGATTGATTGAAATAATGAAATCTCAGGAACTCAATGCTAAGCAGCTATCATTGGAGTTAGGAGTGAGTGCTGGTACGATTTCTAATATCTTAGGCGGAAGAAACAAGCCTAGTTTAGAGTTTTTGCAGAATGTAGCCAATCATTTTCCATTTATCAGCCCTACTTGGTTGTTTTTGGGTTTTGGTGAGAAGTATATCGAAGGTTATACGCCTGGCTCTTCGGAATTGGGGCATACATTATTTTCTCAGGTAGAGTCTAGTAATAAAGTCGAAACACCATCAGAGTCCCGTATATCAAACGATACACCAGTTTCTGTGGCTGTACAATCTACATCTACGCGTACAGTACAGAAGATTGTGATCTTCTATTCAGATGGCACATTTGAGGAGCGATAAGATAAAAAAAAATAAGGTATTGCTTGCGTAATTAAGAAAAAAGCAGTACCTTTGCAGCGAATAAAGGAAGGAAAGTTGTCTGAGTGGTCGAAAGAGCCGCACTCGAAATGCGGTATACGCGCAAGCGTATCGAGGGTTCGAATCCCCCACTTTCCGCGTAAAAAAGGACGATTTGTCTGTCTGAGTTTACTTAAGCAAGCAAATCGTTCTTTTATTTTGCAAGGATGCCGTCGGCAGACTTAGGGGATTACGTAGCAATCCCCCACTTTCCGCGTAAAAAGAAATAAACTGTCTGTTATGAGCAGGCAGTTTATTTTCTTTTTATGGATGAAGTATTTTGTTCAATAATGTCAACGCCCCGCCTATGGTCTTAACCTGCTGAATAGTCGCGTAACGGCGACCGGTAGGTTTGCCTTGGCGGTCTTTATCTTCCACCAAACGGCAGCGTTGTGGACGGGTAAGAATAAACTCCACCACCTTGCCAAAGATCTCCGATTGCCAGTATTTGTTGTTCTTCGTCGTAAAGAACAAGGTCAGTCGCTCTTGCTTGAGCACCACTTTCTCTATACCCATTTGGCAGCATAACCAACGCAAACGCACGACATTCAGCAGCTGCTCTGCCTCCTCGGGTAACTTGCCAAAACGGTCAATCAACCGCTTCTGGTATGCGAGAAGTGCGTCTTCATCGCTCAAGCTATCTAATTCGCGATACAACGTGATACGCTCAGCAATATTTTCGATATACGTACTTGGAAATCCGAGCGGTAAGTCACTCTCCAATTGACTATCATTGCACCATAGTTTAGGGGATGAGGCGAAGAGGTTATTAGGCGATGAGGCTAATAGGCTATTAGGCGATGAGGTAATGGAGAGTTCCTCGCGGATCTCCTCTACTGCCTCGTTCAAGATACGTTGGTAGGTATCATAGCCCAAGTCAGCAATAAATCCACTTTGCTCCGAGCCCAACATATTGCCCGCACCGCGGATATCTAGATCTTGCATGGCAAGTTGGAAGCCTGCTCCCAATTCCGCAAAAGTAGTCAATGCATCTAATCGGCGGCGTGCATCGGATGTCAATAGTTCGCGATCGGGTGTCACGAGATAGCAATATGCCTTGCGATTGGAGCGTCCCACGCGACCACGCAACTGGTGCAGGTCGGACAATCCGTAGTTTTGCGCCGAGTAAATAATGATGGTATTGACATTGCTTATATCCACGCCTGATTCGATGATGGTGGTAGCGATGAGAATGTCATAGTCATAGTTGATGAATGCCTCCAACGCCTCTTCCATTTCGCCTGGTGGCATTTGTCCATGGGCGATGATGGTGCGTGCATCTGGTACCAAACGGCGTATTCTGTCCTCAATACGAGGCAACATCTCTATGCGGTTGCATACCACATATATCTGTCCGTTGCGCTGCATCTCCAGCTGGATGGCCTCTTTGATGATATCCTCGTCATCTAGGGTAATCATCTCTGTCTGAACAGGATAGCGGTTAGGTGGAGGCGTATTGATCACGCTCAAGTCGCGTGCACCCAACAACGAGAACTGCAAGGTTCTTGGGATAGGAGTAGCGGTGAGTGTCAGCACATCCACATTGGTGCGCAGCGCTTTGAGTTTCTCTTTGACGGCTACGCCAAATTTCTGCTCTTCATCAATGATGAGCAAGCCCAGGTCTTTCCATGCCACTTGCTTGCCCACCAGTTTGTGGGTACCGATGAGGATGTCTATCTTGCCGTCTTTGAGGTCTTCTAGCAGTTGTTTGAGCGCTTTGCCTGTCTTGCTACGGCTGACATACTCCACGCGCACAGGGAAGTTGCGGAAGCGCTCCTTGAAGGTATTGTAGTGCTGCAATGCCAATACGGTGGTAGGCACCAATACTGCCACTTGTTTGCCGTCTGTGGCTGCTTTGAAGGCAGCACGCATGGCCACTTCGGTCTTACCAAAACCC
>JAZQTO010000035.1:0-2020 GCA_045630805.1 Paludibacteraceae bacterium
ACTCATACCATAGGTTAAACAGCTCTAGATGAACATCCAACATTGCATCTAATGAGTTCTCAATACATTCTCTTTCATAATTACCACAATGTCTGTAATTACCGCTTTCAGGATATTCATACCAGAATTTTGCAACATGCCTAGTATCTAACATTGGTATCCAAATCTTTAACATAGAATAATCTGAATACTTCTCAATGTATTGTCGAATATAATAATTAACAGCCTTTGTATAATCCCTTGCCAAGGTTACTTCTGAACCTCTCCATAGTCTACTTCTGTGGCATTGACTAATTGCGTTGTCAAGTATATGGTTGTAGAAGTTCTTGTAATTTTCAGAATTTATATTGTTTTCAAGATACTTATCTACAACATCCTGCGGTATAATAAGAGCAACACCGGAATCAATAAGCTCCATAAAATATTGATTTAGGATACTTTTTAATCTGGTAGTGTGAACATCAGAAAGGTAGTTTAACAAGAAGTCGGCGCAATAAAAGCAACGTGCAGAATATCTCACCCAATTTGCGGAAGCAAAGTTATTATAACGACTATCTCTTGCATAATCACAAATTAAATCTATTAACTCTGATGATTCTGCAATTGACAATGGTTCCTGCCTATTTTGTAGAGAGCGTACTAAATCGTCAAAGTAACGATACAGGTAACTACACCCTGAAGACTTCGATATTTTCTTTCGAATCCTATTTATTTGAACTATTATGTTGTCCATATTATATCACTAATTTATGGCAAAGATAATCATAAAACTGTGTTATTAGTTCATAACTATATCTATAATAACGGACTAATGCTTATTTTATTCCCTACACCTATTCATTTTGTTCTTTTGTTTTGTCTTCCATTTCAACAGATGGCTCAAATCCTGTTGCCTCGTCGTATGTCGGTTCGCTGTGCTGACCGTGCTTATCAGTGTCGTGCCGCGGAGCATCGCTATGCTGCGTAAATGGCGGCATAACAAGGTATCGTTTCACCCAGTCACGGTACTTCCAAGCCGAGTACTCACGGAACCACACCTCGTAGTCTATCCAATATGCTTGAAGCATATTGGTTGTTAGCGGCATATCGAAATATGTGAGGTTGCAACGCTCATTCAGGGCAGGCTCGTAGTTCTTAGCGTCCTGAATAGCAACATTTAATCGCTGGAATACTACAAAAGGATCGCACTCACGCTCGGGGTCGGAGTTATTGAGCGTGTTAAGGATGAAACGCACACGCATAGTTGCCCGTCCCTCACCGATGCGCTGTTGTGCTACTAGGTAGCGAACATTTACGAAGTGGATAAATACCGCTGGGAATGCCACCTCATACTCCAAGTTCTCGCTACGGATAAGACGAGTGAACTGGCCGTTGTCGATAGCGATGGTTTTAAACAGCGGTGGCGATGTAGGGTCATCGGGGTCTTCACGCACGGTGAGGATAGCACGACGCACAGCATCGTACATATTCACAAACGGGTTCTCCGACACCTTTTCGGGAACACTCTCTACGGGAGGTGTCGGCTCCTCTGTCTGCGGTTTGTTATGCTTATCTTTTATCATTTCGGAAATCCTTCAAAAATCATATCTACAAGGCCGTTGATGTGGTCTTCAATGTTGGGTGAGAAGCCTATGAACTGACGATGCACTGGGCGGCGTGATGAGTATTGGTTCACGGTGTATAGTCCGAACTTCGGGTCTGTGTTATGCACCGCAGCATAGTTCTTATATTTGCCTCGCTTCTTACCTCGTTTGCCTCGGATGTAGGAACTTACCTCCGTAGTCCAGATGTCGTAGTGTGTGGTACGCCGAAAGCCTCCCTTGCCGTGCAGTTTACCAAACTCCAATGAACGGCCACGCTCTCCCTTGATGCTTCTTGACAGCGTGCCGGTATCAACCATCGTGGGGTGAGTAAACTTCTTTCCCCACTTTGATGTGCGGGCAGGCCATTTACTACCATTGAAACCACCTCTCTAAGTCGGAGGCCAAGCGGTCTTAGGAAGACAAATCCCCACTACAAC
>JAZQTO010000036.1:0-35136 GCA_045630805.1 Paludibacteraceae bacterium
GTTACTCACCACCGCCTCATGAACGACCCAGAGGGCAAGGGTGTGGTGGTTGATCCTAAGGCTCGCCTTGAGGAGGAACTCATCATCCGTCCTACTTCTGAGACCATTATCTGGTCCACCTACAAGAACTGGATCTCATCTTACCGCGACCTTCCTATCCTTTGCAACCAATGGTGCAACGTAATGCGTTGGGAGATGCGTACCCGCCTCTTCTTGCGTACTGCTGAGTTCCTCTGGCAAGAGGGTCACACCGCACACGCTACCGAGGAGGAGGCAGAGAACTACGCAGCAACTATGCTCGATGTATATGCAGACTTCGCAGAGAAAGTGATGGCTATCCCTGTTGTGAAGGGTGTGAAATCTCCTAACGAGCGTTTTGCAGGTGCCTTGAATACCTACTCTATCGAGGCAATGATGCAAGACGGTAAGGCACTTCAAGCAGGTACTAGCCACTTCTTGGGTCAAAACTTCGCGAAGTCTTTTGACGTGACTTTCCTCAACAAAGAGAATAAGTTTGAGTATGTTTGGGCTACTTCTTGGGGTGTTTCTACTCGCCTTATGGGTGCACTTATCATGACTCACTCAGATGATAATGGTTTGGTTCTTCCTCCAAACCTTGCTCCTACTCAAGTGGTTATTGTTCCTATCTTCAAAAAGCAAGAGCAGTTGGATGAATTGATGGCGAAACTCAATCCATTGGCAGACGAGTTGAAGAAACTCGGCATCCGTGTACAAGTGGACGCAAGCGACAAGGCTACTCCTGGCTTCAAGTTTGCTGAGTATGAGCTCAAGGGTGTACCTTTGCGTATTGCTATGGGTGGTCGTGACTTGGAGAATGGTACCGTAGAGCTCGCTCGCCGTGATACATTGACCAAAGAAACAGTTGCGTTCGATGGTATTGTAGAGACCATCCAAAACTTGCTCAAAGAGATCCAAGATAATATCTACCAAAAAGCACTCAACTTCCGCCTTGAGAACACCCGCGAGGTGGACACTTGGGAGGATTTCAAAGAGGAGATTAAGAAATCTGGCTTCTTGCTTTGCCACTGGGATGGTACTCCAGAAACCGAGGAGAAGATCAAAGCCGAGACCAAAGCCACTATCCGTTGTATTCCTTTGGAGGGTGACAAGACTCCTGGCAAGTGTATCTATACTGGCAAACCAAGTGCACAACGCGTTATTTTCGCCATTGCCTACTAAAAATAGACGGGTTTATTCAGTCTATATATCAGAAAAATCGCACTCAATGTGCGATTTTTTTTGTGTATTTCAAAAAAAAGCAGTACCTTTGCAACAGTTTTCGGTTATCCGAAAACTTGCGGGATGTGGCGCAGCCCGGTAGCGCAACGGTCTGGGGGACCGGAGGTCGCAAGTTCAAATCTTGTCATCCCGACAAAATAATATGTACGACAGAGGAAGAATGAGGGTGGATAAGCCTTCATTCTTTTGTTATAAAAACCAAAAGATATGGCACTACGAGGTAAAATGGAAAATTCGCATGTAATGGCGAAGTTAATTGTATGGTTAGGCTGCATTTTTGTGATGTTTAGTTTGACCGTATTGGTAATTGCGTTGATCACTCAAGGCAACCCATTGTCTGATATCAATACCCTAAAATGGATTCAACTCTTGCAGACTATTACCTTGTTCCTATTGCCATCCTTGATATTGGCATATTTGTGTGCTAAGGCTCCTTTTAGTTGGTTGCAGCTGGATAAGAAAGCAGACTGGAAGGTGTTCTTGTGGGCTGTGGGTATCATGTTGGTGGCATTGCCTGCAATCAATATGCTCGCTCAATGGAATCAACAAATGGTGTTGCCAACTTGGTTGAGTGGACTAGAGGAGTGGATGAAAAACAAAGAAGCCGAAGCCGAATGGCTGACCAAGCAGTTTATGTCGGCTACTACTGTAAGCGCTTTGTTAGTCAATCTATTTTTGATGGCAGTACTGCCAGCCGTATCCGAGGAGATCACTTTTAGAGGTGTGTTGCAGCAATTGCTGACCGCCCCTCATCGCCTTTCGCCTCTCGCCTCTCGCCTTTCGCCACATCTAGCGATATGGCTTACAGCGATAATATTCTCGGCTGTCCATATGCAGTTCTATGGCTTTGTACCCCGCATGTTAATGGGTGCCTTGTTTGGCTACATGTTTGTTTGGACAGGTAGTTTGTGGGTACCTATGCTGATGCACTTTGTCAATAATGGTATGGCTGTCTTGCTATATTTCCTAGCGAATAAAGCAGGTTGGGATATGGACAAAGTAGATGCCATAGGCACAAACGAAACCCTTTGGTTGGGTATCGTCAGTCTAGTGCTTACGATAGGTGGAATTTATGCTTTTCGTCGTTCGACTACGATGAGCAATGCTTCTTCGCGAATATCTAGCGGCAATTGAATATTGCGCAGTTGAATACTGCGCACCCACCCAGGCACATCGCTTGCCTTGAGTGTCTCAAACACTTCACGAATCATTTGATATTGCTCTTTGGTATAGTCTTCTGCGGCTATGCCTGCTAGTGCGTCTAATTCCTCGTCGTCGTAATAGATGATTTCAGCATTGGTTTGAAGAAGCGTTTCTCTCTCGCAAACCAAGTGCTCGCCGCAGCAGCCGTCGTCTTCGCTTCGCTGTTCAGTAGCGACATCAGTCGCTTGTTCAACATCGTTCAGAAGTTCAGTATTGTTTTTTTCTTTCCTTGCTCGTATCTCAAAGATAACAAGGATAACAATACCGAGAAGGACGAATAATATCAATGGCACAATACTACTCCACATCTTCTTCTACGACTAGGTTGTTAATAATGAAGTTTTGACGCTCCATGGTGTTCTTACCCATATAGAAACCAAGCAAGTCACTCACCGCATCTTCTTTGCGCAAGCATACTTGATCTAGGCGAATACCCTTGCCGATAAAGCCCTTAAACTCATCTGGACTAATCTCACCAAGACCTTTGAATCGAGTGATTTCTGGGTTAGGTTTGAGGTCCTCAATGGCCTGTAGGCGCTCTTCCTCGCTATAGCAGTAGCGTATCTCTTTCTTGTTTTTGACACGGAAGAGCGGGGTTTGCAGGATATATACGTGACCTTTCTTCACCAAATCTGGGAAGAATTGTAGGAAGAAGGTGAGCATCAACAAGCGTATGTGCATACCATCCACATCGGCATCGGTTGCGATGATGACTTTGTTGTAGCGCAACTCGTCTAGTCCATCTTCGATATTAAGCGCAGCTTGCAAGCAGTTGAACTCCTCGTTCTCATAGACTACAGACTTACTCAATCCATAAGAGTTAAGAGGCTTACCACGAAGTGAGAACACGGCTTGTGTACGCACATCACGGCTCTTAGTGATACTACCTGATGCAGAAAGACCCTCGGTGATAAAGATGCTACTCTCCTCACGCAAATCATCGTCCGCATCTTTGGCTGACTTGGTAGGTTTAGCATCGTTATAGTGTACTTGGCAGTCACGCAGTTTAGGGTTATTGAGCATGATCTTCTTGGCACGCTCACGAGCAATCTTCGTAACACCTGCGATAGCTTTGCGTTCTTTCTCCGACTCAAGAATCTTCTGTAGCATGATCTCTGCTACTTCAGGATGCTTATGGAGGTAGTTGTCAAGTTGTTGTTTAACGAAATCATTAACGAACTTATTGACAGATAGTCCACCCTCTGGAGCCATATCCTTGGAACCTAGTTTCACTTTAGTTTGGCTCTCAAAGACAGGTTCAGAGACATTGATAGCAATCGCACCTACCACACCGCTGCGTATGTCGCTCAGTTCGAAGTTCTTGTTGTAGAACTCTTTGATAGTACGACCAATAGCCTCACGGAGTGCTGCTTGGTGCGTACCACCTTGGATCGTGTGCTGACCATTGACAAACGAATGGTACTCCTCGCCTGTTTGGTCGGTATGGCAAAGAGCAATCTCAATATCTTCGCCTTGAATATGAATAATCTGATAGAGTGGATCAACGGTCATGGTCTCCGTGAGGAGATCAAACAGACCATTCTTAGAGGAGTATTTTTTGCCGTTGTAGCTCAAGGTCAAACCTACATTGAGGTAGGCGTAATTACGCATCATGGTCTCAATGAAGTCATCGCGGAAACGATAGTTCTCAAACAATCCTTTGGTATTGTCTGGTACAAACTCAATGAGTGTACCACGCTTCTCTGGTCCATTATGCTCTTGTATATCAGAGTCTTCTACTAGGTGTCCTTGTTTGAAAACAATGCGGCGAGTCTTGCCGTCGCGCCATACTTGTACCACAAACTCCAGACTGAGGGCATTAACAGCTTTGGTACCGACACCGTTGAGTCCGACAGATTTTTTAAAGGCTTTGGTGTCATATTTACCACCCGTGTTGAGAATAGATACGGCTTCCACCATTTTACCCAATGGAATACCACGACCATAGTCACGAACGCGTACGCGTTGTGAGTTATCTTCGGCAGAAGGGGCAGATACACTCACTTCAACGACTTTACCTTCGTTCATACGAAACTCATCGATACAGTTATCGATAGTCTCTTTAATGAGTACATATATACCATCATCGGAGTGACTTCCGTCACCTAGTTTACCGATATACATACCCGGACGACGGCGGATATGTTCGCGGTCATCGAGGTGAACGATATTGTCTTCGTTGTAACTGGTTGTCGTTGGTTTGATATCTTCTGCCATAGTCTTTTTCTTTCAGCCTGCAAAGTTAATAAAAAAAACGCACATATGCAAGTAAATGACCATTTTTCTACTATTTGTCTCTCTCTTCACTAAATCCTAAACACTAAACTGTAGCGAAGCGTTCACTAAACAATGAATTACGGGTTTATGACGGGATCATACAATACCCTTACAATACCTTTGCAATAGATATCCCTGCTTATTCCATCTGTAGCGAAATTATCAATTAAAATATAATCGGGAAGTGATGTGATTAATCGCTTCCCGCTTGTGGTGTTTAAAAGAAAAAAAAGTTTTCGCGTGTCGAAAGTTATGCCGAAGAAATGGCTATAGGAGAGTAAAAATAGTACTATGTAAATGCCATAGCGGTATTAGCTGTTGAACTCTTGGTGAGTTTATTCCCAGAGTTGGGTCGTCGCTAACATATTCAATCCATACATATGGATAGGTTATCATAGCATTTATAGCTTCTCCAGAAAGAACTACTCTCATATTTTGTTCTTCGTTACGATTATACACTACAATGTCATTTGATTTCTTGTCAAAACAAATACCCCCTATCTCATTGACATCATTGTCATAGAATTTGATAATTGGGTTATTTGTAGCGTCCCAAGGGAAATCAATAATCACAGATACTCCATCGTGGGTGATAGGCATATTAAATTCAGTAATTTTGGTTTTTGTAGGATGTGAAATAAGTTTTTCATAGGTCAAGTAGTAGTCTTGATCTATTGTGTCTGTATGCCAATAGTTTAATATGGAGAAATATGAGTTAAGCAAGGAGTCTCGAAAGAAGCGTACTTCTTCTGCAGAAATAAACTCTGACTCTTCCAACATCGAAGACATTATTTCATGCGCAATAGACCTTGCACCTATTCGTATATTACGTTCCTTTAGCGTCGCGACATTATAAAGCAAACTATCCGCAAAGGCGCGGTATTCGTCATATCCATCCATCACAGTACGCGTAGTATCTACCAAATTGCCATACACTTGTTGAAGCAATTCTATTTGAGAAAGAGACTGTTTGGTTTCTTTTGTGCAAGCAGTGAGAGCTGCCAATACGCATAAAATAGAAATAATTATCTTTTTCATTATTACTCAATAAAAGATGTCTATCATTGATATATACTTAAAGATTCATAGAAATCTTCAAACGCTTCATAACGTTCAGGAGAAAGTGACAGATGGGATTTTCCTATTAAAGAATTATCATTAAACAACCATGCTAATAATCGCTCGTTTAATCTTAACTGCTCCATAAAATATCCTTGAATATCTGTATAGTCACAATACTTTATGTAGTTATTACATATAGTATTTCGCTTAAAAGATACATTGGGGATGTATTTTATTTCAGCTTCAGTATTATAATTTCTCATTTCTTCATGGTATTTGTTAATATGTTAATAAATGTCCTGTTTGGATAAAAAAATTGATATTACTTGAATAGTTTTTTTTAAGAGTTTCCATCACGATTAATCCCTTTTTTATTTCACTTGATTCTTTGGTAATATGATTTTTTATCCTTTCAAATTCTTGTTTAAACATCTCTTGCTCTCTCAAACTTAGCATTGTTACAATACTTTCGTCACCTAAAAGAAATTGAGATAAAAAATTATATGCAAATACCTTGAGACTGTTAGCACCTTTGCATTCGCAGAACAAAGGATGTTTTTCTTCTTGTAAATCATAATGTAATAGAGAAAATCCAGAATCCATAAAATCGTTCTTTGAAATTAGTAAAAATAATCTATGTGCAGCAAGACATGCTTGCATATCTGCAAAAGGAAGTGCATTATAAAGATTTACAAAGGCAGAAAGTGATGAAAGCATGTATTGTTCAGATGAATTATCATTTACGGTCATATTTGCAAAATAACATGCCGAACCAACATGGAATGCTAATCTATCATCACTATTACGAATGATTTCATTTGGATGATTATGAAAATAATTATATAGTTCATCGCAACGTTTTAAAAATTCATCTGCAGATAGCTTGATCGCCATAGATAAAGACATAATTTGTTGGTATTCCATAAATATGTAATGTTTTTCACCTACTCTTTGTCGGATTTTCGGCACACTCCGTTGGTTAGTTATTTGATTGTTATTTGTTTCTATATTGTAATCACCTATACACACGAAAAAGCGTGAACTTTCGTTCGCTTTAATTTGATGACTTGAGGTCTTCGACTACCTATAATACTTCAAATTTACGCACAGAAAACTCACGCTGGTAACGCGAGCGTGCATAAACCGTACTTGAAGTATTAGTGATTTCTTGAAGTTGTCGAAGTTTCAAGTCATCAAGTCTGGGCTTATAACGCTATATCTTATATGTCATGCACCGCATTTACGGTGCCAGTGGTTCATAGGCGAAGGTAATTTTGAATTAAGAATTATGATTTTGAGTTAGTGCAGGGAGGGTTAAAAGTCACCTGACCAGCCATGTCCTAAATCCCAATGCTCATCATATACGAACTCAAAAAATGGCAATGCAAAGTGCTGATTGATCAACTCTGTCAACTCGTCTTGTATATCTTCCGCCCATTTGCCAACAAAAACAATGAACTTATCAATATTCCATGCAACACGACCTCGAGGTATCATTGTGTAATCTCCTGTAAAGCGAGTTGGCTTATGTGCTGCCAGAGCGCGAAAATACTGCTCTTTCCAAACTTGACGGTGCAATTTGGGATAATTGATGAAAGGTAAGCCCTTATCAGCTGCCTCTTCAATCATCTTGGGAGTAAGTTCTTTCTTGTAAACACCAAAGAACTCATGTTCTTGAGCATCGTACCAAAAGATACCAACTGAAGGCATCTCCTCATCAAACGACTTCATGCTCGCCATTTGAGCCTCTTTTTGTTCTTGTGTTAAAGTTGTCATAGTGATTGTCGTTAAACAAAAGGAAGAGTTATTTCAACCTTTGCGCTGCAAAGGTACACATTATTTTTGATTTGAGCAAATTTTATGTGTAGAAAAAGAATATCTATTGCAGTTGGAAAATAGATGACATCTCGGTAAAAATTCGGCGAAGGTATAAGTGTGTACCGTTTATCTACCGTATATCTACCGTGTATCAACCGTATATCAACCGTAATTTACAGAGTAAAATTAGGTGCTAAATTACCACCTTAAAATGTGGCTCCGGTATTTTGTTCTTGTATGTCTGTGTTTATCTCCGTTTCATCATTAACCCACAACCAAGTAGTGTTGCTTTCTTTGCCCAGATAGAGGACTTTGGCTTGGATAATCTGTGTGCCATTGGGCACTTCTATAGGAGCGGTGTAAGTCTGCCATTCGCCATCGTCAAGGCGATATAGTATCTCGCCTCTTTGCATTACTTTATTCATATGGCATATGGCTATGGGCGATTGGCTATTGGCTATGGGCGAGGAGATTTTGATACCTGGTTGTTGGATATGGAAATTGCGGTTGGATGCTGCCAATTGCGGGAGGAAAGTGTTATATACGAGGTCGTTATACTCGCTAAGTGAGAGGGTGCTGCGGTTGTTCCAAGCACGCTCTGCAAGACCATAAATCTTAGGGTAAATCTGCCATTCCACTTGTGCAAATGAGCGAATAACCTCGCCCCAAAGTTGGGCGTTCATACCGATGATATTAGGGTGTTGAGCGGGCTGCCAGTCAAACGAACGGTATTCGTCGGTATATCCACCCCAACTGAGTCCTTTCTCCTCGTGGTGGTTGCAATACGCAAAGTCAAAATACAAGTAGCTAGCTGTTGCGATAACTACTTGATAACCAGCCTGAGCTAGTTGCATGGGTTTACTCTCGCTATTGAGCCAAGCATAGCAGATAGCACCACTCTCTGGCTGGCAGAAATGGTCAATCTCTTCCCAACCCATTGGTTGCAGGTTGTAGCGCTTCAGTATCTCCAAAACGGCATCGATGAACGCTTGATGTTCCTCTTTCGTCAGCGCTCCTTTGGGCACTTCATCTCCTCCGATATTGAAGATCGTCAGCGGATGCCCCGCCTCCTCGTGCATCTTGACAATCTCCGTCACCACATGGTCGATAAACTCCACCGCATAAGGCTTGGTCACATCAATCACATTGTCGGTATAGTTTTGTGCAGACTTATACACTCGCGCATCAAAAGCGCTGTCTGTCAATAGCTTACCCATGGCTTTCTTAGCAGCACGCATATGCCCTGGCATATCAATCTCAGGAATCACACGAATATGACGCTCGCTTGCATACTTCAATAGTTCGATATACTTCTCACGAGTGATATAGCCATTGGCTGTCGTAGGGGCATCAGCATCCCAACCGCCGCAGTACATAGGTAGCAGACACTCGCTCTCGTTGGTAGTGTAACCTCGCTTCGAACCAATATCAGTCAGTTGTGGCAGACCAGGGATTTCCAATCGCCATGCCTCGTCGTCGGAGAGGTGGAAGTGCAGCACGTTGAGTTTGTGGTATGCCATCATGTCTAGAATGCGGTAAATAGAGTCCACAGGGTAGTAGTTACGCACCACATCCAACATGATACCACGATGTGGTAGGTCAGGATAGTCCGTCACTCTGCCGCATGGGATGGTGTCGCCCCATTGCTTCAAGGTCTGCTTAGCATAGAACACACCTGCCTCGTCGCTTGCTTCAATGCGAATCGTATCAGGACTGATAATCATCGTATATCCCTCTTTGACCATATTGGCATCAGTGCGAGAGATAATCTCTGCCTTTGCCACTTCGCACACACCATCCGCATATATCATCTGCTTAGGCTGTGGCAACAGAGGTTGCACCTCCTTCGCCTCATCGCCTAATCGCCCTATCGCCTTATCACCTAATACTCCTTCCACATAATCAAACACATACGCTCCGTCTGCATAGGGTGTTTTCTCCCATGTGACGATGCCTCGTTTCATCTGCTCGGGACGGGTGTATGGGGCGTAGGTGCAAGGGATGGATATTGGTTGAGGGTTTAGAGTTGAGTGTTTAGTGGTGACAAGGAAGAAGCCTTCGGGGCGGATGTTTTCACGGATGGCGCTGCCTTTATAACGCAGGGTGAAGGTACGGCTCTCGCCTGGCGCAAGAGAAGCAAAAGTCTGCGTAGGCTCAATGCTGTGCCAACTAGCCTGAATCTCAGTCTCACGCAATGCATCGCCTTCTGTGTAGATAGGATGCAGCGACATGAGATTGAAATAGAGTGTCCAATCCTCGTGGGTGAGTTCTTGTTTACTTGTATTTGTGAGTGTTAGATATGCTTCGCAAATACCAGGTTCCACGTCGTTTTGTCCAAATTCCCAATGTAGAGAGAGTGGCGCAGTAGTAGAGTTGCATGCTGTGAAAATAGCTACGAGCGCGAATAGAAGAATATAAATACGATTTTTCATGGTGTATGTGTTTTCTTTTCTGCAAAGGTACGACAAAAAATGCACATACGCAAGTTAAGCGAGCCTTTTTTGGAAAAATTATAGATTCTCTATCTATTGAAGCAGTTTCTCTGCTACTCGTTGGAAGCTCGATACCACCTCGTTACCACTCCGAAGTTACAGAAAGGATACAGAAGGGATATGAATCACATAGTAATATCATAGTCAATATAGTGAAGGTATAGTATGAACCCGTTATGAACCCGTAAAAGATAAGGTAAGGTTTTATTTCTTCTCCAGTTCTTGGAGACGCTTCATAATGTCAGGAAGTTGCTTGAAGCCCACACTACTGCGGCGCCAGTTCATGGCATCAATAGCAGGCGAACCTTGATACATACCCGCCTTGCGAACACTACCCGCAATACCCGATTGTGCACCAAACACACAATTATCTGTAACCTCAATATGACCTGCTACACCCACTTGTCCAGCCAAGATACAATGCGCACCCACCTTCGTTGAGCCCGCAATACCCACTTGAGCACAGAGGAATGTACTTTCGCCAACCTCCACATTATGTGCTACTTGCACAAGGTTGTCAATCTTAGTATTGCGGCGAATAATGGTAGAACCCATCATGGCACGATCCACCGTAGTATTGGCACCAATCTCCACGTCATCCTCAATGATAACATTGCCAATTTGAGGGAGTTTTTGGTTCACACCTTTTGCGTCAGGTTCAAATCCAAATCCATCGCTACCAACGACTACACCTGCATGCAAAATACAGTCTTTACCCACGACGCAGTTATAATAAATTTTCACGCCCGAATAAAGGATAGTATTATCACCAATACGCACATTATCACCTATATACGTATGAGGATAAATCTGCACACCTTTACCCAATTGGACATTCTTACCGATATAGGCAAAGGCACCAATATAGGCATCTTCGGGTATGGTAACACCCTCACTTATGAAACAAGGTTGCTCAATACCTTGTTTAGCAGGGTTCATAGCTTTCGCTACGAGAGCAAGCAGTTGACCCATAGCAGCGCGAGCATTCTCCACGCGGATAAGGGTGGCTTGTGTCTCGCCTGTAAACTCGATGGAATCGGTCATAAGTACCACACTAGCACCTGTCTGAGGCAGGTGAGGAAGGTACTTGGCATCGCAGAGGAAAGTGAGTTGTCCTTCTTTAGCTGTTTCGATAGAACCTACATCCCAAACTTGGCGATTGGCATCGCCAGTTATCTTACCGCCAAGAAGTGCGGCTATTTGTTGAGCGGAAAACTTCATATGATGTTTTAAGGATTTAATGCGAATAGGTAACGTTTTTGAGGTTTATAGGTGAGAGTTTCCATATTTAGCATCTCTGACGCTTCGGCAATATTGCGTACTGAACCATCTTTATAGAGAATATCAATAGCCTCACCCTTCTCGCTATAGGTATTTGAGGTAGAGACATGTTCTACAAAGAAGTACTCCGCCTCCTCTTTGCTCACACCAAAACGCGCAACATAGTCATTGCGTAACGCTTCGTGTTCTTCTTCTGTGAGCGATGAAGACAATAATTTACCTTTGAACAGCTGACGATTGCTAAAACACTCACACAAGACATTCAGTACCTTGTCTCCGCTATTGCTCCATACCTTAATAGCCGACAACAAGTCCGAATCATCCAATGCTGCGTACCACTTGAGTAGATCTTTAGTATTCGTATTTCTCTGTAAAAAATACTTCAACGCTGGTGAAGCAAATAGTTCTACTCCGTTATAAATAAGTTGTTTAGCTCTAGTTAAAATCTTAATAAGCAATTGCTCCGCAGCTACGCTAGTATGATGCAGATATACTTGCCAATACATCAAGCGGCGGGCTACGAGGAATTTCTCTACCGAATAGATACCCTTAGCTTCCACCACCAAACGACCATCCTTAACGTTCATCATCTTGAGTATGCGCGCACTAGCCACACTACCTTCGGTTACTCCGCAGAAGAAGGAGTCACGGCAGAGGTAGTCCAAACGATCTACATCTAGTTGCGAAGAGATGAGTTGGTGGAGGAAATGCTTCTCATATTCATCTTTGAAAATACGGATAGCCAAATTCATGATAGCTGACGCCTCTGCTCGCTCTTTGGGCAAAGCAATAAGACTAGAAGAGAACCAATCTCTAATCTCGTACATCATCATCAGACTAATATCCTCATGTGACATCCCTTTAGGTAACATTCCCGCCTCCTCAAAAACATGCGAAAAAGGACCATGTCCCACATCATGCAACAAGATAGCCGCCATGGCAGCTGTAGCCTCATTATCCGTAATATCTACCCCTTTTTCACGAAGTGAAGTGATGGCTTCGTGCATGAGATGCATAGCGCCCAAGGAATGGAGAAAGCGACTGTGCATAGCGCCTGGATACACAAAAAAACTCAGTCCTAACTGGCGGATACGATTCAGACGCTGCATGTAAGGATGCTGAAGAATAGTGAAAAGTACACCATCAGGAATATTGAGAAATCCAAAAACAGGATCATTAATTATCTTACGAGTGCGTGACATTATTAATACTATTTAAAGGAAAAATATTTTTGTCCAAAGAAACTTATTGCCACAGTCACAAGGGTAATAAGCATCTTGGATGGAGTTGGATAAAAACTTAATATATCTACACAAAGTTTGAGACCTAAGTAATTGACTAGCAGATTCAAAGCAACAATCAAAATATATCTCCACAATTGTTTATACCCTCGCAAAGAGGATTGAGTAAAGGTAATATTACGATTGAGCCAAAAGCCTGTAAATAGCGTTATGGGGAAAACAATGAGAAAAGTGAGAATGTGAGGAGAGAGGCAGAGTTGAGAACTGAAAGGTGAAAACTGAAAACTGAAAGGCAGGGTAATATATACCAACTCATGACCTATCACAAAATTGTATATCAAGAAATACAATACCCAATCCAACACCATATTACCACCACCACAAGCAGCATAGCGAAATAGCTGCTGGGGAATGTATTTACTAAAGGGTCGATAGAAAAAATCGACTATTTTGGTGATTATTTGAGCGAATGTTTGCATTTTTGAAAAAAAAATTGTACTTTTGCAGCCGAAAATAAACAAATCGGCGTGCAAAGGTACTAAAAAAAATGCAAATATGCAAAAAAATACCTTTAACCGAGAATATTAATTGTTAATTATTAACTATTAACTGTCATTATGGACGACTATCATCAGCAAAATGCAACAAGTAAGAGCCAAGAAATTTTTGGGTCAGCATTTCTTGAAGGACCTGAGTGTCGCCCAACGAATTGCTGAGACCATTAGCGAGGGCCGTGTCTTAGAGATCGGTCCTGGTATGGGTGTGCTCACGCAGTATCTCCTCAAAAATCCTAATCTACAGACTACCGCTATCGAAATCGATAGGGAGAGTGTAGTGTACCTTAAAGAGTGGTACCCTGAGTTGCACCTCATTGAGGGCGACTTTCTCAAACTCGACCTCAATATCATCTACCCCGACGGCGAGTTCTGTGTGATTGGCAACTACCCATATAATATCAGTAGTCAAATTTTCTTCAAAGTGCTTGATAATAAAGATCGTATCCCTATCTGTTCAGGTATGATTCAGAAAGAAGTAGCCGAGCGTATTGCCTCCAAGCCTGGTAAGAAAGCATATGGCATTCTCAGTGTGCTGCTGCAAGCATATTACGATATAGAATATTTATTCACCGTTGACGAGCATGTGTTCAACCCTCCTCCGAAAGTCAAATCGGCGGTTATTCGCATGACTCGCAACAACCGCCAAGGATTGGGCTGCGACGAGGCGCTGTTTAAGAATATAGTCAAAACTGCCTTCAACCAGCGCCGAAAGCAGATGCGCAATTCGTTGATGGGACTAGTCGGCAAGGAAAATCCTATCCTCAACGACCCTATATTCACGAAGCGCCCCGAACAACTGAGTGTAGAGGAATTTATCGCACTCACTAAAAAGATTGAAAGTTTATAGTTTAAAGTTTAAAGGCAAGGATTATGGCAGAACTCAAAATATTCTATAGAGACAAAGACAAACAAGACAAAATCAAGGTGGGCCGCAGCGTCAATATCCTCAGTAGTCTTGACAAATCAGACATCATTTGGATCGACCTTCTTGACGTAAGCGACAAGACAGAGGGCGTACTCGAGGACTTCCTCAAAATTGACATTCAGGACGACGAAGAGATGGAAGAGATTGAGATGTCATCTCGTTATATCCAAACAGACGATTCCATCGTAGCCAACTCCAACTTCCTCCGCGATAACTTTGAGATGGAACCTGTCAACTTTATCCTCAAAAACAGCATTCTCGTCACCACTCGCGACGTTGAACTCGCCAGCTTCAACGAGACGGTCAAGAAGATGCTCATGAACACCCGCAACTTCCCAACGGGCTATCATGTGCTCGTTTCACTCATGGAGACGCGTGTTGAAAAAGATGCGGATATGATTGAGGATACTACCGACCTCATCACTAAACTTTCTGGTGAAATCAACGCTACCGACCAAGTGGACGAAGAGGTACTGATCCAAATCAAGGATCTTCAGGAAAAAGTCACCATTATCCGTCAGAACATCATGGATAAACAACGTGTGATCAGCAACTTCCTCAAGTGCGATTTCTTTCCAACGGAACTCCAACCTCGCCTCACGATGATTATCAAGGATATTAATTCGTTGTTCGAATACACGCGTTTTGGTTTCGACCGTCTTGACTACCTCCAAGATACTTTCCTCGGTCTTGTAAACATCGAGCAGAACAAGATTATCAAGATCTTTACCGTGGTGAATGTGGTATTCCTTCCACCTACTCTGATCGCCAGCATGTATGGTATGAACTTCGACTTTATGCCTGAGTTGGCATGGAAAATGGGCTATCCATTTGCTATTGGCTTGATGGTTGTTTTTACCGTGGCTATCTTGCTCATTTTCAAACTGAAAAAGTGGTTATAAACAAAGTTATCAACAATTCCATTCATAACTTGTTAATCAATTTTGATAACCCAAACTTATCCATTTTATCAAAAGTTAATCCACTTTTTTCAACTGTATAATTTATTGAAAAACAACCTATAACAGAGTTTATCAAACATTTCCACAACTAATAATAATAAAGGATTTTTTCAATAAATTTATTTATATTTTTATCTTGAACAACTAGTTCCTTAATTTTTTTCAAATATATGTCTGTTAAATTTTACAAGTCCGAAAATCAAGTACCATTAGAGATGCATAAGGTACGCGTGGTACAAAAGTTGAATTTATTGCCTGTAGATGAGCGTTTGCGTGCTATTCAAAAGGCAGGTAACAACACTTTCTTATTAGAGAATAAGGATATATATATAGACATGCTTACTGATTCGGGCGTGAATGCTATGTCCGATCGTCAGACAGCAGCTATGCATTTAGCAGACGACTCGTATGCGGGCAGTCAAACCTTTGCTCGCCTTAAAGCCGCTCTTAAAGAAGTCTTCGGTACCGACAATGTGCTACCTGCTCACCAAGGTCGCGCGTGCGAAAATATATTAGCGGAGCGTTTTGTCAAACCAGGCATGGTGGCTATCATGAACTTCCACTTCACTACCACCAAAGCCCATGTGACTCGTTGCGGCGGCGAAGTGGTCGAAGTTCTCCATAAAAAAGGATTAATTCCTCAGAGCGACGATCCATTCAAGGGAGATATGGACTTGCAGGAATTGCGCCGTGTCATTGAGCAATACACCCCTAAGAAAGTGGCTTATGTCCGTGTAGAAGCAGGTACTAATTTGATAGGTGGTCAACCTGTTAGCCTTGAGAATATGCTTGCCGTAGCAGATATTTGTCACGAATATGGCGTACCTAGCGTATTGGATGCCTCGTTATTGCAAGATAATATCTACTTCATGAAGACCCGTGAGGCACAATGCAAGTATATGACTCCAAAGGAGATTTACCACTTGCTTGCTGGCAAGATGGATATCATCTATTTCTCTGCTCGTAAACTTGGTTTTGCTCGTGGTGGTGCGATCATCAGCCACAATACCGACCTCATCAAGAGCATGATGGAGTATATTCCATTGTTTGAAGGCTTCTTGACCTATGGCGGTATTGATGTACGCTCTATCGAGGCGATGGCTGAAGGTTTGTATGAGTCATTGGATATGGATTACTTGAGCCACGGACCAGAGTTTATCAATTACCTTGTCAACGAGTTAGATGCCTATGGCGTACCTATGATCAAGCCTGCGGGTGGACTAGGTGCACATATTGACTGCCAAGGCTTTGTACCTAATATGCCTCATGATCAATATCCTGCGGCTGCGGTGGCTACAGCTTTGTATATAGCAGGTGGTATTCGTGGTATGGAGCGCGGCACACTTTCTGAGCAACGCGAAGCAGATGGTACAGAGCGTTTTGCGGAGTTGGAACTGATGCGTCTTGCTATGCCACGCCGTGTTTATACTTTGTCTCAAGTCAAGTATGTAGCTGACCGTGTTAAATGGTTGTGGGATAACCGCCAACTCATAGGCGGCTTAAAATGGGTAGAAGAACCTAATGTCTTGCGTTTCTTCTTTGGTCGCTTGAAGGAGATTGGCCATTGGCAAGAAGAACTAGTTTCCAAGTTCAAAGAAGATTTCGGCGATAGTTTATGATTCCCGTCAATCCACAAGATACTCCTCGCGCAACTCAATTCGAGATTTGGAAGAATGCTCCAAATCCCATGCTTGTTTTTGTAAAACGCTTGGATGTCACTAATCTTGTGCGAATTAGTCGTCGAAAGCATTTGAAGTTCAACATGCTGCTCGATTATTGCATTGGCAAAGCCGCAATTCATCAAAAAGAGTTCTATCTCTTACCTGTAGGCGATCAACTCATGCAGTTCGACAAGATTGCTATCAATACCATGGTCAAGAATCATACAGGCGATGTCAGTTCGTGCGATATTGCTTTTGATGGCGACTTCAACACCTACTGCAATGATTATATGAAATATACTGCCGAGGTCGCTCAAACCTGCATTGATCGTGATTTATCTGAGGAATGTATGGTGATTGGTACCTCGGCTATAGTGGATACGGAATTGGAATTTGCAGGTGGCATGTATAGCGGCATATATAATAATCCGTATATTATATGGGGCAAGTATCGCCGCAGTTGGTTCAAAACTACATTGATGTTATCTTTCCAGTTCCACCATGCCCAGATGGATGGCGCCCACGCTGCTCATTTCCTCAATACACTGCAAGAGGAAATTGATAAATTTATTTATCATAAATAGATTTTTTTTGCGCATATACTTTTTTTTTTGTACCTTTGCGCCAAAATTATAACCATTGAAACTTTTAAACAAATAAATACTATACGATTATGACAATTAATGATTACAAATTCGCTGGAAAGAAAGCGATTGTTCGCGTGGACTTTAATGTGCCATTGAACGAGAACGGACAAATCACCGACGACACCCGTATCCGTGGTGCGTTGCCAACCCTCAAACACATCCTCGAAGAGGGTGGTGCGCTCATCATCATGAGCCACATGGGTAAACCAAAAGGCAAAGTGGTTGCTAAATATAGCTTGAAGCAAATAGTTGACGCTGTGAGCGCTGCACTCGGTACTCCTGTACAATTCGCAGAGGATTGCGCTAAGGCTGCTGAGCAAGCTGCTGCCCTCAAGGCAGGTGAGGTGCTCCTTCTCGAGAACCTCCGCTACTATCCTGAAGAGGAAGGCAAGCCAGTAGGTATCGATAAAGAGGATCCAGCATACGAAGAGGCTAAGAAAGCGATGAAGGCAAGCCAAAAAGAGTTCGCTAAAACTCTCGCAAGCTATGCTGACTGCTATGTAAACGACGCTTTCGGTACTGCTCACCGCAAACACGCTTCTACTGCTGTGATCGCTGACTACTTCGATGCTGACAACAAGATGCTCGGTTACCTCATGGAGAAAGAGGTAGAGGCTGTAGATAACATCCTTAAGAATATCAAGCGTCCTTTCACCGCTATCATGGGTGGTTCTAAAGTATCTACCAAGATCGGTATCATCGAGAACCTCATGGACAAGGTGGACAACCTCATCCTCTGCGGTGGTATGACCTATACTTTCGCTAAAGCAAATGGTGGCGAGATTGGTAAATCTATCTGCGAGAATGATAAACTTGAACTAGCTCTTGATATCATCGCTCAAGCTAAGGCAAAAGGCGTGAACCTCGTATTGGCAACCGACTGCGTAGCAGCTGATGACTTCTGCAACGAGGCAAATACCCAAGTATGCCCAAGTAACGCTATCCCAGAGGGTTGGGAAGGTGTGGACGCTGGTCCAGAGAGCCGCAAAGCATTTGCTGCTGCTATCGAAGGTGCTAAGACTATCCTTTGGAACGGTCCTGCAGGTGTGTTCGAGTTCGACAACTTTGCTGCTGGTTCTAAAGCAATTGCTGAGGCAATCGCTACTGCAACCGATAATGGTGCATACAGCTTGATCGGTGGTGGCGATAGCGTAGCATGCGTGAACAAGTTCGGCATGGCTGACCGTGTAAGTTATATCTCTACTGGTGGTGGTGCATTACTCGAGGCTATCGAGGGCAAAGTACTCCCAGGTGTAGCAGCAATCAAGGGCTAATAGATAGAACCAGGAATAAGGAACCAAGAACCAAGACGAATTAGTAACGACTAATTAGACAATAGTAATAAGTCTTTGTTCCTTGCTCTTTATTCCTTAATCAATTATTTTTATGGAAATTTCAGGTAAGATTATACAAGTATTGCCAGAGCAAGGTGGCGTAAGCAAAACCTCTGGTAAGGAGTGGAAACTCCAAGCTTATGTGCTTGAGACACAGGAGCAATATCCACGCAAAGTGCACTTTGAGGTGTTTGGTGAAGACCGCATCAAAGCCAACCCATGCCAATTGGACGATATTGTGACTGTTAGTTTCGATATTGAGAGCCGCGAGTTCAATGGTCGTTGGTACACCTCTATCCGTGCGTGGAAAATTCAACAAGGTGTCATAACTACTGAAGCAGCTGCTCCTGTAGTAGATGCTGGTGTAGCACCTGTTGCAGCACCACAAGCCAATGTGCAAGCATTTGATCCTGCTGCTGGCGTAGACGATGGTACTGATTTGCCATTCTAATGCAACGCAAGATTAAATTAATTATACTAGCAAGCCTTCTAGTAGGTGGCGCAGTAGTATGCGCTATCCGCTGGAAGGCTTGGTTTGCTATTCCTCCAGAGCCTAAGTGGGAAGGGGATACCATTGAGGTTATCTTTAAGACTTTTGCTGATGAACAAGTATTACTAAATATGCAAAATGACTCGTTAGAGTTTTTATTGCTAGGTGATATCCATAGTTCATTAGATACAACAGACTTCAAAATGCTCTCTGAGCGTCACCCTAATATCCATTTTTGGGCACAATTGGGCGATTGGATGGAGCGACCCTATTTCTACTATAAGCAACAGCTATACCACTCTATACAAGGTACTGCGTTCCAAACACTACCTATCGTAGCTGTACCAGGTAATCACGAGTATAACAAGGGTATTGCAAAATCATTATATGCAGATTGGACGACTATATTTCCAAATCCTCAAAATGGTCCCCGCCGCTTTTTAGGTAGAAGTTATATCGTTGATTTCCCTACCCTGCGTATAATAACGATTGATACGGATGGCCTGCAACGAATGTCCGATTATACGCAAGTTAGTTTTTGGCTCAAGCAATCCATCAACGAAGCCAAAGATCGTCTGACTATAGTAATGATGCATCATCCTGTATTTAGCACGGCACAAGGCAGACAAAATCCATTGATATGGTTGGCTTTTTACGGAGTTTTGCGTGAAGCTGATGTGGTATTCTCAGGGCATGATCATAATTATGCTCGTCGTACGGTGGAATATAAGGAGCGTTTTTGGACCAAGCAGCAGCCTACTATATTTATAGGTACCAACGCTTCCGCAAAAAATTACCCAAACAAAGAGAAATCCTATTATGACTGCGTATATTCTGGTTCTCCAGTATATCAATATATACAAGTCAATAATGATACATTATCTATCTCTACCTACGAACTTCATTCAGGCAAACAGATAGATAAAGTAGAAATTATCAATTAAAAAAGCACTTCAATCGAAGTGCTTTTTCTTTATCATTTCCATAACTGTTGTACAAATGCTTCGGCATATTTGGCTTGACATTCCATGCCGCGCATCCGTTCCATGGTGTCATGATATTCCTTAACTGCCCCTTCTAACTCTTGACTTTCGTGACAGAGATAAGCCTGAATCTTTTTGTCGCGATAGTCCGTAATATCTACCCACAAGGTAGGGGTAAAGTTTTGTGTCTGCATACCCGTCATAACTTCTGAATAGTACAAATCAAAACCACGACCCGTCATTCGCCATGCATCATACACTAGAATAGAACATACACGATGGTCGCGGTGCGAGTCTATTGGCCAATGGGTAATGACCATATCAGGTTGTTCCGCCTCAACAAGTGCTTTCATCTCGGCATAGCGATCTTTGTTGACTTCAGCGTTGCCATCTATTTGAGTCAAAAACACAGCTCTTACTCCTAATACTTCACATGCTTTACGAGCTTCTGCTTGACGAATAGTGCGTGCCTGCTCGTGGGTTTTACCTACTATTCCAGCTTCGCCAGAAGTAAGATACACAGCTACTACTTCTGCTCCCATAGCTTTTAGTTTGAGCATAGTGCCTGCGCACATTGACTCAGGATCATCCGGGTGGGCTCCAATAACAAGAACTTTTTTGTATCCTTGCAACCATTTTTCACCTGCTTGCATGGATAGTGGCAACATCAATAAGCAGTAAAGTCCCAATAGAATAATTTTTGTTCTTTTCATAATGTATAAGATAATTAGTTAAATACCTCAATTAGTACATCCAAGGATTTGATAGTAGGCAAATCATCAATATGTTCTTGGAAATATGCTATCAGTTCACGCAAGCGCTCTTGACGCTCTATGCGTGATATGGGTTTGGAATACCAATCAGGATGCTCTTCCTCGTCTATTCCAATGCCTAAATACACTGCATAGTCCAATAAAAATTCGATGTGTAAGTTACTGATATCTTCCTCCTTATCCAGTTTATAAATACAATTACACAACCAGTCAAACAGCGGTTGATCACTCATAGGATGACGCAATGTATAGGTCAATAGTTCAGCTATAAACATCGCCACACATTGTCGTAAAACATCGTATGATAGCAATGTAGGTGTATATACCAAACTAGCCGACGACAATGTTTGCATCTGCAAAGGAGCATTATTACGCCTCGAACTACTATATTCTATGATAGACAACGGCCGTAATACCCCTTTCAACTTATTGCCATACACCACACACTGTACCCGCCCTTGATCGGGTGTATATAGATGCACAATACTGCCTGTGTCCGAGTATTTATTCGTAGTAAGAACAATGGCAGTAGGCATATCAATGGATCAATCTACAAATTGTACTTTGTTGATATCTCTTGGTTTAGCATCTGGCGCTTCTGCGGCATAACCCAGACCTACGCACAGACACAATTCATAGTTTTCGCTATAACCTAAAATATGTAAAATCTCAGCGCTGTTCTCTGCGTCGTTGATAAATCTTACTGGACTACCCAAAACAATGCTTCCTACGCCCATAGATTGAGCAGAAAGTAATATATTACCTGCTAGTAGTCCACAGTCGTATGCCGAAAAATCATAATTCAAATCACGAGCAATAAACACCATCACAGGAGCACCACGCATACAGCCTTTGACCATAGCAGGGTCTAGTTTGGCATTACCTGCTGCCATCAAATCTTGAATCTGTGTCATGGTTGTAGGGTTATCTACAATACGCACTTCCCACGATTGTTTGTTTTGTCCGTTAGCAGCATTGATACCGCATGTCATGATTTGCATCAATGTATCACGACCAACAGGTGTAGCATGATATTGGCGAATGCTACGACGGGCCATGATAGCTTCAATGACTGCATTTTCTGTCTTTTCTTGTGGTGCAGATGGTGCACAACCCATTAAAGTAATACTTGCCATAATGAGCAAAAATAAAATCTTTTTCATATCATTAAATTTTGGTTAGTTTAGCATAGGTAAGCAATAATGTTTTTTGTCCATTATTATCAAACTTGATATCTATCTTATCATTATCATTCTCACGATAAACATCTAGTACCGTACCTGCACCAAATACCTTGTGCTCTACCCTATCCCCTTTCTTCCATTCTGAGCGCACTTCTTTGTGTGATTTGCCTGTACTTCCGCCAGCAACAGGACTGAGTTTTTTCAGTTTACCCTGTGTGGATGTAGCAGGTATTTTTGGCATTTCAGGCATAACAGGTCGTTGTGGAGTAATACCCAACCCTTGTGACGATTGAATATAACACGAATCGATATCCTTGATAAATCGTGATGGCGAAGAGAATACCGTTTGGCCGTTACGGAATCGTTGACGTGCATTGGTCAAATAGCATCGCTCCATCGAACGCGTAATAGCAACATACAACAATCTTCGCTCCTCCTCTATCTCCTTAGGCGCTTGGCAGAATTGCGAAGGGAAGAGATTCTCCTCTAGTCCAACGATAAATGTCACTTTAAACTCCAATCCCTTGGCCGCATGCACCGTCAGCAATGTCACACGTGCTTGATTATCATCCTTATTCTCATCTTGATCGGTCAACAAACTTACCTCTGACAAGAAGTCCGTCATTGGCGTGAAAGCTTGTCCATCACGCAGTTTTTGTTCCACAAACTCATGAATACCTGACAACATCTCCTCCAAGTTCTCATAGCGAGCTATACCCTCTTGAGTGGTATCTGCTTTTGCCTCACGCATCACTCCCGAGTCACGCAAAACCATTGACGCAAACTCATACGCATCCATAGTAGCCACCTTCTCCCCAAACCCTTGAATCATGCTGACAAAAGCATTTAACTTGTTAAGTGTAGCATTATTGACACTCAACTGTGCCGCCTGAGGATTAAGGATAACCTCCATCATCGAGCAACCCGCCATGCGTGAAGCTTCACGCACTTTCATCACGGTCGTGTCACCGATACCTCGCAATGGGTAATTGATTACACGAATAACTGCTTCATTATCAGCAGGGTTAACTGCCAAACGGAAATATGCGATAGCATCTTTAATCTCCTTGCGTTGGTAGAAACTCATACCGCCATAAATACGGTATGGAACACCCAGATGGCGCAACTCATCCTCTATCACACGCGACTGTGCATTCGTACGATACAGTACTGCCATTTGCTCATAATCATATCCCTGACGATAGAGTTGCTTGATCTGTGTAGCCACAGCCTTGCCCTCATCACGGTCCGACATATAGGTACTCAGTTGCAATCTGTCACCCATAGCCAACTCGGAATACACCGCCTTTGGTATTTGTCCTCTATTATGGCGAATCAACGAATTAGCTGCGTTCACAATAATCTGAGTTGAACGATAATTACGCTCCAACTTGAACAACTTAGCCGTCTCATACCCTTTTTGGAAGGTCAAGATATTTTCAATATTCGCCCCTCTAAACGAATAGATGGATTGTGCATCATCGCCCACTACGCATACATTATTCTGTGGCTCTGCCAATCGCTTTACAATCAAATATTGCGAATAGTTGGTATCTTGATACTCATCCACCAACAGATAGTGAAAATACTCCTGATACTTGCGCAACACCTCCACATTGTTCTTGAAGAGCACATTGGTCATAAACAGCAAATCGTCAAAATCCATCGCATTGCATGCTTTCAATCGACGATTATATTCGGCATAAATACGAGCCACCTCTGGTATACGAGCAAAGCGGTCTTGCATGATATACTCCCTATTCGCACTATACGATGTAGGCGAAAGCAGCTGGTTCTTGGCCATTGAAATACGACCTAGCACCACACTAGTCTTATATTGCTTCTCGTCCAATTGCATATCTTTGACAATATGCTTAATCACAGATTTCGAATCCGTTGTATCGTATATAGTAAAATCACGCGTATAACCTATATACTCTGCCTCTTGGCGCAAGATACGCGAACAAATTGAGTGGAAGGTTCCCATCCATAAGTAACGAGCCACATGCTCGCCAACCAAAGCTGCAATACGAGTTTTCATCTCTCTTGCTGCTTTATTGGTAAATGTCAAAGCCAAGATATTGCCGGCATTCACACCCTGTTGGAGCAAATAGGCTATCTTGTAGGTCAGCACACGCGTCTTACCCGATCCTGCACCGGCTATCACCAAATGCGGACCCTCATTGTATTCTACTGCCGCGCGTTGGGCAGGATTAAGTTCGTCTAAATAATTCATAGTCTATATGTTAGGATATTTTATTCGATTTGCAATACCAATCCCTTCAAATACTCGCCCTCTGGATGGTAGATATTGATTGGGTGATCGGCTGGTTGGTGTAATTGATGCAATATTCTCACTTTTCTGCCTACTTGAGCTGCTGCGGAGAACACAGCCAGACGGAACATATCTTTGTCAATCGCTTGCGAGCAAGAGAAGGTAAACAATATACCTCCCGGACGAATACTCTGTATACCTTTCGCATTCAATCGTTGATATCCACGCAAAGCATTCTTTACTGCATCACGGTGCTTAGCAAATGCAGGCGGATCCAAAATAATCAAGTCATAGGTATTCGTGTTCTTGGTCATAAACTCAAACGCCTCCTCCGCAAATGCCTCATGTGGGGCCTCTTCGCCAAAATTATAGGCCACATTACTTCTCACTAGGTCCACCGCTTTTTGGCTCACATCCACCGAGTGCACTTTCTTGGCACCCCCTCGTAAAGCATATACCGAGAATCCTCCTGTATAGCAAAACATATTCAGCACATCCTTATCCTTGGCGTATTGCTCCAATAATGCACGGTTATCTCGTTGGTCAATAAAGAATCCTGTCTTCTGTCCTCTCAGCCAATCAATACGGAAACTTAGTCCATTCTCCTTCGCCCAAAATTCCTTATCCTCTACCTTATCGCCTCCGATCAAGTACCCTACTCTATCTCCTTGTATCATAGCCTTATGTGGCAAAGTATCATCCGATTTATAATACACCTTATCCACTTGTGCCACAGCCTCTACAATAGCCTCTGCTATCTCTTCACGATGGTAGTGCATACCTACCGAGTGCGCCTGTATCACAGCCGTATCTGCATACACATCCACAATCAATCCTGGCAGAAAATCTCCCTCGCCATGTATCAAACGATAGGTATTATTCTCTTCTGTCACCAATCCCAAACTCTCTCTCACGCCATAGGCTGCGGCTATGCGTGTTTTCCAAAAGTCCTTAGGCAACTCCCCTACTCCAAACTCCAATATACGTACAGCTATCGAACCTATCTGATAATGGCCTACACCCAATGTCTTTCCTTTACAATCCACCACTTTCACTATCTCACCCTCTTGTGGCTGAGCGTGTGGGTAATCAGCATCTAGCTCTATACTGCGAATAGCACCCGAGAACACCCATGGGTGAAAACGCAAAAGTGACTCCTCTTTATGGGGTTTAAGATGAACAGTTGTCATATTATTCTAACATCATTATTGCACGCTCCACCGCAGCAATCAATTTATCTATATCTTCTTTCGTATTATACAATCCTACTGACGCACGCAATGTGCCTGGCACACCCAAATGCTCTATCAATGGCTCCGCACAATGGTGTCCTGTACGCACAGCTACACCCTGACGATCCAATAGCACACCTATATCAAACGGATGAATCAATCCGCCATCCGCACGATAAACATTAAACGAAACAGCACCAGCTTTCTTCTGACCAGCAGCGTAAATTTTTACACGCTCCAATCCTGACAAACGCTCCTCAATATACTCCACCAATTCCTCTTCGTGTTTCGCAATATCCTCTATACCAAGCTCTTGCACATATTCTATCGCCTTCGAAAAAGCATAACTGCCAATATAATTAGGTGTACCTGCCTCAAATTTATAGGGCAGCACATTATACGTGGTCTTGTCCCAACGCACATGCTCAATCATCTCTCCCCCACCCTCGGCTGGAGGCAACTGATCAAGCCACTCTTTCTTACCATACAACACACCCAACCCCGTCGGACCATACATCTTATGGGCACTCATCACCAAGAAGTCGCAGTCCATCTTCTTTACATCCACTGCCAAGTGAGGTACACTCTGCGCACCATCCACGCAGACAGGTATATGCTTAGCATGCGCATAGCGTATGATCTCCTCTACTGGGTTGACAATGCCTAGTACATTACTCACTTGCGCCACAGAAACCAATCGGGTTCGCTCGTTCAGCATCTCCTTAAATGCTTCAATATCAATGGATAAGTCCTCTCGCAGGGGAATCACCTTCAATATCGCTTTCTTTCTTTCACATAGCATTTGCCAGGGTACAATATTCGAGTGATGCTCCAGTTGGCTCACGATAATCTCATCCCCCTCATTCACCATCGCATCTCCAAAACTCCTTGCCAGCATATTGATACTGTCCGTAGTTCCTTTGGTAAAAATAACTTCTTCAGCCGCAGCATTCAGCCATTCTGCCACTTTCTTGCGAGCCTGCTCGTGTTTCTCTGTCGCTACTTGACTCAAATGGTGTACACCACGATGTACATTGGCGTTCCACTTGCTGTACCCCTCCACGATTGCATCAAGCACCGCTTGTGGCTTTTGGGTGGTTGCTGCATTATCTAGATACACCAGTTCACGTCCGTGTACTTTCTCAGTCAATATAGGAAAATCCTCTCTTCTCATGGCTTGTAAAAACTCTTCTCTAATATCTTTTGTGCGTCACCATCTTTCATTAGTTCTTGCAAGCTAACATCTTCATTATGACGCATATAACTATCTATTATTCTCCATCCTACCCAAATACCTAATCGCCCAGGTGACTCTTGCGAAATCTCCGAAGTAAAAGGACCATCATTCAAATACGATGTGATAACCATGCTTTCTGTCTTAAACAAATCACGTTTATCCATAATCCTGTTCCATATCTCCTTTTCCCACTTCTTGCACCAGTCCCATTGCTCTTGGGTATATCCCATTACTTCCCATTTAGGTACTCCAGGCAACAATTGCTCTAGCAGATACATCTGTTTGCCACGAAACAACATATGTTCCAACAATCGATTATATTTGCTCGTATATGGAATATTTTGCGAAATATAATAATTCAACACATCCCCCGCCAAAAACTTCTTATCCATCGACACCTTTTGGTAGTTATACACTACTTGATTATAGTATTCATAATCTGCTCCCAGGTACATATCTGCACCCACAGCAATCATATCATCATACGCAAAAATCGATGCATTAAAACCAGAAACCAACAAATATATTTTCGGAATCTCTAATTCAGGATACAAGTAATGCATTCTCATAAATCCCTGATTTAGTTCACTTTGTATCTTTTTTATATCCGCAAATTGTTTTCTGACCTCCTCATTGGTTTGTACAAATCCCATAGTAGTATCGGTCAAAAAATTCACATACAACCTACTCAATTCTGCCGTGTCTTCTGTATTCAACCCAAGTACTCCTTCTACATATATAGGCATAAACTCCTCATAATCAGCGTACAATCGCTTAATATCCGTCTCTGCACTATCTGGACGAACGCTCAGCAATGCACTATCAAAGCGCACCACTTCTACGTCCACCATCTCCATGTTCTTAGGAAAAAACTCTCTTCCACCCTGACATGCACACAGCACTATCGCCAACAATATATATATACTCTTTCTCATCTCATCTCAACTCTCAACTCTTAACTCTTAACTCTCAACTCTCAACTCTTCACCACTCCATCCCTCATCTCTATCACACGATCGCTTATCTCAGCCAACTCTTTATCGTGTGTCACAATCACAATCGTCTGATTATATTGATCTTGCATCTGTTTCAGCAGCTTATGCAATTCTCTCTTGTTCTCCTCGTCCAAACTACCACTTGGCTCATCTGCCAATATCACATCTGGCTTCATCATCAACGCTCTAGCTGCGGCTACCCGTTGTTTCTCGCCGCCCGACAACTCATTAGGCTTATGGCTCAATCGCTCGCCCAATCCCAAGTCTGTAAGTAATTGAGTAGCACGCTCTTCTGCCTCTTTCCAATCCATGCGACCTATCATGGCGGGCATCATCACATTCTCCAACGCATTAAACTCTGGCAACAACTGATGAAACTGAAAGATAAACCCTATATGCTTATTTCTAAACTCCGCTAACTCCTTCTCATTCAATCCACTAACATCCACGCCGTTGATTTCCACTTTGCCGCTATTGGCTTTATCCAGTGTACCTATGATTTGGAGTAGGGTAGTCTTACCGGCACCACTTTTGCCGATAATACTCACTATCTCCCCTTTTTGTATCTCCAAATCTACCCCCTTCAGCACTTCCAAACTGCCAAAAGATTTATGTATATCTTTAACTCGTATCATCTTATTCTTTCTTTATGGGACTTGTAGTTGACACTATATGTTTTTTCTTGAGCGCGGCAGGGAGTTGATTGCCGGCGGGGTCCCCGAAAAAGCTTGCTTTTTGGGGTGCTCTGCAATGTTGTTGGATAAAGTTGTTGCTGTTGTTGATTTAAATAATTCTTATTGTTTCCGTTGTAGTGTCTACTCAATTAAAAACTCTCAACTCCCTATCTCCATTCTCCAGCACTTCAATCTCTACTGTCACCAAGTCATCGGGTAGGAGAGGTTCAATCATCTCTGCCCACTCAATAAAGCAATAGTTTCCCGAATACAAATACTCCTCCGTACCCATATCCATCGCCTCTCTCAAGTCCTTAATCCGGTAACAATCAAAGTGATAAACCTCCGTTTTCACCTTTCCGTTTTCACCTTTCAGTTCTTCAACTTCATACACATTCACAATCGCAAATGTCGGACTATTTACCACATCTTCTGTCCCCATTGCCTCGCACAGACACTTGATAAAGGTGGTTTTACCTGCACCCATATTTCCGTTGAAGGCAAACACGCGTCTGTCCCCACATTTCTCTAGAATATCCGTCGCAGCCACCTCCTCTCCTTGCTCATTCAGCAAGTAGATACCTTTCTCAACATCCTTTTTTATCGTGTATTTCAAATTGTTTGCCATCAATAATAATTTTGGTTAATTTTGTATAATATTCTATAATTTTGGTAGTGCAAAAATAATCCATTTTTTTTTGTTTTTGGTTGCAAGCGACGCGTCGCTCATCCAACCAAAACAATAAATTCACCTTGAATTGACGATAATTGACATCAAAATTGACACTAATTGTCTTTAATAAAAGAATTTCGCCGCAAAGTTACTAATTTTTTTTCAATTACACAACTATTTCAGCCGCATGCAGCTCATATTCCTCATTGAATATCTCAATCCTTCTCTGATACGCAAATCCCAACCTCTCATACAACTTTTTTGCTCTGTTCTCTGGTTCCACAGCCAACGTCACCACGCTTATCCCCTTTTGCTTTGCCATCTCCTTCGCTTTTTCTATTAACGCTGTTCCCACTCCTTGATTTCTGTAGGGTAGGGACACTGCCAAACTGTCGATATAGAACTCCCCAGTTTTCGCTTCATCTTCCATCTCGTCCCAACCCTTGCCAAAAGCCACATCAAACAGCCCTTTCAGCTGCGGATACATCTTATCCCTCTGCTCACGATAATGTTCCCCATCCACAGCAATCATCATCCCCGCTCTTATGCCATCCACTTCGGCTATCCAGGTGTTCTTGTAACTATAATGCGTATCTTCTTGCCCACACACCTCTTTTAGTATCTTAATCCATTGATTATAAAGCCCTTCATCTTCCAACAAAAACGCATGGTATATCCCCTCCGCAATATACGCCACATCTTCTATTGTTGCTTTTCTAATCCTAATCATATTTTTTGGGAATTTATACATCTGTTAACACTATCAAATTTTCTCGCCACATTCCCTAAGATTCAATGACTGAGCACGGAACGGCGGAAGGAATGGTGGTAATTTATCACGGAGTGCCTGAAAAAAACGAGGTGTATGCGTGGAAAATAAGATTTATAAGATTTCTGCGCTGGGCGCAAGGAGCTAAATCCCTATTCCCCGCACAAAATTACTACTTTTTTTTGATATGTGCAAATATATCACCATTTTCATCCCTCTATTTCTCTTGCGGATTTCCCCGCGAGATAATCCGCCAACTGTTTTGCTTTTGCCAGTGATCTGGCAAATATTCTTGCCTCTAACCTCAGCGGGGTCCCCGATAACGCTCGTGGCGTTATGGGGTGCTCTTAAACTGTAGCTCGCCACGCGAGCGTCCTCTAAACTGAAAATGGCGAAAAATTCGCCATTTTCTTGCATATATCACCCAAAAGCACTACTTTTGCATCAAAATATACTCAATCAACTATGGAACATAAATCTTGTCCTCGCTGTGGTGCTGCGTTTATTTGTCAGCACGATAATCCCGCTAAATGCCAATGTGCAGGCGTGGAACTCTCTCCCTCTGCTCGTGCACATCTGGCAGCGCAATACCCCAACCAATGCCTCTGCCGCAAGTGCCTGTTGGAGTTCTCTGTCTAAGCAATGTTTGTTTATTATCCCGAATATTATTCGGGTATTCCCCGCCTTTACACTCTAAACAGTAGCGCAGCGTCCACTAAACTGGCACTCTATGCCCCTACATTCTACACCCTACACTTTACCAATTACGGGTTCATAACGGGTTCGTATGCTACCTTCACTATGTGATTACTATAAGATTAGTATGCGATAATTATGTGATTCATTTCCCATGCTTATCCCATTGGTATAGATTCGGTAACTTTGTAGTTACGGGGGTATAATAATAGCGACCGTATTTCCCGTAAATCCCGTATTTGATTTTACGCAATACGGGAAATATGGTATTTACGGTATCTGTCTTTTATATCAAGTATGATTGATAATCAGACACTTGACCAAAAGATTGATATTCCCACGGACTTTCTGAGAATACACTCTAGGACATTCTCAAAAGTCCGCAGAAATTCATTTCTTAGAGTTTTCTCCATGAAAACCAATACTCCATTCTTAATTATGCAGCATGGCGGAAGTGGCGGAATGGCGGAGAAGTTTCCGCCACTTCCGCCATATGTTGTTTTTATACTTTATGTACGGTTTCTACGGTTTTCCGTTTTCAGAAGGGATACCGAACCCTTACAGAAGGATCGCGCGAAGAGGAATTATGTATGAAGTTCTTATCGCTGCTGCAAATACACTACCGCGAACAGCATCTCATTGACTTTTATGCAGACAAACTCTCCATATATGGTGTTCGGGCACTGCATGCCTTTAAACTCTAAACTGTAGGCACTTTGCGCCGTCCTCTAAACATTTTCCTTGCCTTTAAACCTTAAACCATAAACTTTCAACTAAAAAATTTGCACATATCGCAAATTTTTCGTACCTTTGCACCCTGAAGAGCATACAGTTCTTCCATAAAAATGAACAAGAAAACTAACTTACATTACTGCATTTCAGCATCTTACATCTACATCCCTTATCATCGTAACATCAGTACCAATTGGGAAAGCTGACGCGAATGTAATCTCTCATTTTCCTACTATTTTAACCTCTAAGGTTGATTATTAACTTTTAATTTTTAATGTATATGAGCAACTTTCGTATGCTCATAGTGGCGTTATGTGCGTCGCTATGTGCTTTGGGTAGCTATGCCCAACAACCCTATGTATTGACGCTGGAGCAGCTATTTGTTTTGGCGGATGAAAATAGCAAAACCATTCAAGCCGAAAACGCTGCCGTCATCGAAGCCCAGCAAGATGTCAAAGTGGCAAAAAATGCCTTAATGCCCGATATTGATATCTCGCTATCTGCCAGTTACTTAGGCAATGGCTACCTAATGGACCGCAACTTCTCGAATGGTCAAACCATCGACATGCCCCACTTGGGCAATAACTTTGCCGTAGAAGCCACACAACTGCTTTATGCGGGTGGTGCTGTGACCAATAGCATTGCTTTGGCAAAACTCAAGGAGGAGATGGCGAATATCAACCGCGAAGCTACACGCTCGCGCGTTCATTTTATGCTTACAGGCTTCTACCTCGACCTCTACAAACTGCAAAACGCGCTCCGTGTGTACGACCGCAGTATTGACTTAGCCAAGGTCGTCATTCAAGACACCAAAGCCCGCAACGAGGCAGGTGTGGCATTGCAAAACGATGTCACTCGCTACGAACTGCAACTCAAGAACCTCGAACTGGCACGCCGCCGTGTAGCCAACTCCGTGGAAATTCTCAACTACGACCTCGTTACTATCCTCGGACTGCCGCTTGATACACAAATCATGCCTGACACTACGCTACTGGAGCAGTCGCTATCCATCCATGACCTCACTTACTGGCAAGAGTTGGCACAAAGTGAGGCATATGCCGTCAAGCAGTCGGCTATAGCCGTACAAATGGGCGAGCGAGGCGAGAAACTGGCACGCTCGGAGATGATTCCAAACATTGCCCTCTTTGCTGGCAACCATCTGGATGGTCCTATCACGATAGAGGTGCCCGTCATCAACAGCAATTTCAACTACTGGTATGTCGGCATAGGCGTTTCCTACAAACTATCGTCGCTCTACAAAGCCAGTCGCACGCTCAAGAAAGCCCAACTCAGCACCGACCTCAGTCGCCGTCGCCAACAAGACATCCTGGAGCAAACCAACCTTTCCGTACAAGCCGATTATACCCGTTATATCGAAGCCTTCGAGGAGGTCGCAACGCTGGAGAAAAGCGTGCAACTCGCCAACGAGAACTATAGTGTCATTGAGAATCGCTACCGCAACGACATCGTCCTTGTAACCGACATGCTGGATGCGTCCAATCAACTGCTGGATGCCGAACTGCAACTCGTCAACGCACGAATCAATGTGCTATTCAACTACTACAAACTCAAAAATACATCTGGAAACTTATAAAAACATATCAATATGAAAAGAAGAACTAAAAAACTGATTTACAACATCTTTGCTTGTATCTTAACCCTTGGTGCCTGCTCTTGGGTATGTGCCAAATTCATTCACTTAGGCAATGTAGAATTTACCGAGAACGCCCAAGTCAAACAGCACATCGTACCTGTCAACTCGCGCGTACAGGGCTTTGTCAAAGAACTGCGTTTCGACGAATACACCCAAGTGCGCAAAGGGGATACGCTCGTCATTATCGAAGATGCCGAATACCGCTATCGCGTGGCGCAAGCGCAGGCTAATCTCGACAATGCTCTCAAGGGCAAAGATGCTATGCACAATGTCATTTCTACCACCCAAACGAATATCTCTGTGACGGATGCCAGCATTGAGGAAGCACGCATTATCTTGGAAAATGCCGAACGCAACTACCAGCGTTTCAGCACTTTGTACCAACAAAACGCTGTCACTCGCCAACAACATGATGACATGCACACCGCCTACTTGGCTGCCAAAGCACGCTACGAGATGCTTCAAAATCAAAAGGAAAGTGTCCGTTCCGTTAGCCGCGAGCAGAACACCCGCCTTGGGCAAAACGAAGCTGGTATCAAGTTGGCTGAAGCAGCTCTCGAGCTCGCGCGCCTGAACCTCTCTTATACAGTCATTACTGCCCCTTGCGATGGCTACACAGGCCGCAAGGATATCCAAGTGGGACAACTCATCCAACCCGGACAAACACTCGTAGATATAGTGGATGCCGAAAACAAATGGATCATCGCCAACTACAAAGAGACACAAACTGCCAATATCGCTGTGGGTCAAGCCGTTGAGATAGAGGTAGATGCTGTGCCCAATCACATCTTCAAAGGCGTAGTACGCTCCGTGTCACGTGCTACAGGCGCCAGCTTCTCGCTCTTGCCACAAGACAACTCCTCGGGTAACTTCGTGAAGATTGAGCAACGCATACCTGTACGTATCGACTTCACAGATGACAACGATACTGAAGCCCTGCAGCGCGTGAGTGCGGGTATGAATGTAGAATGTAAAGTGCTGTACTAATGGGACATCATCACGATCCAAATCAACCCTTCTCCATACCGCAAATACGCTTTATACCCGAACCGCTCAAACCGTGGTTGTTGATCTTGTTTATCATCATCTTCAACTGCACAGGCGGCGTGTATATGGCAGCTGTAAGCGATATGGTGGGCAGCACGCAACTCCTGCAAGAAGACATTATGATGGCAGGCTATGCCTCTCTGGTAGGCATGGCGCTGTTCTTCGCTATCATGTTCCGCCTCAAGTGGGCAGTTCGTCCAAAGACGGCACTGGGTAGTTGCACCTTGGTGCTGATTGCTGCTAATCTGATTTGCATGCACACCAGTTCGGTGCCAGTCTTAGTGGGCGTTTGTCTGGTCTCAGGTTTCTTCCGTATGTGGGCGATATACGAGTGCAACTCCACTATCCAACTATGGATTACACCCAAACGAGACATGTCGATATGGTTCTGCTATATCTATCTTATGGTCAATAGCACCATCCAGTTCACGGGCATAGCCGCCCTATCGTTCTCCGTTTGGGCATCGTGGCACTATATGTATTGGTTCATCATCGGTGCATTGCTGGTGATATACTTGATTGTGCTCATCTGTTTCCGTGGTATCTCCATCATGCAACGCCTCCCGCTCTATGGTATTGACTGGATAGGTATGCTACTCTGGGGCATGACGGCCATGAGTATCCTCTTTATCTGTGTCTATGGTGAACACTACGACTGGTGGCGCTCCGAGCATATCCGCTTGGCGACTGGCTTAGGCATTGCCTCGTTGCCACTCAACCTCTGGCGCACGCGCTATCTGCGACATCCATATATCTCGCTGGAAATCTTCAAGATACCCATCGTGCCGATCTGCGTGGCGATTATCCTCGTCATGGACTTGCTACTTGCGCCCTCGCATATCTTTGAGCATGCACTCATGGAAAGCGTACTCGGCTATGACCACCTCAATACCCTCACACTCAATTGGGTAGCTATCCTTGGTGTAGTGATTGGTGTGGTGTTCACATGGCAGACTTTTGCTCGCCGTAAGTGGACTTACCAACGCATGCTGGTGATTGCTT
>JAZQTO010000037.1:0-12878 GCA_045630805.1 Paludibacteraceae bacterium
AAGCGGTCTTAGGAAGACAAATCCCCACTACAACTCCTTGGCTCACAGAACGACATGGCTACGATCCGACTTGGTATGGGTAGAGAAAGGTGGTGAGATTATTCCGAAGATAGTGGGGAAAGAGACCGCTAGCGCTACAGATCGGGCATTAGAGCCCTGTAGATCGGCGCAAGCGCCTGTAGATTGCCCTACGGGCTTGAAGACAGCAGAACTAGGTACTGGATATAAATTCCCAACTCACTGTCCAGAGTGCGAGGCGAAATTGGTGCGAGTGGAGGGTGAGGCAGCATGGCGATGTCCCAATGAAGCGGGTTGTCCGCCACAAATAAAAGGTAAAATGGAGCATTTCGTTTCGCGCAAAGCTATGAATATAGATGGTCTAGGAAGCGAGACTATTGACCTACTCTATTCGCAAAGACTGCTTAAGAATATCGCTGATATATATACACTTAGACAGGAGAATATTGCTTGCCAAGAGCGCTTGGGCGAGAAGTCAGCACAGAATATATTGGCAGGTATAGAGGCGAGCAAGCAAGTGCCCTGGGCAAGGGTGTTGTTTGCATTGGGCATTCGTATGGTGGGCGAAACAACCGCTAAAAAGATTGCCAAGCGCTTCCCAAGCATAGACCAATTGCAATGGGCTACAGAGGAGCAGTTGACTAGCATTGATGATGTCGGTGAACAAATAGCCAAGAACGTGATTGCCTATTTCAACGACTTAGGCAATCTAGAGATCATCAGTCGTCTGCGCGAAGCAGGTGTGCAAATGGAAAGCACCGAAGAAGAACAAGCGCCACAATCCAACCTATTGGAGGGCAAAAGCATCGTGGTTTCGGGTGTGTTCGCTAAGCACTCACGAGACGAATACAAAGCGATGATAGAGGCACATGGCGGAAAGAATGTGGGATCCGTAAGCAAGAAGACTAGTTTTATTCTTGCGGGAGAAAACATGGGGCCTGAGAAACGAAAAAAAGCAGAGAATTTAGGAGTGGAGATACTGACGGAGGAGGAATTCCTTAAGTTAATTAATAATTAATAATTAATAGTTAATAGTTAATAATTAATAGTTAATAATTAATATTTAATAGTTAATATTCTATTGATGAATAAGTTAAGAGAGAGAATATTTGCTTGGATATTGAAAAGACAGCCAGCAAGGACGATTATCATGCCGCAATGGGATAAAGTACGCAGCGTGGTAGTGTTGTACCCCAACGACAATATCCAACATATTATCAAAAAAATTGAACAAGACGAAAAAGAAGTAGTTGTTTTTACACTTCCCGATAAAAAGCAAATCAACTGGTTCACAGAGCGTCCCAAAACAGAATTGAGAGAACTGCTGACCGCTCGCCAGTTTGATTTACTCATCGATTTGACACAACAGTCCTCACTTACTATGCTATATATGGCGATGGATATACAGGCAGACTTCAAAGTAGGACGATTTATTCGCGAAGGAATACACGATTTGACCATAGATACCGCTCCACAAGAAGCACCAGATTATTTGTTTGAGCAAATATTGAAGTATATTAAGGTGTTTGGGAGGAGATAGTGTTTAGTGTTTAGAGATATGAAAGGATTAGGAACAGCATTGATTACTCCGTTTACCAAAGAGGGTAAAGTAGATTTTGAAGCACTTGGTAGATTGATTGAACATCAAGTGGCAGGCGGTACGGATTATCTGGTGGTATTAGGCACCACTAGCGAAGTGCCCACACTTAGCCACAAAGAGCAAGAGGAAATAGTGTCATTTGTAATTAAGCAAGTGGCAGGTCGTATGCCTTTGGTATTGGGTATTGGAGGAAATAGTACCGCAGCCGTCGTGGAGAAAATAGAAGGTTGGAAAGATCTGTTGGCAGAGCATTTTGCTGCGATTTTGTCCGTTACACCTTATTATAATAGACCCCAGCAAGAGGGATTGTATCTGCATTTCTGCGAGATAGCCAAAGCAAGTCCTATACCTGTGATATTGTACAATGTGCCTAAACGCACAGGAGTAAATATGCTGCCAGAGACCACTCGTCGTATCTATGATGCTTATCCAGAGAAGATTATGGGTATCAAAGAGGCATGTGGCAATATTGAACAATTTGCTCAGACAGTAGCCATCGCCAATGGCGAGTTTGCGGTCATTAGCGGAGACGATGATTTGGCATGCGAAATGGTCAAGATCGGCGGTGCAGGATTGATTAGTGTAGCTAGTAACGCATGGCCTAAAGAGATGAAGCAGATAGTGCAGGAGAAAGATGCAGTCATGCAAGCCAAAATGGGACATAGGATTCATCTGTTGTTTGTAGAAGGCAATCCTAGCGGCATCAAGACTGTGCTGAGTGAGATGGGCATGATAGAGAATGTATTGCGTCTGCCTATGGTCCCTTGCACCGAAAACACACAAATGGTGATTCGCAGAGCGCTAGCGCAAGGGTAGCGCAAAGATTGCTAAGGTGTAAGGTGTAAGGTGTAGGGTGTAAAGGCATGAAAATAAAATAAGGTTGCGATATTCGCAACCTTATTTTTTGTATGAGTAATGAGATTAGTTCTCTGGCTCGCTGAGGAGAAGGTTCTTGAGCTCCCATGTACCAGACACGCCATTAGCAGTGGTATAACGGAAAGCAATATTGATCTTCTCGCCTACGAAAGGAGTGAAATCAAAGTAACCTGTGTGTTGGAATGTCCAAGATGTACCGCTAGGGATATTGAGAGTACCATCCTCGTTGAGGTTCCACTCTAGTGGAGTCCAATCACAAGTAGTCACATCACCTGCGTAGTTGGTAGAAACGAGTACTGTACACTCCTCGGTGAAGTTAGGAGCTTTGTTGAAAGCGTGATCGAAACCGAATTGAGGAGTTTTAGCACGGGTCAAATCAATTTGTGGAGTTACCAACCAAGCCTCGCTCTCATAGCTAGCATTATCCTTGAACGCAGAAGCACACATACCATATGCAGCAGAGTAGTACCATACATATGTCAATGGATCTGTGAGTTTAACGTTTTGGATAGTGAGCTTACCTTGACCCTCACCCATGATAGCTTGTTTGTAATAGATAGTTGAACCCCAAACATCGCTGAGAGAGAAAGTGGTGGTAGTATAAGAGATACCAAGGTTCTCTACGAAAGTAGCACCATCGTAGATGAACTCAATTGCTTTGTATGCACCCTCTTTGGTAGAAACATATACCACGGTATAAGCTTGACCCGCTTGTGCATAAGGATACTCTTGTGCAAGGAAAGTGGTGAGAACGTTTTTGTTCTTGTCAAGCAAATAGGTGTAACCTACCGCAGCATACACATCCTCAGGAAGAGCAACTACGGTAGCAGCCTCGTTCTTGTAAGCAACCCACTTGCCATTGCTGTATTGGTAAAGAACAGTTTTCTTGCCATTAGCAGCTGCAGCAGCTTTCTTAGGAGCAGCAGTTGGAGCAGCAACAGGACGCCACTCGGTGAGGTAGCAGTTGGTATTGAGCTCGTGGGTACCATTGTAGATGGTATATTTACCAGCACCAACCACAGTATCACCTAGGTGGAACTCGCGACCTTGGTAGTCAATACAAACAGCGTTCATCTCATCGGTAAAATCAAATGTAGCAAAAGAGTCTTTGTCAAGTGAATAGCAGTTGTAGAACTCAAACTCATGCTCTTGACCAGTAACAGGGTCCATTACGAAGAATGATACACTGTGGTATTTGTCAAATGCAGAAGATTTGCGGAACCAACGAGAGATGATACCACCTACTTTGATAGAGTCGTCTTTAGCAATCATACCAGCATCTACTGCAGCAATAGCCTCAGAAGTGGTATAGAAGCCACGGCTCTCAGCAGTACCATCGAAGAAGCCCTTAGGAGTTTCTTCGCCATTACCGCCACCGAAAGAAGGCTCGGTGTCTTTGTAGTCATATACTACAGCGAGGATAGCACCTTCCTCTGCCTCTGTTGGAAGAACAGAAGTAAGACCCATCATAGTAGCAGGAGTGAGGTAGTAGATACCACCTTTGCCCTCGCCCCAGATAGTCTCATAATCAGCAGTAGAGAGGGTGTACTTGGTAGTAGAAACAAAAGTAGTGAGATACTCAGGAGCACCTTCGCAATTCTTATAGGTGATATTGAAGAGTGAACCCTTAGAGAGTTGTGGGAATTTAGCAGCCAAGAATGCAGGCACATACAAATCAGCAGGAGCAAGTTTGTTGAAAGCCAAGTTCTCACCAATACGCAAGAATGCGAAATATGCAGAAGAGTCTGTAATTGCACCAGTAAGTGTATCTACTGGGCACTCTGCCAAAGCAAGAGCAATATTGTCTTTGTTAGCAGCAATGCTCTTGTAGTCTGCATCGGTCAGCGTATAATCAATCGTACGAACATCGGTTGGATTGTAGTCGCTACCACCCAAATTTTGATCGATATAGAAATTCTCGCAGGAAGCTAAGATTAGCGCGCTGGCGAGGAAAAATAATACTTTTTTCATTGTCTCAATAAGTTAAAAAAGTTTTAAAAGTTTTAACCGTTCTATGGGTGATTAGAAGTTAATTTTCAAACGAATGTTGTATGTTGTACCCTTAGCAAAGTAGAAGTACACATTGTCTGCATTAACCTCTTTGATGTTTTGTGAAACAGTCTCAGGGTTCCATGCTTTCTCAATATAGAGTTGGTTGAGCACGTTGTTGATGTTACCAGTGAGAGTAGCACGAACTTTACCAATCTCAAAGCTATAAGAAGCGCGCATATCTAGGCAACCGCCTGTAGGAATCTTCCAAGGTTGGAGGAGGTTCATCTCCTTGCCCAATTGGAGGTTACTACCAGAGAATGAGTAGTAAGCATAGTTGCGATCATAGAGAGTATATTCAGCACCAAAACGGAATCCCTTGAAAGGTTTGAAAGTAACACCGAGGTTAGCTGTAGTTTGAGCAGAACCACCCACGTTGATACCCTTCATATTGATGAGTGCCCATGCGTGATCAGCAGCACCTGGCTCTGTGATATTACCATCCATTGTGAGCGCTTGACCGTGTTTGTCATAGATATGACCAACAACAGAATCGCTATCCCATTTCCAGCTACCAAGTGAGAGCATAGCAGAAATCTCCAACCATTTGGTAGGACGAGCTTTTGCCTCAAACTCAATACCCATGTGACGTGCGTTAACACCAGTCATGTTCATGAAATACTCAGTTTGTGCTGGGTCAGAAAGTGTAGAAGACTTGGTCATGGTTTTGTCCATCCACTCGGTGAAGTAACCGTTAACAGCCACATTTACATACTCATTGTGGAAACCGTAACCAATCTCAGCACTAGCGATTTGCTCGTTCTTAGCGTCCACGTTGATGGTGTTGCTAGTAGAAGCGTTCATGAATGCTCCGTAGTCCAAGTTTGGTGCACGAGAGATATAACCTACGTTAATGAAGGCATTGTGGTGTTTGTTAAACTCATAGTTAGCACCTGCTTTGATAGTACCACCGAGGAAACCGAGCACCTCAGATTTGCCTTTCTCGGCATCGTAGTAGAAATAGTCCACCTTCCAGTAGTGGTTGTAGTTGATAGATCCGTTAACGAAAGCAGACCAGTTGTTTTGATTGTACTCTAATTGAGCATATGCTCCCTCTTGTACCACGAAACCGTCGTAGTTACGATAAGCGATATCACCGATAGTCAATTTCTCGTATTGCCACATTGGATCAAGTGCAGCCGCGTTGTTAACACCTTTTACCTTAGCACGAGTTGCATCGATGAAGTACTCGCCACCGAGGAGGTCAGAGATAGTAGCATTGTGCTTACCTTGGTAGTAACGAACGTCAATACCAGCATAGAAGTCTAGCGCATCAGCAAACTTGTTGGTATAGGTAGATGTCAATCCATACCAGTTGTGGTCGTTACGGTTCTCGCAGATAACGAGTTGAGAACCAGCATACATCTTCTCGAATTGATCAGAGTTAGGATCGTAGATAGGGTTGTTAGGGCTATTAGCAAACTCTACAGCTCCATAGTCGAAAGTACCATCCTCACGACGGAAAGTGTGTGCCAAAGTACCATAGTTAGAACCATAAGTAAGGTCGGTATAGCTATAAGAAGAGTTCAAGCCAGGCTCTGCAGTACGACCATAACCACGACCGAGAGATACATAAGCAGTGGTTGAGAGAGAAGACTTGTGGTCAATTTGCCAAATGTGGTTGAGAGAGATTTGTGGTTTGTGATACACATTGTAGTTAGCAGAGTTTTGGTTGCCGTAGTCGTCATAACCATAGGTTGGGTTGTAACGAGAGAAGTGCATACCATCCTTCATATACTTGCGTACATTGTTCCACTCCGCCATGGTGAGACCACCCGAACGTTGGTAGTGTTGTTGTGGAGCACCGAAGCCAGTCAAAGACAATTGGTGGCTCTCGTTGATACGCTTAGAAATATTAGCGAAGTAGTTGTAACCCTCAAAGCTAGTACCTTGGATATAACCATCACCCCAAGTGCGAGCACCCATCACAGTGATAGCCCATCCATTGTCCATCAAACCAGTAGATACAGAGAAAGTTACTTTGTTGTAGCCATTGTCACCCATAGAATATGAGAAAGAGCCTCCACGCTTAGCGTCAAGACCTTTGGTCACGATATTGATAGTACCACCTACAGAAGGCGCACTCATCTTGCTGGCACCCAAACCACGTTGAGTTTGCATTACGCTGGTCACGTCAGAAAGACCTTGCCAGTTAGACCAATACACTTTACCGTTCTCCATACCATTCATAGGTACACCGTTGATCATCATAGCGATATTGGTGTTGTCGAAACCACGCATCCAAATCTCGCTATCACCCCAACCACCACCATTGGCGTTAGCGTGAACACCAGGAGTGTTTTTGAGGACTTCCACGAACTCGCCACCACCAATACGCTCTTCAATCTCAAGAGCGGTCACTTGGCTCACAGCGATAGGAGTTTTACGTTGAACCGCGATTTGACCTGTAACCGTAACGTCTTGGAGACCTACCGCCTCAGGTTTGAGTTCAATCGTACCCAAATTGTTTTTGGCAGCAACCTCTTGGGTGTTGTAACCCACATAGGAGAGTTGCAATTTAGCGCCAGCTTTTACAGAAAGGGTAAAATTACCATCCAAGTCGGTTACTACACCATTGGTAGTACCTACTTCAAGTACAGACACACCAATCAATGGTTCATTGTTGTCTGCATCAATTACTGTACCCGTAACAGCAACTGATTGAGCGAACATGGTAACACTTACCATCGCGCTCAAAAGAAACATTAGTGCTTTCTTCATAAAAATTAAAAATTTATTGTATTTAGTTCTTTGCAAAAGTATAGCAAATAGATGAAATGGATATTAATGAAAAATTATTTTTTTATTAATTTCCACTAAACAAGAAGCGAAGTTTCTCCCAGAAAGTCATTGGGCGAACGATATTGTACGAAGGAGTGAGGTTATACTCTACCCCAGTATCGTCCAACGCCTCTTTGATCTTGACCTCTAGCAAGTCGGCATACGCGCGGAAGCCATAGTCGGTCAAGTGCACGCCATCCACTGTGCCCTCCATCTCTGGAGCTACTTGTCCGTCATGGGTCATGTAGTACAAACCCTTTGGATTCTCCGCCAAGTGTTGCTCATAGCCACGGCGGAAGCCCTCATTCTTTTGTGGGAGGTATTCGGCATGGAAGCTATTATGACGAGTATATGGATACATGATACCTTCTACCATGATGATAGGCACTTCAGGACGAAGGGTGCGTAAGATTTTGATAAAATCATAGGTAGCAGTATCGCAACGGTCTTTGGTGCAGTTAGGCACAGGATCGATGACATAACAGATAGCATCCTCAATACTAGCAAGAGCCTCTGCGATATAGAAATCCATGCGTGCGTTGCCAGATGTGGAAAGATTGACACACTCGAGGTTGTATTCACGTTGGATCATCGCAGAAGGTACCATACCTACACGTGATGCGCAACCGCCTTGTTGGATACTTGTGCCATAGATAACGATCTTACCCATCTTACGAGGATTCTCTACGCGTGGCATGGTGAGTTCAGCAGTAGAATCCACACCGATTTGTAACCAGTTGATACCGTCATAGAGTGGCAAGTAGATCATATATTCGTGCATCTCACCATCCAAGTTCTCCACATAGAGTTTGGATTGGACAGAGTCTGCTTTGAAGTTCTTCTCTTGTGGGCGAGCGGTATTGACATGCTCCCAGACGTTACGCTCCTCGTTGAGGTAATAGAGGTCGGTGCCTTTGATACCGGTCATCGCCATATGTTGCATATGGAAATTGTTTTTCAAATTGTATTGAGCTGCAATACGTTTGCTATTGGTAGCGAAGCGTACAGCGATACCAGATGAATGGTTGTAGAGCCATTGTTGTTCCTCGCGGCAGCTGTCCATAAACTGCTGAGGAAGGCGAGTGTAGGGCTCGGTGGTATTATCCCAGCCTTTGTTAATGATTTGGAATTTAGTTGCATCCTCATAGCGGAAACCAGTTAATGGCTCTGCAGACACAGCCAATGTTGCGGAAAGTGCCAATAGCAACATCCAAATGTACAAGTGTTTCATAGAGTTATAGTTTTTTGATTTATAATCCTTTACACGTATATGCGCGCACGCGCCTACGCACGCATAAATAAATAAGGAAAGTCTTATTTCCCTTCATTTTGAAAGTGAATAAGGTGTCTTGCTTTACAGCACGGACACCTTATTTACTTTTGTTCACATCTAATTAGATAGACTTCTTAGCTTGCTCAACGATAGCTTTGAATGCAGCTGGGTTGTTCATCGCCAAATCTGCGAGGACTTTGCGGTTGATTTCGATACCAGCTTTCTTGAGTGCGCCCATGAGTTGGCTGTAGCTCAAGCCCTCCAAGCGTGCACCAGCGTTGATACGTTGGATCCACAAAGCACGGAAGGTGCGTTTTTTGTTCTTACGATCGCGATAAGCGTATTGGAGACCTTTCTCCCAAGTGTTTTTGGCAACTGTCCAAACGTTTGCACGGCCACCAAAATTGCCTCTAGTGAGGCTCAAAATCTTTTTACGACGGTTGCGTGAAGCAACGTGATTGACTGATCTTGGCATAGTTTTACTACATTAAAAATTGGTGGTTAATAATTAGCGGAGAAGCAACATCTCGCGTACAGAACGCATGTTAGTTGAATCTACGAGTGCAACGTGAGTCAAGTTGCGTTTTTGTTTTTTAGTCTTCTTTGTCAGAATGTGACTCTTGTAAGCGTGTTTACGCTTGATTTTGCCCGTTCCGGTAAGAGCGAATCTTTTTTTAGCACCGGAATTAGTCTTTACCTTTGGCATTTTGTTAATAATTTAAATTGTTAATATTGATTTTAAGTCTCAGGCAGCCATTGGTGGCCCTACGACTATTTCTTTGGAGCGATGTTGACGATCATGCGCTTGCCTTCAAGCTTTGGCATAGCTTCTACTTTGCCATACTCCTCAAGATCATTTGCGAAGCGTGCAAGGAGCAACTCGCCTTGGTCTTTGAAAAGGATGCTACGTCCACGGAAGAAGACATAAGCTTTCACCTTATTACCCTCTTTCAAGAACTCTTGCGCATGCTTGAGTTTGAAATTGTAATCATGCTCATCAGTTTGAGGTCCGAAACGAATCTCTTTGATTACCACTTTAGCAGAGTTCGCTTTGATCTCTTTCTCTTTGCGTTTCTTTTGATAGAGGAACTTCTGATAATCCAAGATTCGGCACACAGGTGGCACGGCATTGGCTGAGATCTCGACCAAGTCAAGGTTTTGATCATCTGCGATGCGCATAGCTTGTTCGTAAGAATACACACCTTGTTCTACATTATCGCCTACAAGGCGAACTTCTTTCACGCCACGAATTGCATCGTTGATGCGGTTTGGCATTTCTTTTTCTACGCGGCCACGACGTTGTTGTGGGCCTTTTTGTGGATTTGCTATAGTTTTATCCTCCTAATTAATTAATAAAAACGCTTGATTTGCAATCGAAAACGTATAGTTCTCAATTCAGCGTGCAAAATTACTGCTTTTTTCCCAATCTACAAAATATTTTGTAAAAAAAATTAACATTTCCGCATTTTTGCTCTATTTGCTAGGCAACTGAGTAGATTGTGAGGTCTTAGGTGTATCCAAAGGAATAGATATGGTGAAGTTCCGATGAAGTTCCGATGAGGTTCCAATGAGGTTCCGATGAGGTTCCGATGAAGACAGAGGGCAAACAAAGGGGAATCAGGGAATCAAAGTGGTTCTTTGACAATTTAGTTGAAAGAAACAGAAGCTCCTGCTCGCTGCGCTCACGAAATCTTAATAAATCTTATTACAACACTACTTATAGCATACTGCGTACTCCGTAATGAATTGCCACCGCTCCTCGCTACGCTCGTGCGCTGAATCTTAAGTGAATGCAAATAGTTTCCAACTAATTTGAGAAGAATCCATCAATGTTTAGAATAAATGTTTAAACGATTTTTCGCAGAAATCTTGCGTATATAAAAAAAATGTTGTAACTTTGCATGCTGAATTATTTTGCGTTAGAAGGCACAATAAAATATAATCAACAAATAAAAAACTTACAACAATGAAACTAAACAAATTATTTGCAGCATTTATGCTGATTGCAGCAGTAGCATTTATCGGCTGCGAGCCACAAAACCCTCCAGGCGGTCCAGGTAACGGTCAAGGTGGCAACGAGGACACAACTCAAGTAACTCCAGACGCTCCAGACACCATTGGATGGAACATCCCAGCTGAGTGTTTGACCGTAGCAGAGGCAAACGCAATCTGCGCTCAATTGGAGAGCGGTGCAACCACAGGTACCAAGTATTACGTAAAAGGTTGGGTAAAGAAACTCGCTAACGGTCACGCTGATGGCATCAGCAAGTTCAACAACGCCCTCTTCTACATGATTGATACCAAAGAGAACGCTACCGAGGACTTCTACGCATACCAAGTATATGGTTTGGATGGCGCAAAAATCACCAATCCTGATGCAGTAGCAGTAGGCGACTATGTGGTAATCTACGGCGAGTTGACCAACTACAACGGCACATACGAGACTGTAGGTAAGGGTGCAGCGCACATCTGGAAGAGTACCAACCCAGCATTGAGCGGTGGCAGCAACACTGGCAACAACCCAACAGAGGTTGTAGGAGATGGTAGCATGGAGAATCCTTATACAGCTAACGACGTATTGTTGCTCAACAACAGCAACGCTGGTAAATATTGGGTAAAAGCGTATATCGTAGGTCAAATCAACGGCAAGAGCATCAGTGGTGCTGAGTTCAATGCACCATTCTCTGGCAGCAGCAACGACGATGGTAGCGTAAATAACTACAACACTAACATCTTGATAGCTGACAATGCAGATGAAGCCAACAGCGGCAACTGCGTACCTGTACAATTGCCTAATGGCGCATTGCGTACCGGTTTGAACCTTGTTCAAAACCCTGACCTAGACGGTGTAGAGGTATTGATCTATGGTTCATTGGAGGCATACTTTGGTGTAGCAGGTGTTAAGAGCCCTGAATATGCAAAAGTAGGCGACAAAGAGTTTGGTGTTAATCCTAACGTAGAGCAAAAAGAGCCAACCGCTAAGGTAGTTACAATCAAAGAGTTTATTGCTGCTCCAGAATACACCGAATCACTCGTATATTACGAGCTCACAGGTGTGATTAGCGGACTTAGCGCTGGCGGTAATGCCGTTATTTACGGTAATTTTGACCTCACAGACGAAACTGGTACTGTATATGTATATGGCTTAGACAAAGCATTTACTGCTGTAGGCAACACCAAGGCTGATAAGTCATTTGGCGAACTAGGTTTGAAGGATGGCGACAAGATCACTCTCCGCGGTTTACGTGGTTCATACAACGGCAAGATCGAGGTGATGGGTGCATACTTCGTGAAGTTGATCAGCAGCGGCAACGAGAATCCAAATCCAGGTGGTAATGGCGATAACAACGGCGACAATAATGGTAACGATGACAACACTGGCACAACTCCTCCAGAGGGCGCTATCGTATTTGACGCTGACACAGAGAAAGGTAATGCTGGCACCGACTCTAACAATGCTACTTCTTACACCATTACAAAAGACGGTGTGACTATCACTGTTTCACAAGGTATCCTTGGCGCATTCAATGGCGAAGGTCACTACCGCATCTACAAGAACCAAACTTTGACCGTTACTTCTACCGTAGGTAATGTAAAGAAAGTAAGCTTCACTTGCACTGCTAATGACGATGCTAAATACGGCCCTGGTTGCTTCACAGCTTCTCCTGGTGATTATACCTACTCTGGTGCAAACGGCACATGGACAGGAGACGCAGCAGAGGTAGTGTTTACCGCATCTTCTAACCAAGTTCGCGCTAGCCAAATCGTTGTTGAACTTTGATGAAGTGATAGGACGCTTCGCTATAGGACGCCCTTCGGGCTATAGGCTATAGGGAAAGGCGAAAGAGAAGGACCGCTCGATTGAGCGGTCCTTTTATTTTATTAGGCTAGTTAAACTAGTAGAACTAGCGGTACTAGTAGGACTCGTGAATTAGATGATACCTTGTTCTAGCATTGCTTGAGCTACCTTCATGAAGCCTGCGATGTTAGCACCCTTCACATAGTCGATTGTGCCGTCGGCTTGGGTACCGAACTTAACACATTGCTCGTGGATAGACTCCATGATTTGGTGGAGACGAGTATCTACCTCTTGTGCGGTCCAACTGAGGTGCTCGCAGTTTTGTGTCATCTCCAAACCAGAAGTAGCTACACCACCTGCGTTAACAGCTTTACCAGGAGCAAAGAGTACGCCATTATGTTGGAAGTAGTGGATAGCGCCAGGTTGGCAACCCATGTTACTTACCTCGCAGCAGCACCAGCAGCCATTAGCCTTGAGTTCCT
>JAZQTO010000038.1:0-9072 GCA_045630805.1 Paludibacteraceae bacterium
TATCCAGCTTTTGGATGTATAAAGTATGGGGACATAACGTCTTAAACGGCGTAAAACGCTAACAATTCATCTGCCTTATTCCATACTTTAGATGTAAATCGACTGCAAAGGTAATAAAAAATTTTAAATATATAACAATTCGTGTCAATAATGTCGTCAATTTATGACAATTCGAGAATTATTTAGGAAACAAAAATACGACATCCTTGATGCCTACAAAAATAAAAAAATCATTAACTATTAATTATTAACTTTTAACTAACTTTTTACTATGGAAAAACTCATTCCTTCCGAGGGTGCAGACACCCTCATTACCACCCATCTTCGTCAAGGTCAACTCCCCTGGCAAGTTGAGAAAGCCATTAGCATTGCCCCAGAGGGCGAGATGCGAGACATGCTATTGCTTTCGTTATTAACCAATTACGCTTACGCTCTTCCCGCCATGCGTATGTATCACGGCTTTCCGCACCATGTCTATGGCCCCGAACTCATGACCATGGTTTTAGCTCCTGCCGCCTCGGGCAAAGGTATCATGAACTATGCCAAACAATTGCTGCAAGGCATTGAGAATGAGCATGGTGAGTTTGTTTTCCTGCCCGCCAACACCTCCTCTGCTGCCCTCATGAGCTATCTGCAAATGCTCAAGGGACGAGGTATCATGATGGCTACGGAGATTGATACCCTCAGCAAAGCCCTTAGCAGCACGACAGGCGGTTTCTCCGATGTACTCCGTTGTATGTTTGAGCATGAGACGATCAGCAAGCTTCGCAAGAATCAAGAAGAGCTCATTGAGATTCCTAACCCACACTTTGCCGTCTTGATCTCAGGTACCTACAACCAGCTTAAGCCCTTGATTAAGAGCCGAGAGAATGGTCTCATGAGCCGCTTCGCCTGCTATGTAGTCAAGCAAACACAAGACTTTGATGACCGTGTTTGGCTAGATGAAGCAGATGATGCTGTTCCTCAAGAGATTGCTTTGTATGAGCAGTTGGGTCGCGAATTGAGCCAGCGTTATGGTTGGATGAGAAAAGCGAAGCACAGCTGCTACTTCTACTTGACGGACGCCCAACGCAAGACCATCACTCGTATGTTTAGAGCGATGTATGAGACGCAACGCCATGCTTTTGGCAATGAGTTTGATTCGATCCTCAAGCGTATGCCTGTGATTATGAAACGCATAGGCATGATTCTCACGGGATTGCGCCTTGACATCTCTAAACCGTTGCCCGAGCGCATGGTATGTTCGGAGGAGGACTTTGAGACGATGCTTTTGATTGGTCACAAACTGCTGATGCATTCCGCAATGATGTTCCAGATGTTGCCTGAGAACAAGGATACTGCCCCTGGAGAAATCGGTCATACGCTAATCCAAAAGCAGTTCTTCGAGATGCTTCCTGCGGACTTCACCAAGCAAGACGCCGTGAAGCAGGCGGAAGTCCTTGGAATAGGATTAAATACGCTAAACAAGTGGCTTAACAAATTTGTACAATCCAATGATATTCTGCACGTTGCACATGGAGTTTATCAAAAAAGAATAGCTTAAAATAAGTCATACATTTTTTACACTTTGTACATTTTGGGCATTTCCAAAAGTTCCTAAAGTGTACAAAATGTACAAAATGCCACAGTGTGTTTTGACGGAAGATCCGTAGAGAACGGAGTGACGGGAATGAGTGATTGACGAGTAATGAAGAGTTAGAAATGTGACAGTGCTCTTCTGGTTTTTGCTCGGTATGAACCCGTCATGAACCCGTAATTTCTAAGGGATTGATAGTAACAAATATTATAAACTATTAAAAATTTTTCTACATTATGTCTAAAGTAACTTATAATCCAATTATCGAGAGTGCCCATGGCAAACTCCACTGCCAAAGCGACATATGGCTTATGGAGCGCCATGGCACTCAGTTCACCGGTCACAGAAATAATCCTCGTGACTATAGTCTCAAACCTCAATCCGAAGCGGAAAAGGCAGGCACTTTGCGTATGGCTGCTGCCTCTAAGGCCTACAACCAAATCATCAAAGGTTCGCCTGAATGGCTAGCGCTAGAGCAAGAGTATCTAGCTCAACTCTTGCAGCCTGATTCCAAGAAGACCATTCGTGGTTACTTCATCTCCAAGCACATGAAAGGCACATAGTGCCGTCCTTTAAACTAAAATTGGCGATAGATAAACTATCTATATAAACTATCTATCTTTTTTACGAATAATTGTTCGCTTTTCTTGCATATATACATTTTTTTTTGTACCTTTGCAGCGGATATTATTATGGGGATAAGTTTGTCAAATATAAACGTGATGAGAATGAGTGGATTGTTGCTATTGACTCTACTTTTGATGGGATGCAATAAGAGCCCACAACCTGTGAGGCATTTGGGAGCAGAATTACAGCCCGACTCAATGCTAATGGCACAATTATACTTTAATCAACGGATGACCGACGAAGCAGATAAACAATGCCTCGAATATGTCAAACACGATACGCTACATACCTATGCGCAGGATGAATTTGGGTTTTGGTACACCCTCCTGTATCAAACGACACAAGACTCTCTGCAAAAAGGACAATACGTGGATATACATATCCAGATATATGAACTCAATGACAGTCTCATTGCTGATGTCAAGGAAAACCTACAAATAGGTGGCGGAGAACTGCCCGTGGCAATCAATAGGGCGCTTCATAATCTGCGACAAGGCGAACAAATACAAATCATTGCCCCTTGGTATATGGCCTACGGAGTGGAAGGGACATCTATTATCAAACCATATAGCAATCTAAGGATTGTGGTGAAGGTAGCGGAGTAGGGTATAGGACGCTGCGCTAAAGGTAAAAGGATAAAGGCGAAGAATATATGAAAAAGATACAATTGATACTAGTGGGAATCGTATTGCTAGTGGCATCTGGCTGCAATAGTAATATTTACTCCGAACAACTAAAAAAAGAGCGTAAACTCATTGAGAGTTATATTGCGCGACATGGATTGATAATCGTTGATACCCTCCCTGCGGCTGACCAATGGAAAGAAAATATCTATTATCGTGTACCTGAAGGTGATAATTGTTATTTCCATATGGTTGCGCTAGGAGATACTACTTTCCCCGAAATAGAAAAAAATGATCCGGTCTTGTTGCGTTTTAAGCGCTATACATTGGATGAGTATCCAGATACTTTGTCTAATTGGGGAACAATGGATAGTGCAGATCCTATCAAATTGGAATATATGGTTAATTCGGATAACTCTTGCACAGGCTGGCAAGTGGCTCTTAAATATATGAAGTATCCTTATTCCCATTGTAAAATAATTGTACCAAGTAAAATGGGATTTAATGAGGAGATGAGCACAGTGACTCCTTATGGATACGAACTTAAGAGAACGGATAATCCAATTAAAGTAGATAATCAATAAGTATAGGTCGAACATAAACACACAAAAATACTAAGAAAAATGGCACTTGTAAAAAGTATTTCAGGTATTCGCGGTACCATCGGTGGCCGCGTTGCAGAGGGCTTGAGCCCAGTAGATGTTGTACGTTTCGTTGCTGCTTACGCTACCCAACGTAAGGCAATGTTGCCAGACAACAAAACAATCGTAGTAGGTCGTGACGCTCGCCTCTCTGGCGAAATGGTGGACCAATTGGTATGCGGTACCCTCGTGGGTATGGGCTATGACGTGATCAATATTGGTCTCGCTACTACCCCAACCACAGAGCTTGCTGTAACTGGTCTCAACGCTGCTGGTGGTATCATCCTTACTGCAAGTCACAACCCAAAACAATGGAATGCCCTCAAACTCCTCAACGAGAAAGGTGAGTTCCTCAATGATGTAGAGGGTAAAGAGGTATTGGCTATCGCTGAGGCTGAAGACTTTAACTTCGCTGAAGTAGATGACTTGGGCAAGATTACTCGTCGTGATTACCTCGAGGATCACGTTCGTGACGTGATGGCACTTGAACTCGTAGATAAAGCTGCTATTGAGGCTAAAAACTATACCGTAGCAATTGACTGCGTGAACTCAGTAGGTGGACTTGCTATCCCTGCTATCTTGAAAGCATTGGGCGTGAAAAATATCATTGAGCTCAACTGCGAGCCAACTGGTCACTTCGCTCACAACCCAGAGCCATTGCCACAAAACTTGACCGAGATCTCTAATCTCATGCGCGAGGGTAAGGCTGATGTAGGTTTCGTAGTAGATCCAGACGTGGACCGTTTGGCTATCATCTGCGAGAACGGCGATATGTTTGGCGAGGAGTACACACTTGTATCTGTAGCTGACTACGTATTGAGCAAAACTCCAGGTAACACCGTAAGCAATATGTCTTCTACTCGTGCATTGAGCGATGTGACTGTTAAACATGGCGGTTCATACAGCGCAAGTGCCGTAGGTGAAGTGAACGTAACAACCGAGATGAAACGTACTAACGCTGTCATCGGTGGTGAGGGTAACGGTGGTGTGATTTATCCAGCTAGCCACTATGGTCGTGACGCATTGGTAGGTATCGCACTCTTCCTCAGCAGCTTGGCGCAAAAAGGTTGCAAGGTAAGCGAACTTCGTGCGACTTTCCCAGAATACTGCATCTCTAAGAATCGTATTGACTTGACTCCAGAGATTGATGTAGATAAAGTGTTAGAGGCAGTCAAAGAGAAATACGCTGGTGAGCGCATCAACGACAAAGATGGCGTGAAGATCGACTTTGCTGACGGTTGGGTACACCTCCGCAAATCTAATACCGAACCAATCATTCGTGTTTACTCTGAGGCCGCTACTATGGAAGAGGCTGACGCGTTGGCAAAGAAAGTGATTGACGTGGTTTGGGAAGTAGTAGGATAAGGCGCAGTAGCTGCGGTAAAGAAAGTCAGAGGTTCAGGTGAGGCTTTGCCTCTGTTCAGAAGTTCAGCAGTAACTTCTGAACTCCTAAACTCCTGAACTTCTAAACGCGAAGCAATATGGAAATATTTGTAACAAACGACGATGGTTGGGGTGCAAAAGGCATCCTGACCATCGTACGTATAATGAGCGAACTCGGACACGTGACCGTAGTCGCTCCTGATGGTGCACGTAGTGGAATGAGCAATGCTATCACCGTGGCACAACCTATCTATCTGCGTGAACTAAACGACCCTAATTGGGGCATAGAAGACTGGCAGAAGAATGTGACCGTCTATACCACTAATGGCACTCCTAGTGACTGCGTGAAACTAGCGATTGACGTTGTGTGCGAAGGCGATAGCAGTAAGATTGACCTGCTGGTGAGTGGTATTAACCATGGTTCTAATGCAGGTATCAATGTTATCTACTCTGGCACTATGGGCGCATGCTTTGTGGGTGCTGAGCATGGTATTCCATCCATAGGCTTCTCCATAGATGACCATAGTCCAGAAGCGGACTTTAGTCATATGGAAAAGTATATCCTAGAACTCACGAAGCACTTGCTAGAGGAGAAGAAACCATATGGTGTCTGCTACAATGTGAATGCACCCGTAGGCGAACTCGTTGGACTGAAATGGACACGCCAATGTCGTGGCTATTGGAGCAAGGAGATGATTCCTGCTGTAGATGAGAAAGGCGAGGCATGCTATAAACTAGGCGGAGAGTTTATCAATATTGAACCAGAAGCACAAGATACCGACCACTGGGCAATGAATAACCACTACATGAGTGTGCATCCTTGCTCTATAGATCAAACAGCAACGGAGTTGGTGTAGGGATAGGTTTCAGGTAATGAGGCAGAAATTGGATAAATATTGGATAGGTATTTTACTGGGGTTGGCGTTGCCCGCCTTGGTGGGATGGGTGTATATTGAACGTTTCAACCTGTGGTACACCTTTGAGACCTTTGATTGGGACTTGATGCGACCCATCTTAGGGCGTATATGCCAGGTGGGTATATTCCCTAATATGGCAATGATTTTTGTACTCTATACGTTGGAAACATGGCGCCTAGCCAAAGGCGTACTGATAGGCGCATTACCCTATATTGTGGCAAGTTTTGGCTTGATGATGTAGATGGTGAATAACGTGAGTGATAAGTGAGATGAACTATTTTTTGATAGCAGGAGAAGCATCGGGCGATTTGCATGCCGCCAATCTGATGGCAGCATTGCGCGAGAAAGATCCTCAAGCACTGTTCGTAGGCTTGGGCGGAGATAAGATGCGTGCCCAAGGATGCCACCTCTACGTGGACTATCGAGAGATGGCATATATGGGGTTTGTGGCTGTGTTTAAGAATCTAGGTAAGATCAAACATAACTTCCAAATAGCTCAAGAAACTCTCCTACAAGAACAACCCGATGTGCTCATCTTGATAGACTACCCGTCCTTCAACCTCAAAATAGCTAAATACTGCAAGAAATATCTACCCAAGACCAAAATTATCTACTACATCCCACCTAAAATCTGGGCATGGAAAGAGTGGCGTGTACATCAAATTGCTCGTTACTGTGATAGGATATTGGGTATATTCCCATTTGAACCCGCTTTTTATGCAAAACATGGGTATAAGTGCCAATATGTGGGAAATCCAACAGCGGATTGTATACGCAGTTGGAGGTTAGAGGCTAGAGGCAATGAGGCAAAAGGCAAAGAAACGATTGCCATACTGCCTGGTTCAAGAAAGAGCGAGATAAGCAAGTGTCTGCCGACGATGTTGGCAGCAGCACGCAACGTGGCAGGCGAGAGGTATCGTGTTGTCGTAACAGCGGCACCTGGTATAGATGATACCTTCTACGCTCCCTATTTGCGTGGTGAGGAACTAACTAGAGATACATATGCTCTGCTCAATAATGCACTTGTTGCGGTGGTCAATTCAGGTACTGCAACATTGGAGACCGCCCTCATAGGTTGTCCGCAGACGGCAGTCTATCATGTGGCGGGTAGCAAGTATTTAGAGAAACTGCTCAAGCCGTTGATGTTCAAAATTAAGTATTTTACTTTGGTGAATATCATTCCTGGTAAGGAAGTGATACAAGAGTTGGTAGCTAGTCGTTTTACGCAAGAGAATGTTGAGATGGAACTTAGACGACTATTGGAGGATGAAGACTATCGCGCGAAAATGAAAACGGAATACGAGGCACTCTGGCAGATTCTCGGCGAGAAATCTGCCGCTAGAAGTGCCGCAGAAGTTATTGTTTCGCTACGGTAAAGGTTCTGAGTGGTAACGGAGTGGTATCGGGTAAAGTAGAGTATAAACCCGTTATGAACCCGTAAAAGACTGGGTAAAGATAGGTATAATAAAGAGGGTGTATCAGATTTTGATACACCCTCTTGTTATGCAAAATGCATTGCGCTAAGAGTACCCCAAATAGATTGAGTGGGGAGTCCGCTAAGAGCACCCGAAAAATCAGAGATATTTCGGAAACCCTACTGATTAGCCTTGAGAGATAGCGCCGCTTGGGCAAACATCTGCGCAAGTGCCGCACTCTGTACAAGCGTCAGCGTCAATTACATAGATATCACCCTCAGAAATAGCACCCATTGGGCACTCATCAATACATGTACCACAAGCGATACAATCTTCAGAAATAACGTAAGCCATAGTTATTTATCGTTAATAGTTAATAATTAATAGTTAATATCTTTTTTTAGCGATAGGCTATTTAGTATAAACCATTGCCTATCAAAAGTTGTGCAAAGGTACAACAAAAAAATCAAAATACCAAATATTAGGTAGGAATTTTACTAAAAAAAGTGCTTATTTCTTTTTCTTTGCCATTTGCATAGCTGCTTGTAGTTTGGCATTTGGCCCTGTAAGCTGTTTGTCCACCAATCCTTTTTGTTTAGCAAAAGTGGTCCAGTTCTTGGCACCTTTCTCGCGCAGAGGCATACCTAATTGTAGGTAATGGCAATATGCTATACCCAAAGCATCCGTAGCGTCGAGTTTCTTAGGCATTTGCTCGGGAGGAATATGCAAGAAGCGTTGCAGCATATCTGCCACTTGATGCTTGTCGGAATGACCGTTGCCCGTGATAGCCATCTTGACTTTCATAGGAGAATACTCTTGCACTGGAACATCTTTAGATAAAGCAGCAGCAATAGCCACTCCTTGGGCGTGGACGATCTTAATCATCGTTTGGGGATTCTTGTCCACAAATTGTGACTCAATAGCGAGCACGGTAGGCTGGTGCTTGTCGATAAGCTCTTGTAGGAAGAAGAACTCCTTTTGTAAGCGCGCATACTGGTCTTCTAGTTTGTGGACATCAAAAACTCCGAAATCGATGACTTCAACTTTGCTTCCAGAGGTGTGCAATAAAGCATATCCCATATACAAGGTGCCAGGGTCCACTCCAAGGATGATATGTTCTTTTACAAGTTTGTCAAGCATTGTACGGCATCCGTGATAAGTTGTTCTTTGTTGTGTGTGCGAGAATCCATAACGACTACTTTCTTTTGCAATAGGCATGTATCACCTGGTTTGATATTGGTGATGAGCGAGTAGCCAATGGTATGTTGTTTCTCTATTTTGATAGGTCGTTGTACGAGAGGGGTGTTGTTGTATTGTGCACTCCATGTCATGGCGCAACAGAGTTGCAGGTTGAGTTCGTGCATTTGCAGCCACAACCAACAATGTTCTTGTCCAATATGATTCATGAGAGGGTACCAATCTGCGTTCTCGTTGTTGGCTCCGAGCATAGCTAGATAGGAAATGGGTCCAGCGTAGTCCACGGAAGTGATCTCGTAATCAATCACTATGGCCTCTTTCTGTTCTAACAGATGACGGCGGGTCTTGACTTGTATGGTTGCTCCTTTGGGAGATGTGGCGGTAAAGTGACGTTCAAGGCAAGGCTGGTTCTTGTGCAAACAACGGTAGAACTCCTTGACTTGCCAAGTGGCTAGGTCAAGACGCTCATCGTGTAGTCGAATGGAGATGGAAGAGAGATTGAGGATAGGGTGGTCTATGCCGTTGATAAAAGTGCATAGACATTGTGATCCCGAATAGAACTCTTCGAAATGCGCTGTTTGGCAGATGTATCCGTTGGAGAAGGTGAGTTGTTGCTCAATTTCAGCTTCGTGCTGCGGGTCCCATTGATGTTGCTCAATGATCCAAGGGTGGTATTGTAGTAGTTCGTGCATG